>NZ_JAAAPK010000012.1 GCF_009909105.1 Corallococcus exiguus
CCCTCTCGCTGCGCTTTTCAGCGCTGCTCTTGAGGTGAAGCGCCCTCAAAAAATTGACTGCGGGTTTCCGCAATCCATTACTGCTTGGGCTTGCTATTTGGTTTTCAAAGACCGAGCCGCTTGTCTTGCTTCGCGACTTTTGCTACCGTCTACTTCGCTGCTGGTTTCGCTTCAACCAGCGGGGTTGCAGCTTCTATTTCAGTTCGCAGTCAGCGTCAACTTCGCTTTTTGCGTCCTGCGGGCTGCTTCGAAGTTCGTCGGCGCCGTCCAGTGACTTCCGCCGTTTCTTTTCGAAGGGGAGCGGCTTCTACTTCTTCGCCGTCTTCCCTGTCAACCGCTTGCTGTCAGCTTTCCTCACCGCTTTGCGTCCGTCGTGTTGCCTTCCGGACCGCTGCTTCTTCGGTGGGGCGCGGCTTCTATCTCTTCGCCGCGTTCGCTGTCAACTCGCTCGTTGACTGCCCTATTTCCTTGTCGGTGCTGCTCTCTCCTCGAAGTGCCTTCCGCGCCAGTGCGCGGGCTTCGAGGTGAGGGGCGCGGCTTGTACCACCACCGCATCCGCGATCAACCATTTTGGTGGTGACCGTTTGCTGCTGTCCGCTCTCTGCGTTCCGAGCTGCTGCCTTCGGTCCGGTTCGGGCGGGGCGCGGCTTCTACCTCTTTGCCGCGTTCGGGATCAACAACCTTCGTCGATCCTTTTCTTCCCCCGCGCTGACTTCCCGAGGCCCGAGGGCCAGCGGTTCGTTGCGCGGGGGTTCAGTCTCTAACGCTTCGGTTCGGCGACGTCAAACCCTGATTGATCCGGGCCTGATCATTCGTCCCAGCCGCCGGGGATATGAACACGCCGTTCCAGGGTGTGAACCCCCAGCTCCGGCTTTCTTCTTTCCCCGTCACTTCCCTCGGCGCGCCGCCTGCTCCTCATCCAGTGGGGCGCGCCATCGTGTCCCGAAGAGCCCGTCCGCCAGAGGGAAGGTGATGTTGAAGTTGTGGCGGCCCATCCGGCTGGGATCGTGGTGCACCTGGTGGTGGCGCCGGAGGAAGGAGATGCCGGGCAGCCTGGCGCTCCAGTGGTTGCTCGGCAGGTGCGTGGTGAAGTGCACCCACTCGTACGCCAGGTAGTAGCCGAGCGCCGTGGCGACGAAGATCCAGCCCGCGTTGGGGGAAATCAGCAGGAAGCAAAGCGCTCCGAGCGGGGCGGCGATGGCTCCCAGGAAGAAGAGGAGCAGCACCGGCGGGAAGAGCACCATCTTGAAGTCCCGGCTGGACTCGTACGCCATCGCCTCGTGGGTGAAGAAGCGGTGGTGCTGGACGGTGTGCCGCTCGAACATCAGGCCCAGGCCCCGGGTGCGGTGGTGCATGGGGCCCCGGTGCCCGAGGAACTCGACCACGTTCGCGAGCGCGATGACCGCAGGGACTCCGAGCAGCTCCCAGAGGCGGGGGGCCTCCAGCTGGCTCAGCACCAGGGCGATTCCCCCCAGGCAGACGAGGCTGGTGAAGGCGAAGTGGACCTGCCCCCGGTAGCCGGGCCCGATGGCCTGGGCCCGGTACTCCTCACGGTAGGCCAGGACCTTGCGGGGGACAGGGTGCGGTTCCATGCGTCAGGAGCGCTTCGTTCCCTTGCCGTCGGCGGGCTCTTCCTTCCGGCGCGCGAGCGACTTCTGCAGCTTCTTCATGCGGTCCAGGATGAGGGTGCGCTTCAGGCTGGAGAGGTGGTCCACGAAGACGTGGCCGTCCAGGTGGTCGATTTCGTGCTGGAGCACGTGCGCGAGCCGGCCGTCCGCCTCCAGTTCGTGCCACTGGGCCGTCTTGTCCTGGTAGCGGACCTTCACGCGCTCGACGCGGGAGCACTTCTCCCAGACGTCCGGCACGGAGAGGCAGCCCTCCTCCAGCTTCACGCTCCCCTCCTTCGAGAGTATCTGGGGGTTCACGATTTCGAACTGGGTGCCGTCCTCGCGGCCGACGATGGCCACTCGCAGGGGGACTCCCACCTGGTTGGCCGCGATGCCGATGCCCTTGGCTTCCGCCATGGCCTCCGCCATCTCCTGGAGGAGCGTTTCGAGCGCCGGGCCGAAGTCGGTGACGGGCTGGGTAGACGTGGTGAGAACCTTGTGGGGCCAGATGACGATGTCGCGAGCCATGCGGCGGACTCTGCCATGCGGCCCCTTCCATTGCTCGGCAGTTCCGCTAGACCGGCGGCATGCACCCGAACGCCCAGCTCATCACCGACTTCTATTCGGCCTTCCAGCGGCGCGACGCGGACGGCATGGCCGCCTGCTACCACCCGGACGTGGAGTTCAACGACGCCGTGTTCCAGGGCCTGCGCTACGCGGGGGCCACCTCCATGTGGCGCATGCTGCTGGAGCGCGGCAAGGACCTGGAGCTCGTTTTCAGTCAGGTCCAGGCCGATGACCGCACCGGCAGCGCCCACTGGGATGCGACCTACACCTTCAGCCAGACGGGCCGGAAGGTGCTCAACCGCATCGACGCGACCTTCGAGTTCGCTGACGGGAAGATCATCCGCCACACCGACCGGTTCCCCTTCTGGACCTGGTCGCGGCAGGCGCTGGGGCCGGTGGGATGGGCGCTCGGGTGGACGCCGCTCTTGCACAACAGGGTGCGCGCCCAGGGCGCCGCGGGCCTGCGCAAGTACATGAAGGAGCGCGGCATTCAGGGGCCCTGAGTTACTCCCTCACGTCGAGCGTCTTCAGCGTCACGGGCTCCTTGGGGACCCGGCGTGAGAGGGTCGCCTCGCAGCGCACCTGGCCCATCCAGTCCGTGTAGCGCAGCGACGCGTTGCCGTCCGCGTGCAGCCACAGCGACGCGTGACCGTGGTTGCCCCGGTCCTGGCGCACGCCCGTCCATTCCGGGAAGCGCGGCCGGGATTCGAAGAAGCGAACCGGTGCCACCGGGTACTCCGGGGCATCCCTGCGCTCGGAGGGAAAGCCTCCGTGGCCCAGGCTCGCGCCGACGAAGGGGAGGCCCGGGGCGCGGTCGTAGAGCGCTCCGGCCTGGGCGCCTCCCCAGCACCAGAGGTCCACCCACTCGCGCTCCACGACCAGGGTGCGCAGGTCCTCCGTCACCAGCGGGGCGAGCTGCTCCGCGCCCGGGCCGTAGGGCGCGGCGTGGGTCAGCAGGATGTTCATCGCTCCCCGCCGGCGTCCCTCCGACAGGCGTTGCTCCAACCATTGCAGCAGCGCGGGCTCGCGGTGACGGCCCGCTTCGAACCACGCGGTGTCCAGACCGATGAGCTGGAAACGCTCCGCGGCGAGGCTGAAGTAGCTGCCCTCCTGCGGGTGACGGGAGCTCGCGCCCCGCCGCTCGTCCAGGTAGCGGAAGTAGGCCCCCGATCCCGAGCGCATCTCCGGCGGCGCGTTCAACGTCAGCAGCGCCGTCGTCCCGAGCAGTGGCTCCAGCGGCTCCGCCAGGTGCGCGTCGAATTCGCCCTGGCGGCCCGAGTAGAAGACACCACCCAGGTGCACCGCGCAGTCCAGGCGCTCGCCGCGCATCACCAGCTGCCGGGCGATGTACCGGGAGGAGTATTCGCCCGTGCCGAAGTCTCCGAAGAGCGCCACCTCCACCGGGCGGCCGGGCTCCGGCTCTCGCAATGGGTAGACGAAGCGACTCTTCGCCCCGAAGTGCCAGCGGAATGGGGCCTGCCGCGCCGCCGCGCCCTGCTCCAGCCACACGGGGCCGCTGAACAACAGCCAGCCTCGCAGGTCCGCTTGCGGCTCGAAGCGCGTGCGCGTGGGGTCGATGGGGATCTCCTCCGTCCTCAGCGGGAAGGTGAAATCCGCGGGCAGACCTCCCGTCCCCTGACGGGCGTGGCGCTCCGTCGCGTCCAACTGCTCCTGGAGCTGGCCGGGGTCCGTGAAGAGCAGCTCAAGCTCTCGCAGCGCTTCCACGAACGCGCCCACCGTGACCCTCGCGCCCAGGCCACTCTCCGTCCAGCGCAGCACGTCCTCCGGCTCCCGCAGGAAGGCGGTCTTGAGCGCCTCCAGCTCCTCCGGGCCGAGGAGGGGCAGGTCCGTGTCCTCCGGCGGCGGTGCTCCCGCCGGCACGGCCCTTCCGCTCGCGGGCGGGCAATAGCCCAGCGATTCGTAGAGCGGATTCCACCTGCTTTCCATGCGTCGTCCCCCTGGTGATGGCGTCGGATGCCCAGGGACGTATTCTCCCAGGCATCCCCGACATTCCTGCTCATCCTGGGGTGACGCTCAGGGCGCGGCGGCGCCCGTGCCTTCCTTCCGGAAGGTGTAGAGCGTGTAGTACGAGCCCGTGGCGAAGCCGGGCAGCTTGAGCGGGTTGAACACGCTCAGGTTCGTCATCACGCCGCCCACGAAGCCCGGCGGGACTTCCACCAGCTTGAGCGCCCCCCCCGCGAGCACCACGCCCGCCTGGGGCTGGTCGTTGCTCACGAGCACGCACTCGCCCTGCGCGGTGAAGGCTCCCACCGGAAGGAGGAAGCGTGCGTAGAACGGGACCTGCGTGCCTGGCGTGAAGGCCCGGTCCGTCAGCCGGAAGCAGGCCGTGGCCGAGCCCACCCTTTCGTAGCCGCCGTCGCCCGCGGGCACATACAGGCCCGCGCCCAGCTTCACGGTGGGCGTGAAGGGCGCCGCCGCGCACACCGCGTCATCCGGTGGCGTCGCGGCGTCCTCCTGCGAGCGAAAGGCATACACCCACTCGTCGCCGGACTGCAGCCGCACCGGGGCCCCCGCCTGTCCTTGAGTCATGTTCAAACCCATCCTTCTTCGAGGACAGCGAGGACCGCTGGGTTCGTGCTCCGGTCACTGCCAGGACAGCGCGTACTCCGTGTCCACCGGACCCGTCTGCCGGCCCTTCACCTGGACGCCTCGGGCACCGAGCGCCTCGATGACGCCCTGGAGCACGCCTTCGTGGTACGCGGGCGGCATGAAGTCCCGCTTCATCATGAGCTTGCCCGCGCGGTCGCTGGACCACTCCACGCTGCGCTCGCCGTAGCTCACCGCCGCGCGGTAGCCCGTGGGCAGGTTCGTCACCAGCCGCCTGGGGCTGTCGCCCGCGAGCAGCAGCAGCGTCTTGCCCGCCGCCGACGACAGGAAGTCCGTGGTCGCCTGCGTGCCCATCTTGCGCAACATCGCGTCGAAGCCGCCCAGCTGCGGGCCCATCAACTGCGCTCCCGTGAAGGACAACTTCAGGAAGCCCGCCACCGGGTAGTTGAAGAAGTCGACGAACTTCTTCTCCTGCACCACCGCCAGGCACTTCTCCACCGCGGCATCGCCGCCCAGGATGCGCACCGCGTTCAACGCGCCGTTGAAGAACATTCCTCGGGCCGTGTCGTCGGGGGTCGCCAGGGCCAAACGCTTCTCGAGATCCTGGGCAATGGCTGGCTCCAGGACCGTGACTTCCTTGCGCTGCTCACTCATAGAGGGGGGAATCTCCGGGGGGGAGGAGATGAACACGCGTGCGCGCTACAGCCGCACGAGCTGGGCCCCATAATGGACGTTGGCTCCGACAGCCGCCACCACCACCAGGTCCCCACTGCCGAGTGCAACACGACCCTGCTCCAGGTCGTCCGCCAGAAGAATCAACATCCCGGCCGCGGACGTATTGCCAATGCGATCCACGTTGCAGGCCACCGACTCCTTGGGCAGACCCGCCCGGGTCACGAACGAGTCCATCACCCGCTTGTTGGGCTGGTGGAAGTAGTAGCGCTTCACCTGTTCACGCAGCGTGGGGGTGAGCACCGCGTCCAGGCACTTCTGCATGTACTCCGGGTAGCTGCGCGCGACCTTGAAGCCGTCCACCACGAAGGCCATGTCGGACGGGCGCGTGCGGCCCGGCTGGTAGGGCAGCTTCAGCATGCCGCCGCCACGGCGCGTCACCAGCTCCGCGTATGCGTTGCCGGAGAACGAGGAGAGGATGCCCGGACCGTCCTCGTCACCCTCCTGCTTGCGCAGCACCACCGCGCCCGCGCCGTCACCGAAGACATACATGGACAGGTAGGCGTTGAGCGCCTTGGGGCGGCCCGGCGTGGGCGGCAACTCGTCCGTGTAGACCTCCCGGTTGAGCAGCGGCGACGTGAACGCCGAGGCCACCACCGCCACCGTGCGGAAGCGGCCGCCGTCCATCATCTTGCGCACCAGGTCCAGCACGTAGGGCGTGCCGCCGCAGCCGTCATCCACCACCAGCGCGAAGGCGTCCTCGCGCAGGCCCAGCCGCTCGTGCAACGCCATGGCGTCGTGGTTGAAGTGCGGCGCGTCCGGGGTGCACGTCACCACGAAGAGCGCGTCCAGCTCCTTCGGATCCACGCCGCCGCGGGACAGGGCCTGGCGCAGCGACACCTCACACATGTCCGTGTTGGTCGCCGGATAGAAGCGCCCCAGCACGTCGTCCGGCGGGGGGATGGCGCGGCCCGTCTCGTCGTCGAAGTCCCAGAGGAAGCGGCGCTCCTTGATGCCAATCTTCTCTTCGATGCGGGCGGCCGACCAACCGGGGATGGCTTTCGCGATCCGCTCGTTGGAGATGGTCCGTGCTGGGACGAACGAACCCGCGCCCACCACACACACCCGTTCGGTCATTACCATGGCCTCGCGATTTCACAGCCTCGCCGGACGGGATGGATTCCCTGGCACGCGTGCATAGAGCACGTTCCAGGCCACTTCCTAAGCCCTTGGAAAGACGGAGTTCCTGTTTCTGGACGCGTCATTCGTGAAGTACAGGCCAGGACAGAACAGCCCAGGAGGCCTGTGAAATCCGCAGGATGCGGAATGTTTCAGAAGTGAAGCCATCGACGTGGAATGAATCACACGCGACGTGTCAATTCACTGTCAGTGGACGCCCGAGAGACTCACGGTGTCTGCCATTGGCTTGACACTGTCAATGGCCCTCCCGTCGGGAAGGGTCCGCCGCCCCCTGCCGGGCGGGCGGTGGACTGACGACAAGCCCGCCGCGCCTCCCCCCCCATTGCCAGCAGGTCGCACCGGGCCCGGCTGCACTACGCAGGGCACGAAAAGTCGGATCTCCCGCGAACCGCACCTTGTCCCTCTTCGAATATTGCGCGGGGCGGGTCCGATTGGATCGTCCCCCTTTAGAAGGGGATGTTGTCGTCGTCGCCGGGGGGCGGGATTTCGCCGTCGTCCGGCGGGTTGCCGTAGCCGTAGCCACCGCCCCGGCCTCCAGCGCCACCGCGCGCGGGAGGCTCGCCACCGCCGCCGCCCTCACCGCGCTGCCGGGCGATCTCCGTCTCGATGGAGGCCAGGAGCTGGCGCTCCTTGTCGTGCCAGCGCGACTTGCTGGGGTCCGACAGGGAGCGGCGCGCGCCGTTGGCGTAGAACTCCAGGTCCTGGAGGCTGGCGCCGTAGACGGGGGCGCCCTTGCTGCGGCCGTAGTTGGGCAGGAGCGTGCCGTCGCCACCACCACCGCCGCCACCGGACGGGGCGCCCGAGGCCGCGGGACGGCGATACGCCGGGGCCGACGCCGCGACGGGCGTGGCGCTCATGGACAGTTCGCCCAGTTGCAGCGTGAAGCCTTCACCGTTCTTGTACGCCGTGCCCACCCGGACCTGCTCCACCGAACCGTCGGGACGGCGGACCGCGACGGTGACTGGATATTGCTCGCTCATGGGGCCGGGATTCACACCGCCACGGCCCGCATGTCAATCGAAGGAAGCAACCCGTGTCGGTCCCGAGGCACGCACGGCGGGCCGCTCGGGGCGACCCGTCACGCGGGGAGGAGCACGGACGACGTCCTCCGTCAGGTCAGCGACACCATGCCGCCGCTGGAGCCCTTCTTGCGCAGCCACGCCTTGGGCTTGGGCGGCACCGCGGGCGCGGCCGGCTTCGCCGCTTCCTTCAGCGCCTGGCTGCCCGCGCGACCCCTCGGCAGCGTGAGGTCCGGGACCGACTGCGGCTTCGCGCCATCCACCCACGCGTCCGGGCGGCGGCCCGTGCGGATGAGCAGGCGCAGCTTCTGGTAGTGCGCCGAGCAGTAGCCCTTGGAGCGGCTCTGGCGCTTGCAACCGATGACGGCGCAGGCCTGGTTGTCTTCCGCGGCGACGACCTTCGGCGGACGGCCCGGGGACTTCGCGGCGGGCGCCTTCACGGGCGCGGCCTTCGCGGCGGGCGCCTTCACGGGCGCGGCCTTCGCGGCCGGCGTCTTCACGGGCGCGGCCTTCGCGGGCGCGGCCTTCGCGGCGGACTTCGGCGGACGGCCCGGACGGCGGCGGGCAACCGGCTCCGGCGCCAGCGAGGGCGTGCGCACGCCCGCCACGGCTCCCAGGCGGCTGGACAGCGGCGCCAGGCGGTCGGTCACCGCGCGCAGCGCATCCAACGCATCCAGCCCCTTGGCCATACGGGCCACGGCCTTCTGAACGGGAGCCAGTTGCAGTTGCAACTCGCGGCGGACCATGTCGCGAAGTTCGGTTTCAAGGGAAAGTGGGGCCATGTGGGGCAGGATATACACCCATCCGCCCGTCTAGGGATGGAAACATTCCCCAGGATGTTAAAGGAACCATCCATGACTCCGGTTCCCACTCCCGTTCGCTTCCGCGGCACCGACTCCTACCTCACGAGCGAGGGCCTGCAGGCGGCCGTCAACTGCGCCCTCACGCTCCAGCGCCCCCTGCTGGTCAAGGGTGAGCCCGGGACGGGCAAGACGTTGCTGGCGGAAGCGATTGCCCAGGGGCTGGGATTGAAGCTGCTCACCTGGCACGTGAAGAGCACCACGCGCGCGCAGGACGGTTTGTATGTCTACGACACCGTGCAGCGGCTGTATGACTCGCGCTTCGGGGACGGAGACGTGCGAGACATCCGGCGATACATCCGCATGGGGCCGCTGGGCGAGGCCTTCGCTTCTCCGGAGCGCGTGGTGCTGCTCATCGATGAAGTGGACAAGGCGGACCTGGAGTTCCCCAACGACCTGCTCCACGAGCTGGACCGGATGCGCTTCCGCATCTCCGAGACCAACGACGAGGTCGTGGCGAAGAACCGCCCCGTGGTGCTCATCACCAGCAACAACGAGAAGGAATTGCCTGACGCGTTCCTGCGCCGGTGCGTGTTCCACTTCATCGACTTCCCGGAGCGCGAGCTCATGCAACGCATCGTGGACGTGCACCACCCGGGGCTGGACTCCTCGCTGGCGGACCAGGCGATGAAGGTCTTCTACGAGCTGCGCGCGATGACGCGCCTGCGCAAGCGGCCGTCCACGAGCGAGCTCATCGACTGGATTTCCGTGCTCAAGGCCAACGGCGTCGTGGAGTTGAAGCTGGAGGAGCAGCTGCCGTTCCTGGGCGCGCTGCTCAAGAAGGAGCAGGACCTGGTGGCGGTGGCGGAAGCCTTTGGACGCGGCCGGCGGACGCGCGCTTAAGACAGCCCGGGAGCCACGCCATGTTCCTGCCGTTCTTCTACGAGCTGCGAAAGCGCGGGGTGAAGGTGGGCGCGCAGGAAGCGCTCGCCCTCGCCGGGGCGCTGAAGGCCGGGCTGCATGACAGCAGCCTGGATGGGTTCTATCACGTGGCTCGCGCGCTCCTGGTGCACTCGGAGACGCAGCTGGATGCCTTTGACCAGGCGTTCCTCTCCCACTTCCAGGGCGTCGCTTCCGACGCGCTGAAGCTCACCGAGGAGCTGTTGTCCTGGCTGGAGGAGGCCAAGGAGCGCACCGACCTGAGCCCGGAGGAGATCGCGCTCCTGGAGCAGTGGGACCCTGAGGAGCTGCGGCGGCAGCTGGAGCAGCGCCTGAAGGAGCAGACCGAGCGCCACGACGGCGGCAACCGCTGGGTGGGCACGGGCGGCGCGTCTGCCTTTGGCAACAACGGCGTCGCCCGGCAGGGCGTGCGCATTGGCGGCACGGGCGGGCGGCAGGGCCAGGCGCTGTGGCAGGCCGGGGCTCGGAAGTACGCGGGCTACCGCGACGACCTGGTGCTGGACACGCGGCAGCTGGCGGTGGCGCTGCGCAAGCTGCGGGCCTTCGCGCGTGAGGGTGTGGCTGAAGAGTTGGACGTGGACGAGAGCATCGCCGCCACCGCGAAGAACGCGGGCGAGCTGGAGGTGGTGACACGTCCGCCGCGCAGGCCCAACACGCGCGTGGTGTTGTGCATGGACGTGGGCGGGTCCATGGACCCATACGCGCACCTGGTGAGCCGGCTGTTCAGCGTCGCCAGCCAGGCCACGCACTTCAAGGAGCTGCGCACCTACTACTTCCACAACTGCGTCTACGGGAAGCTGTACGCCACGCCGCAGCTGACGGGCGGCATCACCGTGCCGGAGCTCACCGCGCAGGTGGGAAGGCATCACAAGCTGGTGATGGTGGGCGATGCGTCCATGGCCCCGTATGAGCTGGGCATCCGCACGGATGCCAATGGCCAGTACCGCCAGGAGGGCCTGGAAGGGCTCACGTGGCTGATGCAACTGGCGCAGCACTTCGAGCGCAACGTGTGGCTCAACCCGGAGCCTCGCGGGTCGTGGCGCTCGGGCAGCATCGCGGTCATCGCCAACGTGTTCCCCATGTTCTCCCTCACCGTGGAGGGACTGGGTGAGGCGGTGAACCACCTCACCCGGGGGAAGACGCCCCGGGGGGCGATGGCGCGGCGTTAATTCCCGGAAAGGTGCGAGCCCGCCCGCCCGTCGGTGTGCCTGCCGACGGACGGGCGTGTTTCGTGCGGCGCGGCGGCTCCAGTTACGGCATGGTGCGCCCGCGACGCAGTCCTGCGCGGGAGGCCGCATGACGACCGAGAAAATCGATACCCAGGCAATCAACACCATCCGCACGCTGTCCATGGACGCGGTGGAGAAGGCCCACTCTGGCCACCCGGGCGCGCCCATGGCGCTGGCTCCCGTGGCCTACCAGCTGTGGCAGCAGGAGCTGCGCTACGACCCGGCCCAGCCCAACTGGCCGGACCGCGACCGCTTCATCCTGTCCAATGGCCACGCGTCCATGCTGCTCTACAGCCTGCTGCACCTGGCTGGCGTGAAGCGCGTGAAGGACGCCAAGGTCACCGACGTGCCGGCCGTGTCCCTGGACGACATCCGCAACTTCCGCCAGCTGGACTCCGCCACCCCGGGCCACCCGGAGTACCACTGGACCACCGGCGTGGAGACCACCACCGGCCCCCTGGGCGCGGGCGTCTCCAACAGCGTGGGCATGGCCATCGCCAGCAAGTGGCTGGGCGCCCATTTCAACAAGCCCGGCTTCGACCTGTTCACCCATGACGTCTACGCCCTCTGCGGCGACGGCGACATGATGGAAGGCGTGGCGTCCGAGGCCGCTTCGCTCGCGGGCCACCTCCAGTTGCCCAACCTGTGCTGGATCTACGACAGCAACCACATCTCCATCGACGGCAGCACCGACCTGGCCTTCACGGAAGACGTGGGCCGCCGCTTCGAGGGCTACGGCTGGCGCGTGCTCAAGGTCACCGACGCCAATGACCTGGACGCGCTGTCCAAGGCCTACAAGTCCTTCAAGGACGAGCGCGGCAAGCCCACGCTCATCATCGTCAACTCGTTCATCGGCTTCGGCTCGCCCAAGAAGCAGGGCTCCGCCAGCGCCCACGGCGAGCCCCTGGGCGCCGACGAAATCAAGGCCACCAAGAAGGCCTACGGCTGGCCCGAGGACGCGCAGTTCCTGGTGCCCGACGGCGTGCGCGAGCGCTTCCAGGAGCGCATGGGCGCTCGTGGCAAGGCGCTGCACGACGCGTGGGAGAAGTCCGTCGCGGACTACCGCAAGCAGCACCCGGAGCTGGCTCGTGAGCTGGAGGCGCTGCTCAAGCGCGAGCTGCCCGAGGGCTGGGACAAGGAGCTGCCCGTGTTCCCCGCGGACGCGAAGGGCATGGCCACCCGTGAGTCCGGCGGCAAGGTGCTCAACGCGCTGGCGAAGAACTACCCGTGGCTCGTCGGCGGCTCCGCGGACCTGAACCCGTCCACGAAGACGTACATCTCCGCGTCCACGTCCATCAAGCCGGGCGAGTACTCGGGCCGCAACATCCACTTCGGTGTGCGCGAGCACGCGATGGGCTCCATCGTCAACGGTCTCAACCTGAGCCACGTGCGCGGCTACGGCGCCACGTTCCTCATCTTCAGTGACTACGAGCGCCCCTCCATGCGCCTGTCGTCCCTGATGGAGATTCCGTCCATCCACATCTTCACGCACGACTCCATCGGCCTGGGCGAGGACGGCCCCACGCACCAGCCGGTGGAGCAGCTGATGTCCCTGCGCGCGGTGCCGGGCAACGTGGTGCTGCGCCCCGGCGACGCCAACGAGGTGGCCGAGGCGTGGCGCTACATCGCGCAGCAGAAGCACCACCCGGTGGTGCTCGTGCTGTCGCGCCAGCCGGTGCCCACGCTGGACCGCACGAAGTTCGCTCCCGCTTCCGGCACGGCCAAGGGCGCGTACACGCTGCTGGAGGCGGAGGGCGGCTCGCCGGACGTCATCCTCATCGGTACGGGCACGGAGGTGGCGCTGGTGGTGGAGGCCGCGGAGAAGCTCAAGGCCGAGGGCGTGAAGGCCCGCGTGGTGAGCATGCCTTCGTGGGAGCTGTTCGAGCAGCAGCCCCAGGAGTACCAGGACAGCGTGCTGCCCCCGGGCGTGAAGGCTCGCGTCGCGGTGGAGAAGGGCGCGGCGTTCGGCTGGGAGCGCTGGACGGGACACACCGGCAGCATCATCGGCATGCGCAGCTTCGGCGCTTCCGCCCCCATCAAGGCGCTGCAGCAGAAGTTCGGATTCACCGTGGAGAACGTGGTGAAGGAAGCGCACGCCACCATCGCCAAGGCGAAGAAGCACTGACGCGCCTGTAGAAAAAAGAAGGGCCCCGGACCCTCCCCCGAAGGTCCGGGACCCCTCTGACTTCCAATCCCCCCTGCTTCGACTTCGCTCCCCCCGGCTTCACATCAGGCCGCGTAGAACACGGGGCGCGTGGGGCGCGGGTTGCTGACGAACTTCATCTCGTTGATCATCTTCTTGAAGTCCTTCTGGTCGATGCCCGTGGAGCCCTGGGCCTGCGAGCGGGTGGCGTACTTCTCGTAGGTGTCCACCACCTTCTTCGCCTCCGGCGTGAGGCGGTCGTAGTTCTGGCGCGCCCACTTCATCGTGTCGGTGAACTCGGTGCCGGCCGCGTTGCCGTCCAGGTCGCCCGCGCCCTTCTCGATGGCGGCGGTCAGGTCGTTGCCGGAGATCTTGCCCTTCTTGGCGTCCAGGCCCTCCAGCGCGTCGCGCATGGAGCTGTCGTGGAAGGTCTTGAAGCCATCCATCTTCTTGAACATGGCGTCCGCCTCCTTCTGCGTCATGCCCTCCGGGCCGGCCTTCTTCGCGGCCTGCTGGTAGGTCTTCAGGACCTCCTTGGCCTCGGGCGTGAGGCGGCTCTCGTTCTTGGCGGCCCACTTCTCGAACTCCTTCAGCTCGGAGGTGGAGGAGTGGCCGTCCGTGTCGGAGATGCCGTCCTTGATGGCCTTGGTGAGGTCCTCGCCGGAGATGGGGCCGCTCTGCTTGTCGAGCGCCTCCGTGGCCTTGCGGGCGCTCACGTCACCGGCGCCCACCTTGCTCAGCTCCTTGTTCATGGCGGCGGTCTCCTTGTCGGTGAGACCGGTGCGGCCCTGGGCCTGCGCCGCCTGGGTGTGCTTGCGGTAGACGTCCAGGACCTCCTTGGCCTCCGGGGACAGGCGGCTCTCGTTCTTGGAGGCCCACTTCTCGAACTCCTTCAGCTCCGCGCCGCCGGCCTGGCCGTCGTGGTCCGCGGTGCCCGTCTTGATGGCGCGGGCCATGTCCTGGCCGGACACCGTGCCGCCGTGGCTCTTGCTGTCCAGGTTGGCGAGCGCCTTCTTCGCGCTGGCGTCACCCACGTCGCGCATCTCCGCGAGCATCTTCTTGAAGTCGCCCTGGGGGATGCCGGACTCGCCGCGCGCCTGGGAGACCGCCGCGTACTTGCTGTAGATGTCCATCACCTGACGGGCTTCCGGGGTGAGGCGCTCGCGGTTGTTGGCGGCCCAGTCCGCGACGGCGCGGTACTCACCGGAGGCGGCCTGGCCGTCCAGGTCACCGACCGCGGCCTCGATGCTGTCCGCGAACTGCTCCGCGCCGATGGAGCCAGAGGTCTTGTTCAGCTTGTTCATCTCCACCATGGCGCCCAGGTCCTTGGGCTGCCAGTTGTCACGCGGGCCCACGCAGCCGTGGCCCTGCGCGGAGAAGCGGTCACCGAGGTGCGCGTGGCGGGACTGGAGGTCGTGGAGCTGCGACTTCAGGCCCGCCATCTGCGACTTCATGTTGTTGAGGGTGGCCTTCATCTCCGCCGCCTGCTTCGCCGGGGACGAGCTGCCACGCAGGACCGCGAGCTCCTTGTTGCCGAGGGCCGGCTTGCTGTTGAGGGCGGTGGCGACGGCGGTGGAAGCGGACTTGGCGATGGTCATTTTTGATCTCCGGTGGGAGCGGCTTCCGTTGCGGAAGCAGTCATGCCGGGACCTATTGCGCGCGTCGTGCCAGCTCCCCGGGCCAGCACACCCTGAAGGATTCCATGGGGTTACGCTGCGATGACGCGAGAGCCGGGGTGGTGACAACAGTCACCAGCGGTGATGACTGTCACCATCCCCCCCGCCCCGGGGTGGTGACGAAAGGCATCACTTCCGGCGCGAGGGCTTGAGCGCCTTGCGCACGCGCTGCTTGCCGGCGGGACGGTCCGCGACGTGGACGTAGCCCCGCTTGAGGAAGAACGAGAGCGTGCCCGTGTAGGCCATTCCGTTGCTGATACGCGCCGAGCCCTTGGGTGGTTTCACCGGATAGCCTTCGAGGGTGGCGGCGCCTTCGCGACGCACCGCGGCCTCCACGGCGGCGAGCAGCGCGGTGGCCACGCCCTGGTTGCGCCAGTTCCGGTGGATGAAGAAGCAGGGCACGGAGGCGACGGTGTCCGCGTCATCGCACGTGAAGCTGGGGGCTCGGTCCAGGCGCGAGAAAGAGCGGCGCGGGCCGAAGGTGGCCCAGCCCACCGGTGCACCGTCCGCATAGGCGAGGACGCCCTTCGCCTCTCCGCTCGCGACCAGGGCCTTGAAGCGGCGCTTTGCTTCAGGGCCTCGGACGTCGTCGTAGCGTTCGCCCTCCGGGATGCGCCAGTACATGCACCAGCAGCCGCCACAGGCGCCGTTGGGGCCGAAGAGCTTCTCGAGGTCGGGCCAGAGCTCCGGGGTGAGCTCCACGGTCTTCAGGTCGGGTGGCGCCATGGGGCGCCCGTTCTAGACGCCGCCGCGCAGCTCTGTCTCGGGCCAGAGGGCTCCGTCCCTCGGGGTGAGCAGGAAGGTCAACTTCCCCTGGTGGAAGCCGCGCACCGGGCCCGTGGGCTCCGGGTAGCCCGGTGGCAGGCGCCAGTCCGGGGGCTGGAGTGGTGTGGTGGCGATGGACTGGCCCTGGCGCAGGGTGCCCACATCCTGGTCGGTGAGCGCTCGCGAGGACGTCCAGGGGAGCAGGTCGCGGCCGTGCCGTTCGATGCGCGCGCCGGGGCCCGGGTCCTTCCAGGGGCCGATGGCCGTGCGCTTCAGCGCGGAGAGGTGCGCGCCGCAGCCGAGCGCGCGCCCCAGGTCTCGGGCCAGGGAGCGGACGTAGTAGCCGCCCCGGCAGGTGAGCTCCAGGATGCTGGCTTTGGGCAGGTCGTGCGAAAGCCAGCGCGCGGTGTGCAGGTACACGCGCGAGGGAGGCAGGTCCACGGCTTCGCCCCGGTGGGCCTTGCGGTAGGCGGGCTCACCGCCGAGCTTCTTCGCGCTGGTGGCGGGCGGGATTTGATCCGTCCAGCCGAGGAACGGGCGCAGCGCTGCTTCGAGTTGCTCGGGGGTGAGCGCGGTCGCGTCCCCCTGGTGCACGGGGCGGCCGTGCAGGTCTCCGGTGTCCATCTCCGTGCCCCACTCCACGCGGGCCTCGTAGACCTTGGGCGCCGCGTGCAGGTGTTCGAAGAGGTGCGTGGCCGGGCCCACCAGCATCAGCAACAGCCCTTCCGCGAACGGATCCAACGTGCCGCCGTGGCACAGCGCCGTGCGGCGGCCGGGCCTCGTCGCCTGCGCTTCCTCCTGGAAGGCTCGGACGGTGGCGAAGCTGGTGGCACCCACGGGCTTGTGCGTGAGGTAGAGGCCGGGGGTCATTCGTCGTTCCCGTTCCGCTTCACCGTCGTCGCGCCCTGCTGCTTCTCCAGGTGCACGGGCGAGGTGCCGGTCTTGTCCGCGATGACGGTCGCCAGGGCTTCCGCGTGCGTCGTCACCCAGACCTGGCTGTACTCGGAGGCCCGCACGATGAGCCGGCCCAGGGGCTCCAGCAGGTCCGGGTGCAGGCTGGTCTCCGGTTCGTTCAACGCGAGGAACGGCGGCGGCCTGGGACTGAGCAGCGCCGCCAGCAGGCACAGGTAGCGCAACGTCCCGTCCGACAGCTCCGGCGCGGACATGGGCCTCGACAGGCCGGGCATGTGCAGGAAGAGGCTGAAGCGTCCGTCCTCCGCTCGCACCTCCAGCCTGGAGCCGGGGAAGGCGTCGTCGATGCCCTGCTCCAGGGCGCGGTCATCGCCAATCTCCCAGATGGTCTGGAGCGCCGCCGCGAGGTCGCGCCCGTCCGACGCGAGCACCGGCGTGCGCACCCCCACCTGCGGGTGCCGGGGCAGCGCGTCCGGGTCCGTGCGGAAGTGGTGGTAGAAGCGCCACGCGCTCAGCGTGCGTTGGACTTCGCCCAGCCGTGGGAAACGGTGCGGTTCGGCGAGCTGATCCATCACCGACTCCGCGCCCCACAGCTCCGCGGGGAACGTGACGCGCTTCCCGTCCGTGTCGCGAATGAAGGCCGTGCGGTCCTTGCGCTCCATCAACACCAGACGCCGGCCTCCGGAGTGCGCCCAGAGGTGCTCCTCCTTCACCTCCGGATCCAGGGTGAACATCGTCGGTGGAGGAGGCCCGGGCACCAGGCCGCATTGCAGCTCGTAGGTGAGGTCGTCCAGGTCCACCGTCACGCGCAACCGCACCGGCTTCTTGATGTCTCGCGGGCCGGCCCACATCACGCTTGGGGTGCCGCCCTCGTCCGCCAGCGTGCGCGCGAGCCGGCCTTCCGCCGCCGCCGCTAGCAGATACAGCGCGCGGTACAGGTTCGTCTTGCCGCTGCCGTTGGGCCCCACCACCACGGTCACCGGCCCCAGCTCCAGGTGGAGCTGACGCACGGAGCGGTAGCCTGCGATGTCCAGACGCGTGAGGGCCATGACGTGCGCGTGAGCCTATCCGGCCCGGCGCGCAAGAGCCTTCTCTTCATGACGGAGATGCTTGCGGGATGGAGGGGATTTCCAGCACTCCGCGTGAGGGGAACGTTCCTGCGTCCGAACCGTTTTCAAAGGACGCTCCGCATGGCTCCGTTCTCCCGTTGGCTCCTGCTGCTCACCACACTGACCGCCTGCACCACGCCTTCAGCCCCGTTCAGCGGTGACGCGGAGGTGATTCCCGAACGGAACACCGCGCCCTGGGACGGCGGCGCGGAGGCGCTCCCCGAGCGCACCGACTCCGTGGACCTGGGGCCCTATTCGGACTGCGCCTTCAAACTCGCCGTGGGTGACGCGGTCGCTGCTTGCGACGACGTGTCCCTCTTCGACCAGTCCACGTGCACTCCAGGCGCGCTCGATGACCTGGACACCGTGGGCTTCTACTCCCTGAAGGCCCGTCCCTCCTCGAGCAACACCGCCTACTCCGGCTACAGCCTCCGGCTGCCGCTCGAGGGTGGCAAGGGCACCCTCTCCGGCCGGGCATTGACCCGGCAGGAGATTGGCGCGGGCTCGTTCTTCACCTCGGCCACCCTCCCCGCCACGCCTTTCTCGCCGGCCCGGGACCTGGTGTTCATGGGCTGCACCCGGCCCACTCCCGACCGCATCAACGGCTGCTACGTCCAGTGCGCACAGGGCAAGGTCGGCACCGTGGGCACCTTCACCGCGGCGCGCCCGGGCATCCGGACACGCGGTGAGTCCGAGTCCTCCGGCCTCAAACTCGTGTCCGAGGCCTCTGTCTCCCTGGGCATGCCCGTGGACGTCTACGTCACGAAGGGCCACGCGTATGTGGTCGCCGTGGGGACCGCCAGCAAGCCCGGAGGCCTGGCGGTGTTCAACGTGAGGGACCCCTCGCATCCGGTGCTCACGAAGACCGTGCAGTTGGCCGGGGACTCGTACTGGAACGGCGTGTGGGCCAAGGACAACGCGCTCTACATCGCGAGCGCCAGCTCGGGCGTCATCGTCTACGACATCTCCAACCCCGCGGATCCGCAGTACGTGCGCGCCGTGCCCAACGCGCCCCTCAACGTGCACACCGTGTTCGTGGATGACAAACGGCTCTACGCCATGGCCCCGACGCCCGGCGACGCGGTGCTCATCTTCGATGTGTCCTCACCGCTCGCGCCCGTGGAGCTCAACCGGGTGTCCCTGGGCGCCGGCGGCAGCGGACCCCATGACGCCTTCGTGTACGAAGAGCGCCTCTACGTGAGCCATACGGAAGCGGGCTACCACGCCTTCGACGTGGCGGACGCGGAGCACGTGTATCCGATGGGCGGATATTCCTTCGACGGTCAGTATGCCCACGCGAGCGCGGTGGGCACCTTCGCGGGCCGCACCGTCGCCTTCGAGGGCGGCGAGTACCCCGGTTCGCACCTGCGCGTGCTGGACGTCACCGACCCCGCGAACATGAAGCTCATTGGCGAGTACGGCCTGCGCCCGGAGACCTCCATCCACAACATCCTCCTCCGGGGCTCGAAGCTGTACGTCGCGTACTACCAGGAGGGCGTGCGGGTGCTGGACGTGTCGATTCCGCCGAAGCCGCGCGAGGTCGCGTACTTCAACACGTACCGGGAGACGGATCCGGACCGCACGGGCTCCTCGCTCGAGGGCGCCATCGGCATCCGCGTGCCGGGGGACGGCTTCATCTACGTCGTGGACACGTCCCGGGGGCTGCTCATCCTCTCCGAGCAGCGCTGAGCCGAAGCCTACGGAGGGGGCCGCACCTTCGTCCGGCCGCTGCCCACCTCCCGGCACAGCGCCCAGCCGTCGTTGAGGACCTTGTTGGACGGCAGGGGTTCCAGCCAGCGCCGCTCCTCCTCACCGGCCGTGGAGCTCTCCAGCCGCAGGCGGGCACGGACCTCTCCACCCACGGCCAGCGAGCCCTCCGAGCCGGACGGCACCAGCAGCTCCGCTTCCATGTCCCCGGTCACGACGTGATCCGCGCCCGCGGACAGCGCGCGCACCCGTTCGTTGCCAATGACCACCAGCCCCGAGTCCGCCGGGTCCCCATCCATCAGGGCGCCATGGATGATGAGGTCTCCCAGCACGACGACGGTCCCCGACAGGTGCACATGGCCGTGGAGCTCCAGGGGGCCCTGGTAGATGACCATTTCGTCGGAGGCCGTACCGAGCGTGATGAACGTGTCCCCATCGCGCTGCCGGGTCTCCGAGAAGTCTGGAAAGGAAGCCACCCGCCCGCCATGACGCGCCAGCGCGTGCGCGACGATGAACTCCCAGGCCGGGGGGCTCCTCGCTTCGAAGATGGTGAGGGGCTCGAAGGCCTGCCGCGTCAGCGCCGTCTCCAGCGCCTCCGCCATGCTGTCCAACCATTTGTCCCGCAGGCGCGTCTGCTCGAGCGTGGGCCAGTGAGGCTCGCCGCCCCAGTGGTCGACAATCTTCCCCCCGGGCAAGCGGTTGCGCAGGTCGGTGAGCGCGGCGTCGATGTCCGGGCGGCGTGGGTGCATGACGGGCTTCTAGCTCCTCAGGGAGGGCTCGCGCACCCGCTTCGGGCCGTGGGCTAGACTCTCCGCGACTTCGCGTCGGCCGTGGACCGCGAAGCCCCGCGCAGGAGCCTCCATCCCATGACGTCCTCCATTCGCCTCCTGGGCACGGGCCTCTTCGCCTGCGCCCTGTCCCTTTCCGGCTGTAGCGACTCCAACCCTCCCGGACCGGGACCGTCGGATCCGAAGCCGCTCGTCGAGCTCACCGACTACATCGACGTGGTCCCCAACGAGCCCTGCATGGACTCGAGCTACGCGTCCCCTCGCGCGAACTGCACCGACCCGGCCAGCTTTCCCCTCACGGGCTGTGACCTGGAAGCCGTGCGCGCCGTGGAACCCTCCGGCGTCTACCAGGCCGTCTTCCGCTACACCTCCGTGAGCGCGTTCGGCGTGGGCTTCCGCCTGGACAGCACCCCCAGCTTCCTGGGCAAGCCCCTGGTGCGAAACCAGGTGGGCCCCGAGGGGTTCTTCGTCACCGGGGAGTACATCACCTCCGCCAACAAGCAGCAGCGGTACGCGCTCGCGGGCTGCCGCGTTCCGGAGCCCGGCCGCATCACCGGCTGCTTCGTGCGCTGCACCGATGGCGTACCGGACTACTCCGGCACCTTCGACGCCCGGCGGATGAACCTGGCCCATGAAGCGGACACCGGCGCCCAGCCCATGCGCCTCGTCTCCGAGACCGCCGTCCCGGTGGGCGACCCCGTGGACGTCTACGTCACGAAGGGCCACGCCTACGTGGTGTCCCTGCCGCGCGGCAAGGAGGAGCCCGGCGGCCTGAGCGTCATCAACGTGAGCGACCCGGCCCACCCCGTCCTCGTCACCCGCGTGAGCCTGCCCAACGACAACTACTGGAACGGCGTCTGGGCCAAGGGAGACGCGCTCTACGTCGCCAGCGGGGACTCCGGCGTCATCATCTACGACATCACGAACCCCGCGGATCCGCGGTACGTGCGCGCGCTGCCCGGCGGCTCCATCAACGTGCACACCGTGTTCGTGGATGGCGACCGGCTGTACGCCATGTCCCCGTCCCCCAGCGGCACGACGTTCGTGTTCGACGTGTTCTCGCCGCTGGCGCCCTATCTGGTCAGCCGCATCACCGTGCCCCACGAGCTGGGCGCCTACCCGCACGACGCGTTCGCCTACAAGGGGCGGCTCTACATCAACCACTCGACCACCGGCTACGTCGTCGTGGATGTCACCCGCACGGACGTGACGCCCGTGCTGGGCAAGTACGCCTTCTCCGGCCAGTACAGCCACGCGAACGCGGTGGGCACCATCAACGGGCGCACCATCGCCTTCGAAGGCGGCGAGCGCCCTGGCGCGCACCTGCGCGTGCTGGACGTCACCGACCCGGCGAAAATCCGCCTCATCGCGGAGGTGCGCAAGCGCCCGCAGACGTCCATCCACAACATGGTGCTGGTGGGCACGCGGCTCTACGTGGCCTGGTACCACGAGGGCGTGCGCGTCTTCGACGTGGCCGACCCCGAGCACCCGACGGAGGTGGCCGCCTTCGACTCCTTCCAGGAAGCACACCCGCGCAGCACCGACAGCCTCTACCAGGGGGCCATTGGCATCCGCGTGCCGGGCGACGGGTACGTGTACGCCGTGGACCTGTCGCGCGGACTGCTGGTGCTGGCGGAGCCGTGACGCGCGGGCGTCACTCCGTTTCGATGCGGTCGCGGCCGTTCTCCTTCGCCCGGTAGAGCCGGGCGTCCGCGGCGCGCAGCAGCTCGTCCAGGGTGGTGCCGTCCTTCGGCGCCACCGCGGGACAGGCGCAGGAAGGTGCCGTCCATGGCGGCGATGCAGAGCATGTCCACGGAGACTTCGAAGAAGCGCTCCTGCTGCTCCAGCGCCGTGCGGGCCTCGCGCTCGTCCAGGGCGTTGAGCTCTCCTTCCGCCCAGGCGGCCATGTCCGCGAGCGCGGTGCGGTCCGCGTCCAAGAAGTCCCGGGGCTGCGAGTCGATGAGGCACAGCGTGCCCACGCGGCTGCCGTCCGTAGCGCGCAGGGGGTGGCCCGCGTAGAAGCGGACAAAGGGAGCGCCCAGCACGAACGGGTTGTCGTGGAAGCGCGGGTCCTTCAGCGCGTCCGGCACGATGAAGGTGGAGGGCGAGAGGATGGCGTGGGCGCAGAAGGACAGCTCGCGCGGCGTCTCCGTGCCGTCCAGGCCGATGCGGGCCTTGAACCACTGGCGGTTCTCGTCCACCAGCGAGACGAGCGAGATGGGCACGCGGAACAGGTGCGCCGCGGCACGCACGATGCGGTCGAAGCGCTCGTGAGCGGGCGTGTCCAACAGACACAGCGAGCGCAACGCCTGGAGTCGCCGCGGCTCATCCGCGGGCGTCGGGGGAGGAAGCATGGCGTAGCTCCCGTGCTACCCCACTTGTCTGCCATTGGGGAGAGGGCCCCACCCGAAGGCCCGGCCCCGGGTCAGGAGGACGAGCGGGCAGCCATCCTGTTGCAGCCCGAGAGGATTTGTCTGCTCTTGCCGCCTCGCTAACCCGCGCGGCGCTTGCGGGCGGCCCGCGGCTTCTTCCGGGGCGTGGGAGTGGGCGAAGACCCGGGCGCCGTCTTCGGGGGCATGACGGACACCACCGTGCGCACCACGCGGGCCACGGCCTTGAGCTGGCGGGGCTCCAGGTCGCGCAGCGTGCGCACCAGGCGGCGCAGCTCCAGCGAGTCCTCCTGACCTGGCGAGGCCCGGGGCGGCACCGGGGAGGTGCCGACCCCCACGCCCAGCAGCGCGTCCGCGGACACGGACAGCACGTCGCACAGCCTCCGCAGGGTCTGGGCGCGGGGCAGCATGCGGCCGCGCTCCATGCGGCTGTAGACCTCCATGGCGATGCCCACGCGCTCCGCCACGTCCGCCTGCGTGAGTCCCAAGCGCAGCCGCGCGTCTCGGGCGGCGGCTCCAAACACCGTGTTCAGCTTTTCATTCACCGGGGCAGGCACGCGCAAAACCTTGCATCTCTCCCCAGGGGCGCAAGTTTTCGGGGGCCTGTCGGTCAGCGTTCCCGCAGCGCGAGCGCGCCCTGGATGATGAGGCCCATGGCCTTCAACCCCTCTTCATCCAGGGGCCGCAAGGCGCGCACCAGCCGGCGCAGGGAGGGGGGATCCTCCTCGCGGTCCGCCAGGGCCAGCGTGAGCGCCTCGTCCGGGGGCGACGGCCCGTCCAACCCCAGCAGCGTGTCCGAGCGGATGCGCAACACCATGCACAACCGGCGCAAGGTGGTGGAGCTGGGCAGCACGCGCCCGCGCTCCATGCGGCTGTAGACCTCCATGGCGATGCCCACCTGGCTGGCGACGTCGCCCTGGGTCATGCCCTGCCGCTCGCGGGCCTGTCGCGCCGCGGTGCCCACCGTGATGGCCAGCTCCTCGTTCATTGCCGCTCACCACCCCTGGCCGGACCGTGTCTCCCATGAAGTCAGGTGTCCGGCATCCTACCTGACACGGCAGCAACACTACCCCAAGGGGCGTGCGCCATGCTATGGACCTTGGAGGTCACTTCCATCCTTGCGCGAATGCATCCTCTCAGCCACGTCCTCCCTCTGGGATTCAACCCCCCACGTCCCGAAGCATCCGGGCTTTCCTTCCACGTAGGAGGCGCCACCCCATGAGCCTGGAGGGAGGACATCCGCTGCTCCTTCAGCCCCAGGAGGTGGTGGGCAGCTTCCGGCTGTTGAAGCGCCTGGCCACGGGGGGCTTCGGCACCGTGTTCCTGGCGGAGACCGGGGGGTTCCAGGTGGCGCTGAAGTTCGCGCTCCAGGGGCCGCAGGACTCCGAGGAGGGCTCGCAGGTGGACGCGCGCACGCTCAAGGAGGTGAGCGTGCTGCACCGCATGACCCATCCCAACGTGGTGGCGTTGCGCGGCTACCACCGCTGGCCGCACCCGCGCACGGGCTACCTGTTCCTGGTCATGGACTACGTGGAGGGTCCCACGCTGTCCGACTGGGCGATGGAGGCGAGGCCCACGGCGCGGCAGGTGGCGCGGCTGTTCGCGGAGCTGGCGCTGACGCTGGACTTCATCCACCGCGCGGGCGTGCGCCACCGCGACATCAAGGGCAGCAACATCATCGTGCGCGCGTCGGACGAGCGGCCGGTGCTGGTGGACTTCGGCGCCAGCGACCATGTCTGCGCCCCGGCCATCACCGACGGGCGGCCGCCGCCGGGCACGCCCAGCTACCGCAGCCCGGAGCTTCTGCGCTACTGGCTGAGCAACCCCCTGGGCATGGCCCGCTACGACTACCGGCCCACGGACGACCTCTATTCGCTGGGACTCACGCTCTTCCAGGTGCTCACCGGGGACTTCCCCTATCCCCCGGACCTGCCGGCCGCGGCGCTGCTGGGCGGAATCCAGGCCATCAAGGGGCGATCCGCGCGTTCGATCAACGCGCGCGTGCCCCGCGCCCTCGATGACATCTGTGGGCGGCTGCTGCGCCAGGAGGCCAGCGAGCGCTACCAGATGGGCGCGGATCTCTACGCCGACCTGAGCGCGGCGCTGGAGCGCGCTCCGGACAGCTGGGACACGCCGCTGTTCAACACACCGCCGCCCCACGACGCCGTCACGGAGGAGTCCGACACGTACTTCGACGGCAACGAGGAGGCCCGCGAGCTGCGACGCTGGACCCGCTCGCAGGAGCGGCGCATCCCCGGCGCCGCGCCCCACTCCAGCGCGCCCACGCCGTCCGTGCCGCCTCCGCCCGGACCGACGCTGGGGCTGGCCGCGCCCCTGCCCCCGCCCATGCCCTGGTGGGTGGCCCGGCGGCTGGCGTGGCGGCGGCGGTGGGAGCGGTGGCTCCGGCGTCTGGGATTGCGCCGGGACAGGTGAACCCCAGGAGTCCCATGGCTCCCATCCAACCCTGGACGTTTGACGGCGACAGGGTTTGTGCTACCTGCGGGGTTGAGCGATTCACGCTCCACCTGGGAGGTTGGAAGGCAGGCCATGAAGACGCCCGATACGACGACGGAGGAGAACCCCGGCATGCCCCGCCGCCCGCGCGTGCTGTTCACCGTGGGAGGCACGGCCTTCGAGTTCGTGCGCAAGCTGGAGGTGCGCTCCACCGGAGAGCTGCTGATGCTGGCGCGGCGGCGCTACCGGGGCGGGATGGGTGGCCCGGTGGTGATCAAACGGCTGCGCAACCCGTCCGGCTTCGTGGAGCGGCGGCGGCTGGTGGAGGAGGTGGAGCTGACGTTCCGGCTCAACCACCCGGGCATCGCGAAGGTCTACCACCTGAAGGCGTACCGGGGCGTTCCGCACGTGGTGATGGAGTACGTGGAGGGCCGGTCGCTGGACACGGTGCTCAACCTGGTGGCCATGCGGCGCAAGCCCATGTCCCCGGCCTTCGGTGCGTGGGTGGTCTCCGAGGTGGCGGAGGCGCTGCACCACGCGCACACGCTGCGGGATGAGTGGAACCGGCCGTTGGGCATCGTGCACCGGGACGTGAGCCCCCGGAACCTGCGCCTGGGCGTGCATGGCGAGGTGAAGCTCACGAACTTCACCGCCGCGTTCTCCACGCTGCCGGGGCGGGAGATCACCAGCCGCCCGCTGGTGAAGGGAGACGTGGCGTATGCCTCACCGGAGGCGCTGCGGCGCGAGCCCCTGGACGCGCGCAGCGACCTGTTCTCGCTGGGGCTGGTGCTGCTGGAGGTGCTGACGGGGACGCACCCGCTGGCGCAGGGGGATACGGCGCCTCCGCCCCCGCCGGACCTGCCGCTGGTGCAGGCGCAGGGCCCCACGTGGATGCCTCTGACGGAGGTGGCGGCGCGGATGGCGCTGGTGGGGCCTGGGGAGGTGGAGCTCATGGCCCGCGACGTGCCGGAGGGGCTGCGCGCGGTGGTGGTGCGGGCGCTGCGCCAGGCCCCGGCGGACCGCTTCGGCACGGCGGCGGAGCTGGCTTCCGCGCTGCGGGAGTGGCTGCGGGAGCATGCGCCCGCGTACGGGCGGCAGTCCGCGGCGGAGGAGGTGGCGGAGGCGGCCCGGGAGGCCACCGGCCGGCGCAACCAGGCGGAGCTGCTGGAGGGCGGGCTGCACCCGGAGGAACTGACCGCGGAGGAGGCCGCGATGGCGTCCGAGGCCACCGTCTCGGAGGGGCCACCGCCGTTCCTTGGGGGTGACGACGTGACGCCGGACCTGAATGACGAGCCCCTGCCCCTCCAGGACCTGGACCTGGTCGAGGACCTGGACGAGCTGGCCGGGCCGGATGAAGAGGCGCAGGGAGACGACTTCGAGGACGACGACGACGGCCACCAGCCGGTGTGAGCCCTCGCAGGCCCCGCCCCCTGGGCCCCCCGCCACCCGAGTCCCCCGGGACCAACGGGGTGCCGCCAGCGGTCAATGGCTGTCACTCCTGGAGGCCGTGCGGGCCATGGAGCATTGGGGTGTTTCACAAAGCTTCCGTGACTTGCCTGTTTCCTTTCACTCGTCAGCACGGTGCGTCACCCCCGCGATCCACTTCCGCCGGGTCGAGCGCCGAGAGGGATGACAATTCCTGTCACCGCGCGGGTCGGCCGCGACTGACACGCATTCCACCCGCCAGTCAGCGGAAACCCAGACATTGACACGCTTTCGCGAAAGCCAATAAAAGGCGTGACAGTCTTTTCACCCGCTAGCACCGTGATTTGCGTTTCCAGCTGTAACCCAGACATACGCCGAGGGCCGGGAGGTCCCCCCGGGTCGGCGTAGGCCTGTCCATTCCCTCCATTTTCCATGACGTCCCCCGGCCGTGCTCGCTCCGAGCGCGGCACGGGAAACGTGTCTCCGGGCTCCGGCCCGGGCACGTGAGGCCGGCGTGTGCCCGCTGTGAGTCATTGCCTGTGTCCCTGTCTGTCTTCCCAAGGAGTGTCGAATGAGAACGTCCCCCCGTTGGTTCCGGTCGCGCGGAATGTTGGGCGCGCTGTTGCTGTCCCTGTCGTCTCCGTGGGTTGTCGCCTGTAGTTCGGGCACCGAGGCGCCGGGCCCCTCCGCGCCTTCCGAGCAGACGCAATCGCAGGTCACCGTCTCCATTGGCGCCCGGGACCTGTACTCCGAGGCGGTGAAGGGCCGTGTGTCCGCGCTGGCCTTCTCCTACTCCGACGTCAAGAAAATCCGCGTCGACGTCTCCGAGCAGGGCGAGGGCGGGCTCGTCATCTTCAAGAACTTCGACCTCGAACTCTCCGAGGGCGACTGGAAGGGCAAGCTGCCCTTTCTCCCCAAGGCGAAGGCGCTCACCTTCTTCGCCCGCGCACTCGATGCCTCCGGCAACCTCCTCTTCTCCGGCTCTCTCGACGCCACGCTGACCACCGACAACGCGACCGTCACCATTCCCCTCGCGCCGGCCAACAACAACGCCGTCATCTCCCTGCCGCGCATCCGCAAAATCAGCATCCCCAGCGCCTTCGGCTCCTCCCAGTCCGGCAGCATCACCTTCGCGGTGGAGGCCACCAACGGTGAGGCGCTTCGCTACGCCATCACCTCCGCCGTCGCGGGCAGCGGCACCTTCGCCCCGCTCAACGGTGCCATCACGCTGCAGAACACCGCGGGCGCCTTCGTCTCCCAGTACACGCCCCCCACGGTCTCCACCGAGACGGTCTTCACCCATACCGTCACCGTGACGAATCCGGCGGGGCACTCCATCAGCACCACCTTCACCACGAAGGTGAAGCCTCCGGAGACCTCCAGCGGCGTCATCGACACCTCCGTCCTCGTGCTCTTCAACCCCGTCATCAATGGCCTCAACGGCCGGCGGGTGCGCGACACACAGAACGTCATCTTCACCGCCGACGTGAGCGATGACGGCGCCCAGGAGGCGCTCAGCTACGACTGGAGCTTCACGCCCGCCACGGGCACAACCCCGGACCCCGTGCCCGCTTTCACCGGAGCGACGAACCCCTCCACGCTCCAGAACTACACCACCGCCGTGCAGGGCGACCTGAAGCTCTCCGTGACGGACGGCAACAACGGCACCACCACGCTCACCTACAAGCTCACCCCGGATCAGTTCCCGGACAACCCCGTCGTCGAAGGGCCGCTGGCCGGCATCAACAGCATTCGCACCGGCAACGACCACACGTGTGCCTTGCTGAATGACGGCTCCGTGCGGTGCTGGGGCAACGGCACCTTCGGTCAGCTGGGCTACGAGAGCGGTGCCAACGTGGGTGACGCTCCGTCGCGCCTGCCGTACATGGCAGGCGCGGTGCAGCTGATTGGCAAGGCCACGAAGCTCGCGGTGGGTGGCAACCACTCGTGCGCCCTGCTGGACACGGGTCTGGTGCGCTGCTGGGGACAGAACACCTATGGACAGCTGGGTTACAACACCACGGAGAACCTGGGCGATGGTGAGCCGGTGGCCAGCTTCGGCTACGTCAACCTGGGCGGTCCCGCCATCCGCATCGCGGTGGGCGCGGAGCACTCCTGCGCGGTGATGGCGACGGGCAAGGTGCGCTGCTGGGGCCGCAATCAGTACGGCCAGCTGGGCTACGGCCACACCAACCCCATCGGTGACGACGAGCAGGCCTCGGCGGGTAAAGACGTGAACCTGGGCGATGTCACCGCCACGGACGTCGTCGCGGGTGGCACGCACACCTGCGCCCTGCTCTCCAACGACAAGATGCTCTGCTGGGGCTACAACGGCTACGGCCAGCTGGGGTACTCCCACTACAACAACGTTGGCGACATCCAGCTGCCCAGCAGCCAGACCCCTTTCGAGCCGGCCGGGCCGGTCTCACAGATCTCCGCCGGTGCGAACCACACCTGCGCTCTTCTGAAGACGGGGACCGTGCGGTGCTGGGGCCTGAACAACTGGGGACAGCTGGGCACGAACCAGAACTACAGCAGCTACCTGTTCAGCAATTCGGGGAGCATCGACCTGGGCGCCAGCGCGCTGCAGATCTCCGCGGGTTCGAACCACACCTGCGCCCTGCTCTCCACCGGCAGCGTGCGGTGCTGGGGCTACAGCGGCTACGGGCAGCTGGGCTACCCCGGCACCCCGTACCGGCCCACGCCGGGCCCGGCCGTGGACCTGGATGGCGCCACCGCGTACCAGGTGTCGGCCTCCACCGGGAATCACACCTGCGCGCTGCTCTCCACGGGCAAGGCGCGCTGCTGGGGCCGGGGCGACTCCGGTCAGCTCGGCTACGGCAACCCCAACCACATCGGTGACTTCGAGCAGCCGTCCTCCGCGGGCGACATCCAGCTCCTGCCCCCGACCCCGTAGTCCCTGAACACTCGCGGGCGCCCGGCACACGTCGGGCGCCCGTGTCGCTTTCCTTCCGTGTGAGCCATGACGAAGCCCGCCACCCTCGCGCTCCTCCTGCTGTGCACCACCGCCGCGTGCACGTCGCCCACGACGGATGCCGTCGCGCCGGAGCCCACGGCCTCCGTCACGTTCACCGTCTCCACGGACAACACCGGTTCCCAATCCCAGACCCGGCGCGCGCTGGGCTTCTCCTTCGCGGACGTGGCGCGGATCCGCGTCGACGTGGAGGACGCGGCCAGCCACAGCGCGCTGTTCACGAACTTCGACCTCGTGCCCTCCCCCTCCGGATGGTCCGGCACGATGCCGTCCCTGCCGCGCCATCAATCCCTCACCTTCATCGCGCGGGCGTACGACGGCACCAGCGCACTGCTGTTCCAGGGCAGCACCACGCAGACGCTCGTCGCGGACCGCGAGTCCGTGGCCATCCTGCTGTCCCCCTCCGGCAGCGGCGCGCCCATCACCCTGCCGCGCATCCCGCGCATCCAGTTGCCCGGGGAGCTCATCTTCGGACAGCCCGCCACCGTCACCTTCTTCGTCGAGGCCAACGCCAACGAGGCCCTGTCCTTCGTCATCACCGCCGACCCCACCGGGGGCTCCTTCGTCCCCGCAAGCGGCACGTTCACGCTGACCGGCACCTCCGGCGCCTTCGTCTCCCGCTACCTGCCTCCCTTCGGCATCCCCAGCCCCACGGACTTCACCCACTCGCTCACCGTCACGAACCCGGCGGGGCACTCGGTCAGCACCACGTTCACCACCCGAGTGCTCCCCACGGACAGGTCCACGGACTCGCTGGGCACCACCGTGCGCATCCTCTTCGCTCCCGTCATCCAGGGCCTGGCCGCGTCCCGCCTCGCGGGCACCTCCGAGGTCGCGTGGTCCGCCTCCGTGTCGGATGATCAGCCCGCGCGCACGCTCGGCTATGCGTGGAGCTTCACGCCGGACGCGCCCGTGACGCCCGCCCCCGGCTTCACCACCCAGGCCAACCCCACCGTCCTCCAGCACTACACGCCGTCACTCCAGGGCCACCTGTCGCTCCAGGTCACCGACGCCGCCGGGGCCCGCACCACCGCCACCTACCGCCTGGGCGCGCAGCAGTTCCCCGATGCCCCCGTACAGACCGGCGGGCCCACTGACGTCGCGCAGCTGCGCACCGGCGACAGCCACACCTGCGCGCTCCTCAACGACGGCTCCGTGCGCTGCTTCGGTAGCGGCGCGCAGGGCCGGCTTGGCTACACCGGCACAGCCAACGTCGGCGATGACGAGACCCCGGCGTCGAAGGGCCCCGTGCCCCTCGCTCCCGGCGAGAAGGCCGTGCAGCTGGCCACCGGCCTTGGCCACACCTGCGCCCTGCTCGCCACGGGCCGCGTGCGGTGCTGGGGCGCCAATGCCTCCGGCCAGCTCGGCCTCGGCCATACGCGCACCATCGGCGACGACGAGCCCATCGCCAGCGTGGGCACCGTCGACCTGGGCGGCGCCCGCGCGCTGCGCATCACCGCGGGCTCCAACCACACCTGTGCGCTGCTCACCTCTGGCCACGCGCGCTGCTGGGGCGACAACACCCACGGGCAGCTGGGCCTGGGCCACACCGACACCCTGGGCGACAACGAGCCTCCGCCCACCACCGATGTCCCCGTCGGCGCTCCCGTGCAGGACCTGGTCGCGGGCGGCGACCACACCTGCGCCCTGCTCTTCTCCGGCCGCCCACGTTGCTGGGGCGCCAACGCCTACGGACAACTGGGTTACAACCGTGATGATGATGTCGGTGACACCGAGTTGCCGTCGTCAGCGGGCGACGTGGACGTGGGCGGCACCGCCGTGCAGCTGGCCCTGGGCACGAACCACACCTGCGCCCTGCTGGACACCGGCGCCCTGCGCTGCTGGGGCGCCAACGCCTACGGCCAGGTGGGCAACGGCAACCCCGACTACGCCACGCCCCTCACCACGGTGGCGATGGGCTCGGGCCTTCGCGCCGTCCAGGTCGCAGCCGGTGCGCAGCACACCTGCGCCCTGCTCGAGTCCGGCCAGCTCCAGTGCTGGGGCAACGGCGCCCGGGGACGGCTGGGATACGCCAACACTCGCTCCCTCTCCGCTCCCGGCACCGCGTTCATCGACGTGGGCGGCGCTCCCGCCACCTCCGTCACCGCGGGCGGCCAGCACACGTGCGCCGTGCTCTCCTCCGGCCGGGCGCTGTGCTGGGGCTTCAACACCTCCGGACAGCTTGGCCAAGGCCACGCGCGCACCCTCGGAGATGACGAGGCACCCGCGCTCGCCGGGGGCATCCTCCTCGTGTCGCCCTGACACCGCGCACAGGAGGGCCCTGACGCCTGGTTGTCTGCCCTCCAGGCCCGGACGTGCGCTTCCGGAGCGGGGGGCCGACACCAGGACGATGACGTGACGCCGGAGCTGAATGAGGAGCCCCTGCCCGTGGAATGGTCCCCCGCGCGCGTGGACCGTAAGCGGAGCGTCCAGGCCTGTGGTTCCTTCCGGTTTGGTAGGTTCGCGGGCGGAGGCCGTCCCGCTTGCCCTTCTCCTTCTCCGCGTTGAACCTGCCCCTGGTGCTCGGGGGACTGCTTCTCTTCACGGCGGCCCAGGCTCAGTCGGCATCCGCTGTCCGCGAGCGCAGGGACAGGCGGGTTGTGCTCCCCCGTCCTGGTGAGCCCGTCCTGGAGGTTCCAGTCGCGGCGGGCATCCTGACGACCCTTGTTCTCGACTCGGCGCTGGACCGGGCCTCCGTGGATCTGGAGGGCCGCACTCGCTTCAAGCTCGTGGACGTGGGCGAGCGCGCCATCAACCTGGAGCCCGTGATGGAGTTGGGCGCGGGTGAGCATCTGATGCTCCGCGTGCGCTTCGCGGATGGATCCTTTCCCGAGCATGCGGTCTTCGCTCTCGTGTCGCACCCGGCAGTGGTGGACACCCGCGTGGAAGTGTCCCGTCGTCCACTGGCTCCGGAAGCGCTTCAGGCGGAGCTGTCCGAGGTGCGCGCCCAGCTTGCAGCGAAGGAGGCCGAGCTTGCCGCACTCCGCGCACGCGGCGATGCGAGCAGTCCCGCGGCGCTCACTCTGGCGGGGCTTTTCGACGAGTACGGGGTATCGGCCAGGAAGGTTGATGGTCAGCCCAAGAAGGAGATGCAGTCCTCTCTGTACATCGTGGACGGCTTCAGCCTTCGCGCGTCTGCCTGGGGAGTGGTGTCCGTGGAGGTGAAGAACTACGGAAAGACACCTTGGACGCCCACGGAAGCGCGTCTCACCCGTTCAACGGGCGGTGTGACGGTACAGGTGCTCGGCGTTCACATGAAGCAGCCGCGGATTGGGCCCGGAGAGGTTGGCACCGTTGTGGTGGAGACGGAGGAGACTGCCTGGGAACGGGGTACGTTGCTCCGCTTGGAATTGGTGGACTCCACGGGCACGCGTCCTCTTCTCGTTCCGTCTGTCGCGCTGTAGAGGTCGGCCATGTTGACGGTCATTCACCACCCCGCGCAGCTCCCGCCCGGGTACATGATTCACGGCTGGCGCGTGGTGAAGCTGCTGGGCGCGGGCACCTATGGTGCTGTCTACCGCGTGGAGATGAACGGCCACCCCTTCGCGATGAAGATCGCGATGCACCGGCCGGGGAGCGGCGACGCGGAGCAGGCGGACGCACGGTTGAAGCGTGAGCTGGGCTGCCTCGTTCACCTGACGCACCCGAACATCGTCGAGGTGCACGGCCATGGCCGCTTCCCCGACTTCCGCACCGGGTGGCTTTACGTCGTCCTGGACTTCATAGAGGGCCACACCTTGGCCGAGTGGGTGGAGCGAATGCACCCCACGGCCCAGGAGGTGGTCCGCGTCTTCGAGAAGCTCGCGGGCGCCATGGACTACATGCACGGGCGCGGCGTCTTCCACCGTGACTTGAAGCTCGCCAACATCATGGTGCGCGCCAAGGACGGCGAGCCCGCCATCCTCGACTTCAGCGCAGGCGACTACACGCACGCCGAGGACTTGACGGATGCGCCCTTGCCGCCCGGCACCCGCCGCTATCGCTCGCCCGAGGCTGCGCGCTTCTTCAAGGAGCATGGAGACGAGAAGGGGGCGCGCTACGAGTTCAAGGTGACGGATGACGTCTACGCGCTGGGTGTCTGTCTCTATGACGTGCTGACAACGGCGGAGCCCGCGAGCGGTTCCCCCAAGGCGGCCGTGGAGGGACGTTGGGTGCCCAGGTCCGCCCGGGAGTTGAACGCGCGGGTGCCGGCGGGACTCAGTGACGTGGCGATGCGCTTCATCGCGCGAGAGCCCGAGCAGCGCCCCCCCACGGCGGAGGTGATGCGCCGCGAGCTGGCGGCACTGGTGGGGGAGGTGGGGCCGGAATGGACTGTGCCCGTCCATGTCCCTTCACTGCGGCCACCCGCTGCTCCCGCCTCCAACACGGATGAGGAAACGCCCCCCGCCCTTCGTGTACGGCGGGCCCGCGTCGTGGATGCCGGAGTGGCCCTCCTCGTCGTGGCGGCCGTGGCGGGGGCCTTCATGTGGCTGCGCCCCGCGTCGCATCCTGTCTCCAGTGAGGACGTTGAGCGTCCACCCGCGCCCACTTCGCCTGGGGATGCGGGAGTCGCCTCCCTCATTCCAGCGCCCATGTCCCTCCAGGATGCGGGCCCCTCACCTGACGCGGGCGACATGCTGGCCGCGTCGTCCCCTGGGGTAGCTTTGCCCCCTCTTGCTCCTGTCCGGAAGGAAAGCTCCGCCGTGAAGCGTGCTCCCATCGTCGCAAGCCCGTCCAAGAAGGACTCCACCTCCAGCTCCAGGGCGGAGTTCCTCGCGAAGTGTGCTGCGGCGAGCGCCGCCGTCGCGTTGCAACTTGGCTGCCCCAGCAGTTCCCAGGTGCGTCCTGAATCAGGGGCGTGCCCCGAGGAAGCGCGCAACGCCATGCATACGTGGGACAAGCCCGACGGGCTCCATTTGAACAAGGGCGATGCAGTGCTGGTCACCATCGACAAGAGCCAGCCGGGCGAGCCTGGTGATGAGGGGGTCTTCAGGGATGGCCCCGTGACAGGGGTTGTCTGGAAGGGCACGAAGTACCTCCCCACGGGAACAGTGTTCTCCGGCAGGTTATGGACGGGAGACGGGACGTTCGTGCTGGCCCGCTACACCGAAGCGCACCTCCCGGATGGACGCACGCTGCCGGTGTGCTTTGCCATTGGGGACGAGGGCCCCAAGGGCGCTTGGAAGGGCTCCAAGCCGGGGGCAGTTCTCTACAATCGTGTCGCGAATGCCTATGCCGTGGACCGCTGGCCCTGAGTCCGGAACGTAAAGACTCGTTGCGTTTCCGTCGCTGCGGGGCCCATTCCGGGGATAGCAGGAAAATTTGAAATAGAGGACCCCTGGCGTCGTTCACGCGTGGAGGCAGCCGGAGGTAGCTTTCCGTCTGCCTTTGCGCGGCTCCCTCGCGCGGGCATTCAGGAGCCCTCTTCATGTCCAGTGGTGCTGACTCCCGGCTCGCCGGGGGCACGGTCCTCTTTTCCCACGCGGGAACCGCCTACGAGTTCTTCCAGGAGCTGGGCATGGGCCGCAATGGCGAGCGCGTCCTGTTCGCCCGGCCCCGGACGCCCTCCGGATACAAGGGGAAGGTCCTCGTGAAGTGCGTGCCCCTGCCGGAAGGGGCAGTGCCAGAGAAGTTCCAGCGGGCGCGTGCGCGGCTGGAAGAGGAGGTGCGGCTGGCGCAATTCCTCCAGCACCCCAACATCGCCCGCATCCATGGCCTCTTCGAGATGAAGTTTGGAGAGGCGCGGGGCCTGGGCGCAGTCACGGAGTGCGTGGAAGGCTTCAGCCTGAACACCCTCCTCACCATCGCCCAGCTGCGTGGGCGCTACTTCTCCGAGGCCTTCGTCCTCTACCTGGGCGCGGAGGTGGCGGCGGCCCTCGCGCATGCGCACACCCGCACGGACGACGCGGGCAACTCGCTGGGCATCGTCAACCGTGACATCAATCCCGGCTGCATCCGCCTGCGGCCTGGCGGGGGCGTGGTGCTGACGGACTTCGGCGTCGCTTGCTCCAGGCTGCAAGGGCGCCTCGCCACGACGCTGCCTCGCCCTCCAGGAGAAGTCATCTACGCTTCACCCGAAGCGCTGGTGGGGGCGGTGACGGATGCGAGAAGCGACCTCTTCTCCCTGGGGCTGGTGCTGCTGGAGTTCGCCACGGGACGACACCTCTACTACCCGGGGAATCTCAAGGTGGAGGACGAGTCTTCTCGGCTCTCGCGGGAGCAGAGCCAACGCGTGCTCGCGGCTCTGGCCACGACGATGGACATGCACCTGCCGCCCTTCGTGGAGGACGCCGTCCACCGCGCCATGGTGTTCAGCGGGAAGGACGTGAAGGAGGCCGCGTTCGGGCTGTCCACCTCGCTGCGCTCCGTCTTCCTCCGGCTGCTGTGCCGGGAGCCCTCGTCTCGCTATCCGACAGCGGCGGCGCTGGAGCTGGAGTTGCGCGGGCAGCTCGCGCGGCTGGGGCCGTACAGCGCGGCGGATGCGGTGAAGGAAGTAGAGACCGCCCTCTTTGAAGGCGGCGAGGCCATGGAGGAGCTGAGTCTGCTGGAGGACGAGGGCGGCATCGTCCCGGCCTTTCCGTCGCGGAGTCAGGACGCCATCCGCACGGAGCCCTGGCCCCTGCGCAGCGAGGATGAGACGACGACAGAGCCGGGACCGGGCGCCTTGCGCCTGTCACGGCATTAACAGTCGCTGGCTCGACGCGGCCGACCCTCCTTTCCCCTCCCCCCTGGGTAGCAGCGCCGGGCCTGCGGGTGCCGGGCTGAATGTCAGACGTGTGTCCTTTGCTCTCCTCGGAGGTGTCACTCCCAGGGGGCGTGGATGCGAATGACGCGAAGTGGGGCTGTCTGGCTGTGGCTGCTGTTGCCAGTGGCCGCATGGGCCGAGGACGTCCTGGAGGTGCCGCCCGTGGAAGAGGAACGGCGCCCACGGGACGAGGCCTGGCGCAACCTGCTGCGCGTGGAGGCAACGACGCTGGCCTTCCGGCCGCGCGCGGGCGTCGGCGCGGACGAGGGCTTCCTCCAGGTGGAGCCCACCCTTGTCTTCGAGCGAGGTGAGGACTTCGGCCTCAACCTGGGCACTCCCGTGCGGCTGCGCCTTTGGGGAGGTGGCGGGGCCGCGGGCTTCGTGCGGAGGGAGGACTGGGACAGCGTCTCGGACTTCGGGCAGGTGGTGCGCGCCCTCAAGCTGGGCTCGGACAACGCGCCCGTGGGCGTCTGGTTCGGCGCGCTGGAGGGCTACAGCCTGCTGTCCGCGCACCTCGTGCGGCGCTACGGCGGGCGACTCAACCCCGACTACCACCCGGCGGGCGGCTTCCTCACCGGCACCCTGGGGCCCATCTACACGGAGGCCTTCGTCTCCGACGTGCTGGGCGCGCGCCTCATGGGGGCGGAGCTCTCCCTGGACGTGGAGCACCTCTTCTTCGGCCCGCCTCGCGAGAAGGCGCGTTACACGCTGGCACTGTCGGCGGTACACGACTGGGGCCGCGCCGGAGGCAGGACGCCCTCGGTGACGCTGGCGCACCTGGACGCCATGGCCGTGGTGGTGGTGCGGCCCTCTTACGAGGTGAACGTCCAAGCGGGCTGGGGCGGCCGGCCCGGTGAAAGCGGTGCCTGGGGTGCGGTGGTGGGCGCGGGCGTGGACGCGAGGGCGCCCACGCTGCGGATGATGCTGCGCATGGAGGTGCGTCGGCAGCACGGCGGTTTCCGGCAGGGCTATTTCGGCCCGGACTACGAGCTGGCGCGCTTCAAGGCGGCGGGGCCGGACGGCGTGGCGTTGGCTGATGCGTCTTTCCCGAACGGGTACTCGGCCTATGGCGAGGCGGAGGTCGGCTGGGACGCGGTCCGCTACTGGGGCGTCCACAAACACTTGAAGCTGTCGCTGGGGGTGGAGGCCTTCGACTGGGGGCGCTTCGACGTGGACGGGCGCGTGGCGGTGCAGCTCTTTGACCGCTCCATGGAAGTCGCCTTGAAGGGACTCGCGGTGGGAGCGGGACAGCCTGGAGCGCGCTACCTGGGCGGGGCGGAGCTGCGCTGGCGTTTGTTGGGCGGGAAGCTCTACGCCATGGGCACGGCGGGCACGCTGCTGTTCCCCGAGGACGTAGGCACGCTGCGGCCGGGTGCCTTCGCCTCGCTGGGCTTGGGGATGGACAATGCGCGCTGACGTCCTGCTGCTGGCCCTCGCCATGCTGGCGACGGGGTGCGTTTCGGTGTCGCCCACGCCTCGTCGAGGCCTGAGCCTGAGCTACACGCAGCCCTCAGCCCCCGCACCAGAGTGGTCACAGTCGCCGCGCGAGGAGGAGCCCCCCACTCGGACCTCTCCGCGAACCTCCCTTGCGACTTCCGGGGAGCGGATGGCGCGCCACCGGCAGCTCCGGGAGGACACATCGGGCGAGGACTCGCGAGCAATGGCTGGGGCCGTGGGCGGCAGCCTCTCTCACCCTGACGCGAGGGAAAACGCCTGGGAGAAGCTACTGACGGACGCGGGGCTGGATGCGCGGGACGAACGCCCCGTAGGAGGCGTGCTGACGCCCGCGCAAGCCGCGCGTCTGATGGATGTGTTGTTGGGCAAGCCCGTCACGTTGAGCACCTTCCCGCCTCGGATGGCCGCAGCCTTCATCCTGCGCGAGGTGATGGCGGGGGGCGAAGTCACGCGGCAGGAACTGCTGCGGCGGGTGGAGCGCTTCTCCCGGGAGCAGATCGCGGTGCTGCGCCCGGACGGCTATCTGGCATGGACCCTCACTGGGCGCACGCAACAGAAGGTGGCGTCAGTCGAGTGGAAGGACGGTGCCTTCCGTGCGCATGGCTTCGAGCTGGGCCGCTTCTACAGCGGCAAGGGCGGCGTCTTCCGCTCCGTGGACACGCGGCTCCAGGCCTCGGATTGGCGGCCCCTGGCCGAGGTGTACGACGACGCGGACGTCATCAGCCGCACCCTGGATGGAGCGGAAGATGCGTTCGTGGAGCTGTACCACGCGCTGGGCCAGTTGCTTACGCGCCCCGTGGACAGCATCGCGGGGCTAAGCAACCTGCCAGCAGGCGTGGCTGCGCTCATCGCGGCCTCACCCATGTACTGGGAGCGCTTCCAGTCCATGACCCGTGGCGAGCAGATCCGCGAGGTGTCGCGGCTGACGACGGGCTTGCTCATCACCGGAGGCGCGGCTTCGGCTACGACACGAACGCTGAAGGGGATTGCGCTGGGCGCGGAGGTCTCGGTGCCGGTGCTCTCGCTGTCGGCGGAGGGCGCGCTGGCGTTGGAGCACGTCGCGGTGCCAGCGGGTCGCGCGGCGGCTGCGCTGAGTGGTGGGCCCGGAGCTGCCATCATCCTCCAGCGCACGAATACGACTGGCAACAGCGCGGCTCCGTCCAAGGGCCCCGGACAGTGGGCGCCCGCCAACGAGTCGATGTCTCCTCGTGCCCGGGGCTACCAGGAGCAGATCACCGGGCACACTGCGGATGAGGCGTATTGGGTCGGTGGTACGAGCACGAAGGCTGGAGGCGTCAAGTTCGATGGATTCAGGAACGGCGTGTTACTGGACGCCAAGGGGCCCGGCTACGCTGCGTTCTTCGAGGACAATCTCGCTCCCAAGGAGTGGTTCAGGCTTTCGGGCAAGGCCCGGGAACTCGTGACTCAAGGCCAGCGACAGGTCGACATCGTCCGTGGAATGGGCATTCGTATTGAATGGCACGTAGCCGAGAAGCATGCGGCAGACTCCATTCGGAAGTTGCTAGAGCGCAACAGCGTCACGGAGATCGTCGTCATCCCCACCTCAGTGCGCCCGTTGAACCTTTGAGAAATGAACCTCATGACGATTCACGCTGAATCCGGCACCTATCCAGAGACCTACTACGTTGGTGCCTACTGGGGCCCGCGACGAGAGTCCCCCGAGGCGTGTGCCCAGCGTGCGTCGGCCTTCCTCAACATGCTGGCCGAGTGCGACCCCCTGCTGGAGAACTGGAACAAGATCCCCAAGCCGCGCGGCAAGGGACGCAAGACGCCCCTCATGCCTCCCGACCTGCCCACCCTGACGGAAGCTTTTCGGCATGGCGTCAACCGCGAGCCGGGTGGGCCTCCCTTCGAGCACCTGGGGCTGACGGTCAGCGCATACAACGATGGCACTCGTCAGGACTTCGTGGCCGTAGATATGACCTGTGGAGGATACGCACAGAGCAACTCCAACGTGTGTGTCCTGTCACTCCCGTCGAAAGGGGAGAACGCGGAGCGCCTGCTCACGGCCGCCATGCTGACGGCCGTGACGCGCAGCATGGCGCTGGCCTGGGAGCCCGACTGGGCCGTGGCCATGTCTGATGCGTATCGGGAGATGGACGGCAGGCAGGGCAAGGACGACCCGTGGCTCGGCTGGGTGACGTACCTCCCCAGTCACCGGGGCACGGTGCCGCCACTGCCCGCCCCCGTGCGCATCGAGCCCGTGGAGGACAGGGGTTCGTTGATCATCCTGACTCCAGAGCGATTCACCGTGACCAACCCCGAGCACATCGCTCTGGCGCGGCGGGTGCGCGCACTGCTGGCCCGGGCAGGGCTCATGCGGTCTGCGGCGTCCTGAGAGGAGTCTGGTGACGGGCCTCGAAAGTCTGGTTGAGCAGTTTGCCCAGAGCACCGCGGCGCAGACGGACTGCATCCTCCGGGGGGATGCAAGAGCGGGTAACAAGCACGCCAATTCTAGAGGAAGCAGCAAGAGGACAGGGTCTAGCGGCCCTGGGGGCTCAGCAAACCTTGCGGAATTGGAAGGATGTTTCGTGGGCGCTTGACCTTGTCTGAGCAGGTCGTGAAGGTGACGCTCATCTTCGCAATCCAGTAGCTCCTTCGTTTCCGGGGAGAGGTGGGCGTACCGCATCGTCAGTTCGATGGTGGCGTGGCCCATCAGCTCCTGGATGACCTTGAGCGGAACACCGCGCATGGCGAGGTGGCTGCCGTAGGTGTGGCGGAGGTCTTGCCAGCCGATGCGGCCCTGTTCGCGAGGGATGTTCGCCTGCGGCAGGCAGCGCTCCAGTCCCTTCCCCCTTGGACAGCGGTGCGTGGCCGCGTGCCGCCTTCGGCCCCCATGACACTGGGCGTGGGCCTCGTGATGAGCTCGGGTGGCGTCATGGTGGGCTCGCGGCTGGTGGTCTCCGCCGAGTGGGTGGAGATGATGCGAAGGCTCGTTCAGGCGGGCGTCATCTCCGTGCCTGCCGTCGGCGCGGCCGTCCTCATTCAGGGCGGACAGGTCACGATGGCCCAGGCGCACCAGGACCTGCCCAAGGGCGTGCGCGAAGCGCTGGGGGACAGCCCGGAGGTGCGCGGCATGCAGGTGACGGGCAGAGCGGGGGCGGGCATGTCGGACGCCCCCAAGCACCATGTACTTCCGCAGGAGCACCGCGAATGGTTCGAGAAGCGCGGCTTCAAGGGCGACATGGACATCGACCAGTTCTGCGTCCGGCTGGAGCAGGCCGATCATGAGGCGATTCACGGTGGGGGGAACTGGAAGCTGGGACGTACATGGCCCGGTGAGTGGAACAGGATGATTATGAAGGCCCTGGGCGATGCCGAGATTGCCACGGGTCGAACTCTGACGCGGAACGAGATCCTGACTCTCATCGCGAAGAGCATGCGGGACTATAGGATCCCGATGAGCTTCACTCGTGGGAGAGGACGATGAGCGACGGAGGTGCATGGCAGGGCAACATCAAGGCGCGCGTGTACGAACGGGTCCGAGAGCGAGGCTACGACTCACTGACCGCCTTTGCCGATGCGCGTCCTGCCGTTCCGCTGTACGTCCTGGCCGACGAGTTGGGCAACGACGTTGCTGCGGTGCAGGTGTTGAGCGGCTTGCTGTATGAGGCGGAACAGCACAAGCGGGTCACGCGCTTCGTTCGCGACGTGCTCGTGCGCGAAGCCGCCGAGGGACTTCCCAACGGTTGGCCGCCCATCTTGGACGACGCAAGCCGCTTCGAGGTTGCAATGACGCTTGGGCGCTGGTCTGCGTACACCCCAGAAACCCATGAAGAGCGCGTGCGGCAGGTGCGCGATGTGCTCCTCGCCAATCCGCCCCCTGCTGGATGGCGCCCGCTCGGCCCCGACGACGACCTTCTTCGGACGCTCCTCCCCGACGAGGAGGCCTGACAGGAAGCGGCGTCCCTTTCGAGCAGGACAAGGAGCCCGCGTGCTCTGGAGGGCCCTGACGCCTGGCTGCCTGCCCTCCAGGCCCGGGTGGGCGCTTCCGGAGCGGGTTGCCGGACACCGGGGGCGATGACGAACCTCCTCCGACGGAGGGAATCCTTCATGGCCAGCAACGACAAGCGTCCCGCACCCCCGCAGCCCGCCGAGGATTTCTACGGGCGGCCGACCACGCCGCGACAAGACGGAGAACCCCAGCGCCCCGACACCGAAGAGGAAGACGACGAGCGCAAGCCCCGCCGCGAGCTGTCCGAGGCCGACGAGAAGGGCATCCACCCGCGCACCGAGGACGACGCCGACGACCGCGACCTGCGCCTCCACGACGCCAGCGGCCTGCGTCCGTATGACCCTCGTGAGCGCGCCCCGGGGGCATCGCTCGACGACATGCCGGATGGCGACGGACCTCGCAGCGACGCGGGCACCAACCCGGTGTCCGACGTGTACCGCTACGGCCACCCGGACCGCATGCCGGACCGCGAGCGCTGAACCGCGGCGCCCGAAACACCGAGGGCCAGGAACCGGGCTTTTCCGCCCCGTCCTGGCCCTTTGTCACGTCCGGATGCCCGCGGCTTTCAGCCCACGCAGCGCGGGGCGTGATCCAACCGGTGCGCGTCCACCCACGCGTCGGCCTGCGCCATCGTGTCCACGAAGACCGTGTCGAAGCTGGCCGCATGGCCCGTGAGCAGCATGGCCACGGACATGGCCTTGCCCACCACGCGCTGTGACAGGTCGGACCCCACGTACACCACCGAGCGCATCCACTCCGCGCGCACGTTGTTGGCCAGGTACTTGCGCGACTCGGCGGGCAGCTCCGAGCCCGGAACCTCCGCCACCAGGTAGAACGGCCCCTGCGCCGCCATCTCCTCGTAGACGCGCAGCGCCCACTTCGCGTCCTGCAACCCCACGACGCCCGTGTACTTCGTGTGCAACACGTCTGGCGCCGTCATCCGAATCCGGTGCGCGCCACACGTCCACTCGCGAATCTGTTGCTCCATGCGGTCCTCCCCCCGGCTACTGGAAAGAACCCTACGCCGGACCCCTCCTGTCCAGGGAAGCGCCCCTGCCCTTCCGTACAAGGTCTGGCTGTCCATTGGATGTCAGACCCCCTCTGTACTGTGTACCCATTCCGACAGCATTCCTGAGGGGGAAACACCATGACGGAAACCCGTGAACTGCCGCGCGTCTCGGTGAACAAGTTGGGCGAGTACCTGGTCGCCACGCCCGCCCGCCGCAAGCGCATCATCCACGACCAGAAGCACCCGCCGGATGCCCAGTACCTGCGCTATCCGGAGGCGTCCCATGCCATCACGGACTTCCTCTGCCGTGGCCTGGACATGAACGTGCTGCGGGAGTCCCAGCGCCGGTTCGCCTGCGCGGTGCCGCAGACGGAGTTCGAGGCGCAGCGCATGCAGCTGTGTTCGGAAGCGCTGGAGCGCTTCGCGGACCTGGTGCCGTGGTTGGATTTGGACGACGCCATCATCAGCGCGGTGGGCGCGGAGCCGCCCGTGCTGGAGATGGCCGGCGTCACCATCAGCGTGCGCCCGGAGGTGGTGGTGCAGCGGTTGGACAAGCACGGCAACCCGCGCGTGGGGTTGATGAAGCTCTACTTCTCCAAGACGCAGCCGCTGGACGAGCGGAGCGGCCAGTACATCGGCACGATGCTGCAGCGCTTCGCTGAGCAGCACCTGTGCCGGCTGGGCCCCGCGGACCACCGGCTGATGACCGTGGTGGACGTGTTCGCGGGCTCGCTGTTCGTCGCGCCGCGCGCGCACATCCGCCGGCTGGGCGACGTGGTGCTCGCGTGCGAGGAGATCGCCGAGCGCTGGGCCGTCCACTGACGGGCCCCACACGCCGTCAGCGAGGCGCCGCTTCCTGACGGCGCCGGTGGGCTTCCAGAAACGCGCGGGCCTGGGCCTCCGAGTCCACGAACTCCGCCTCCAGCTTCGCGCCCCCGATGAAGTTGAGCGCCACCACGAGCGCGCGCAGCACCTCGCGGTGCGTGCGCTTGGCGCCGAAGAAGACGACCGCGCGGAACCACGAGGGGCGCACGTGTTCGGCCAGGTACTTGCGCGGCGCGACCGACAGCCCCTCGGAGCTGCTCAAGTCCACGACGAGGTACAGGGGCTTGTCCGGGCCCGCCCCCAGCTCGTGGAACACGTCCACCAGCTCCCGCACATCCGTCTCTGAAAACGATCCCCGGACCTTCGTCCAGAGGATGTCGGAGTCCTCCAGCGAGACACGCTGTGTCCCGAAGACCCACTCCCGCATCACCGCCATGCCCTCTCCCACGCAGAGGGCCTCAGGGTACCCAAAACCCGGGGCCCGTCACCAGTCCGTGACCCCTTCTTTCCGAGGGAATCCGCCCGTCCAACCCTCAGGGTCACGCGCACGCGCACGCCACGTGTCCTCCCGGGCCGGGTCAATCCCCGTACATCGTGTCAAGGCGTCCCGAGCGCGGCACCGCACTGGCTGTGTCACGAACGGGTCAGCGCGGTGAAGGGGCGCGACGGGGCGTGGGCGGAAAGCCGCTATGCTCGTGGAGCGGGCGGCCTGACGGACGGCCGCCCCTGGGCGCATCCCCGGCCGGTTGTCGGGACGCGCTTCCTTGCTCACCGTGAAGGGTCGCGCCGCTGGCGCGGAGGATGGGGGCGTGGTGCTGGAGTCCTTGTGGAGCAGACGCGCCGTGCTCGTGTCGGGCAAGGGCGGCGTGGGCAAGACGACGCTCTCCGCGACGCTGGCGGTGGCGGCGGCGCGCGCGGGCCGGCCGGTGCTGCTGGCGGAGCTGTCCCCGGACGAGGGCGGCCCGTCCACGCTCTCGGGGCTGGTGGGCGCGAAGGAGGCCGGGCCGCGCGTGGTGCCGGTGGGGCCGAACCTGTCCTTCGTGCGGCTGTCCGCGCAGGAGGGCCACCGGCTCTTCCTGGAGGAGACGCTGCCCGTGAAGTGGCTGGCGGAGGCCGCGCTGCGCTCGCGGGCGCTGCGGCGCTTCCTGGAGGCGGGCCCCGCGCTCAAGGAGATGGGGCTGATGTTCCAGCTGCTGGCGCTCCTGCGCCTCACGCACCCGGACGGCCGCAGGGTGCACCCGCTCACGGTGGTGGACCTGCCCGCCACGGGCCACGCGCTGGCGTTGGCCACGCTGCCCCGGAGCATCCTGTCGCTGATGCCGGGCGGTCCCGTGGGCCGCGCGGTGCGTGAAGGGCTGGACCTGCTCCAGGACCCCGCGCGCACGGGCGTGGTGCTCACCACGCTGCCGGAGCCCCTGCCGGTGAGCGAGACGCTGGCGCTGGTGGGCGAGCTCAAGGAAGTGGGCCTGCCCCTGTCCGCCGCGGTGCTCAACCGCATGCCGGAGGACCCCTTCACGCCGGAGTCTCGCGCGGCGCTGGAGCGGCTGCTGGAGACGCACGGGCCGCACCGGGGGCAGCGGGCGCTGGAGCGGCTGGAGCGCGCGCGGCTGGCCCGGCAGCGGCTGGCGGCGGGCGTGAGCGTGCCCTACTGGGGGCTGCCGGAGCTGGCGCTGACGGGCGTGGCGCTGGTGGAGCGGCTGGCGGAGCTCCTGGAGTCCACACTCGAAGGAGCCGCGTCCCACGGCGGCCGGGAGGCCACGCCATGAACCTGGACGGCATGCTGCGCGACAAGCGGATCCTCGTGCTGTGCGGCGCGGGTGGCGTGGGCAAGACGACGACGGCGGCGGCGCTGGGCGTGGCCGCGGCGCGCTCGGGGCGCAAGGTGCTGGTGCTCACCATCGACCCGGCGCGGCGGCTGGCGGAGGCCATGGGGCTGAAGGAGAACGGCGCGGAGCCCACCACCGTGCCTCCAGAGCGCCTGTACGCGGACGGCCCGCGCGGCGAGGGCCGGCTGGACGTGTGGATGCTGGAGCCGCGCATCGTCTTCGAGCGCATGGTGCGCCGGATGTCCGCCACGGAGAGCGCCGCGCGCACCATCCTGGAGCACCGCCTGTACCGCTTCCTGTCGGAGCTGGTCGCGGGCGTGCAGGAGTACGCCGCAGCGGAGGCGCTGGACGGCTTCATCGCGGAAGGCCACTACGACCTCATCGTCCTGGACACCCCGCCCAGCCGCCATGCGCTGGACTTCCTGGACGCCCCGGGCCGGCTGTCTCGCTTCCTGGACGAGCGGATCATCTCCCTCTTCGGTCCAGACTCGGGCCGCACGGGCAGGCTGTGGCAGGGCGCGCAGGCGCTGGTGGGCAAGGTGCTGGACGGCATCTTCGGCGGCGGCTTCGCGCAGGAGATGCGCACCTTCGTGGCCGCCTTCGGAGGCCTGTTCGCCGGCATCCGCCTGCACTCGGACCGGCTGAGGGAGCACCTGTCGTCGAAGGACGCGGCGTTCCTGCTCGTCACGTCGCCGGAGGCCGCCGCGCTGCGCGAGGCCACCTTCTTCCAGGAGGCGCTCCAGGCCAAGGGGCTGCCCTTCGCGGGCTACGTGCTCAACCGCAGCTGGGCGCGGGATGACGGACTGGCTCCGGCCGCCGCGCTGAAGCCGCACGCGAACAACGCCGCGGACACGGACGCCGTCAGCGCGCTGGAGCACCTGGCGGGCGAGGAGGACGCGCGCGCGACGGCGCACCGCTCGCTGCTGGCGAGGCTGGCCGAAGGGCTGCCCCGGGGCGCGCTGGCCATCGCAGCGCCGGACGCGGGCGCGGACCTGGAGGACTTCCGGGGGCTGGTGCACCTGGGAGACGCGCTCACCGTCGTCTGACGCCCCGCTCGGGTTGCATTTCGCGTCAGGGCGGACGGGCGAGCGGCGCCGCACCTGGCCGGCTGGAGCTTTGCGCGTCCGGGCACGCTTCCCATGTTCGCAAGTCGAGGAGGCTTGCGACGCACATGGGCACCAAGGACTACAGCAACGGAAACGGCAGGCATGACCTGGGGCGCGCGGACATCTCCACGCCTCCCACCGACGCCATGGCCACGCACCGCTCGCCGGACGTGGCGCCGCCGGGCTCGCGCGAGCGCGCGGAGTCCGACGTGAGCGGTTGGAGCCCCGCGCGCGACGAGCCGCCCGCCGACCGCCAGGGGCGCTTCCACCGCGCCGCCGCGTGGCGCCTGGGCCGCGTGCGCACGGACGTGGACGACACGGGCACCTGGCGCGCGGACCGCGAGGGCGAGCGCGACGGCGGCACCACCGGCCCCTACGGCCGCGACGACCGGGACGTGCGCTATGCCAACGGCGCGGGCCCCCGGCGCACCCAGGGCGACGACACCGTCCAGGAGATGCAGCCCCAGCGCGCCGACTACCGCGAGTGGGACCGCAGCGGCTACGGCGGCGAGGAGCCCCTGTTGCGCGACCGTCCGCGCCGTGAGGCATCGGCGTGGCGCGAGGATCCGGGCCTGCGCGAACGGCAGGCCCCCCGTCGGGAGGAGACCTTCCCCCTGGACCCGAGGCTCCGCGCATCCCGCGCCCCGTCCACCGCGTCCGGGGCTTCGCTCCGCCGCTGGAAGCGCGAGCCGCTCTCCGCGCGCGACATCATGACCCGCCAGGTGCGCACGGCCCGCCGCGACAGCTCACTGCGTGAGGTGGCGCAGTTGATGCGGGACGAGGACTGCGGCGTGGTGCCCATCGTGGACGAGGAGGGACGGCTGCTGGGACTGGTCACGGACCGCGACCTGGCGCTGCGCGCCTTCGCCGGTCAACGCGCAGTGGACGGCCTGCGCGCCGCGGACGTGATGACGGAGGACCTGGAGGCGGTGCTGCCGGAGGAGGACCTGCACGGCGTCATCGAGCTGATGGGCCGCCGCCAGGTGCGCCGCATCCCCGTGGTGGAGCCCGACGATCGGCTCGTGGGCATCATCGCGTTGGGGGACATCGCCAGCCGCGCGGATCAGGACGAGGAGCTGCAGGAGGCACTGGAGCGCATCTCGTCCCGGCGCTCGTTCTGGAGCCGGCTGCGCTGAGAGCAGACCCGAGGAGACGGGAGGCGCGGAGGGCCCTCCCGTCCTGGCACCCGTGAATCAGGCGATGGAGACGACCACGCCGGACGCGTCCGCAGTCGTGGTGAACGTCTTCAGGTTCACCGTCGCCGCGCCCCCGGGGTCAACCACGCCCGTCTTGCTGAACGTGGACGCGTGGCACGGGCAGAGCAGCTCGTCGAGGCCCGCATCGAAGCCCACTTCACAGCCCTGGTGCGTGCAGACGGAATCCACCGCGGAGTAGGAGCCGTCCGCCAGCTTGAAGACGAAGATGGTCTTGCCGTAGCCGGTGGGGTTGCCGCTCACCATGCCGCCCGTGTTCTGGAGGTCAGGGAACTCAGCGAAGGTGAGCGTCACCTTCCCGTCGACCACTGACGGGAAGTTGTCGCTGCCGGCCTTGAGGTTGATGCTCAGCACCTGCGTGCCCGCGTTGTACGTGGCCACGTACGTCTTGAGCGGCACCGTGGCGGGCTCCTGCGTCACCTTGCCATCCGTCACGTTGAACTTCGACAGGTGGCAGGGGCACACGGCCTCCGTCCCATCGAAACCCATGGGGCAGCCCACGTGGGTGCACGTGGCGGACAGCACCGCGTAGGTGTCCGCGGACGGGTGCACCACCAGCAGGTTCTCCTGCCCGGATTCCTTCGGGAAGCGCAGCGTCACCGAGCCGCCCGCGCGGGACAGGTCCGGATAGCGCTGCACCACCAGCGACACGATGCCGTCCTCGCCGGGCGTGGTCACGTCCAGCACCGGAGAGGGGTCGATGTTCGGCGCGCACGCGGGCGGCAGGCCCGCCACGACCACGCCCGTTCCCAGCAGCTTCTTGAAGAAGTCTCGACGCGACGAGCTCACGTGCCCTCCGTGAAGACGAGGTGCGGCTCCAGCACCAGCTCGTCTTCCACCTTCACCAGCAGCAGCGTGGGCCGTTCGATGTTGTAGCCCTCCAGGCTGATCTTGAAGGACCCGTCCGCCGTCACCTGCGTGGCGGAGTCGAACTTCACCGTCATGGGGATTTCGACGTCCTTCGTCACGCCGTGGAAGGTGAGCTTGCCCTTGAGCGTCACCGGCACGCTGCCCGGGAAGGTGGCGGGCGGCTTCACGCCGGTGCCCACGGCCTTCACCTCCACCAGCGGGTACTTGGCGGCCTCCGTCACCTCCAGCATGTGCGTGTCGCGGTTGGAGTTCTGCGAGTCGAAGTCCTTCACCTGCGCGCGCACGGCCACCTGGATGGTGCCGTCCGGCTTCAGCACGGCCTTGCCCTCGCTGGGGGCGGCCTTGCCGGACACGGTGTGCATCTTGTGGATGAGCTTGTAGGTGAGGGAGCTGGCGTCCTTCTTCACCGAGTACATCTTCGCGTTCTGCGCGGCGGCGGGGAGCGCGAGCAGCAGGGCAGCGGAAAGAACGAGTCGTCGAGCAATCACGGCGTCCTCCAGAGGGGGCTACGTCTTGTCTCCGCACAACGGCCGGCGCGAGGAGACATTCACGACAGGGGGGTTCGGGTCAGAAAGTGAGCGTGACGATGCCCGCGGCGACGCAGCCCAACGTGGCATAGCCCACCACCTGGTGCGCGGTGGCGTACTTCGGCTCCGTGATCTCGCCGTAGCTGTGGGTGGCCAGGATGCCCAGCACCGCCTGGGCAATCATCCCGGCGGTGGCCAGGCTCATGAAGATCTTGTGGAACGTCACCGTGTCCCACTGGAACGGACGCTCCACCGGATCCGGCGCCAGGATGCCCAGCGTGCCCACGGTGGCGAACAGCAGCGACGTGCCGATGACGACGCCCCGGTGCCAGGCGAGCAGCGAGCGATTATCCCCGCCGCCGTCGGTGAATGAACGGCTGAACTGGATCTGCCCCAGCACGGTGGCCGCGGTGAGGCCACCCGCCATGGCCAGACCCAGGCCCTGGTGCAGCTTGAGCATGGTGCGGCGCGTCTCCAGGTCCTTTTGCAGGTTCGGGTCCAGCAGGCCCGCGGACGCCTCCGCTTCCGGCGTGAGCAGGTCGAAGTCCAGGCTGGGCTCGGACGACGGCGTGGCGTCCTGCGGCGCGGCGGTGCCCCTCGAACCGGACTCCGGCGTGGCGGACACGGGCGGCGTGACGTCCGGCGTCACCGGCGCCGCGGGCGCGGCTTCCTGCGGGGGAGGCGGCACCGGCGTGGGCTGGCGCTTCGCGGGTTTGCGCTTCGCCGCGGCGACCATCACAGGGGCGTCCGGCGCGAGGGCCGCACCGGCGGGGGAGGCCGCCAGGAGCATGACGGCCAGGAGGGGGGAAATGACGCGGGTCATCATGGGGTTCCCGGGGGACGACGCGGCCCGTCGAGAAAAGGGGGGCCATGTCTTTCCAGGCTACCCCGGCTCGCGGTTCGGGTGCACTGAAGTGCACACAGGGTCCGGGTGAACCTTGCGATGCCGGCATGTCCCTGGATGGCCGAAGCCATAAGAAACCCCAGGGACCGCCGGAAGTTGCGTCTGTGTCAGGCCGGTGTCGTCGAGGGCACCTCCGAGCGGGGCGCAGTGCCGTGCGCGAGCTCCTGGCCCAGGGCGTGCGGGTCGAAGTAGGCGAAGAAGCGGCGGACCCGGTCGCCGTCCCACTCGAGGATGGAGACACCCTCGTAGGCGACGGCGGCCCCTTTGCGCGCGGTGCCCTGCGTCTCCCATTCGAGGGCCACGCGGTCGCCGGATTCGATCATGTTGCGGAAGGTGGACTTCACCTGACCGAGGGTGGCCTTGTACTCGGTCCAGAAGCGGCGGGCGCCGTCGATGCCGGAGAAGACGTGAGGTGAAGCGACGTTGCTCACCTGCGCATCGTCGGCGAAGAGGGCGACCATCGGCTCGATGTCGCCGTGCTCCTCCAGTTTCAACAGTGCGTCCACGAACCGCTGCGCTCGTTCCATCGGCATCGGGTGTCCTCGCTCGTCGCGAAAGAGAAATCAGGGGTGTGCCCGGGAAGGGTGCGCACGCGAGGGAGAGGTGACCTGCCGTCGGCGGCCGCTCCCTCGTCCTCCAGACGGAGGCCCCACCCCCTTGCTCCCGGGTGGCCCGGTGATGGAAGACGGACGCTGTCATGACCCAGGAAGCCCACCGCCCCAAGCCGTCGGCCGACGCTCCCAAGAAACAGTCCTGGCAGGAGGCCGAGGCGGCCCTGCTGGGCCTGGTTCCTCCCGTGACAGCGACGGCTGAGGGCGAGGCAGCGTCCGACGCCCCGGCTCCCGCGGCCGTGGAGCCTTCGCCGCCCAGCTGGCGCAGCGCCGTCTTCGTGGCGCTGTGCGCGCTGTACCAGCTGCGCCGGGCGATGCCGCTCGCGAACGTGACGCCGTGGGACTTCGGGGCGCTGTTCTCCAAGGGCTACGGCACCGTGGCCTTCCTGGTGTTGTTCCCCTCGCTGGTGTCGCTGTGGGGCCTCACGAGGGGCAACCTGAAGCGGCAGGCCGACGCGTCGGCGTGGTTCCTGCTCCAGGCGGTGGTCTGGGCGTTGCTGGCCGTGGTGGCCCTGTTCCAGGGGGAGTTCGTCACGGCGCTCCTGATGCCGTGGCACCTGGCGCTGGGGTGCGCCATCCTGATGGTCATGCTGGCGCCGCCGCCGCTGGAGGCTCCGGTGCCACCGCGCGGGAGCCCGCCCCCGCCCACCGTGCGGCCCGCCACACCCGAGGACCGGGACGCCATCGCGGACCTCCAGGATGCGGCGCTCGCGCGGCGTCCCACGACCTTCGAGGCGCCGTCCGAAGGCGAGGAGGACGGACGGCACCCGGTGCTGGTGGCGGAGGAGAACGGGCGCGTCGTCGGGTGTGCCGCCACGCGCGCCCACAGCTCGCGCGAGTGCTACGCGGACATCGCGGACTTCAGCCTCTTCGTGGCGAAGGACGTCCGGGGCATGGGCGTGGACGAGCTGCTGCTGAAGGCGCTGCTGAAGGCCGCGGAAGGAGCGGGCTTCCACAAGCTCACCACCTGCGTCCTCGCGAACCAGTCGCACACCCTGAAGCTGTTCGAACGCCTGAGGTTCACCACGGTGGGCACGCACGAGAAGCACGCGAGGGTGGACGGCGCGTGGCACGACGTGGTGGTGGTGGAGAAGTTCCTGCGCTGAAGGGGCCGGAGGCGGCTCCACGGACACTGTCTCCTCGTGGTACCCGAGGGTGGGGGGTGCCCCTCTTGCTCGCGGGCTTGCGCCGGAGGATGACTGTCCTCCAGGAGCACCCATGTCCCAGGAAGCCCTCCGTTCCGAGCCGTTGCCCTCCTCCGTCGATGAGGCGCCCGCCGACGTCCCCGAGTCCATCGCGGCGGAGTCGTTCCCGCCGCTGACGTTCCTGCTGGAGGAGGTGCACTCGCCGGGGATGGTGCGCGCGGACATCGACGCGCTCATCGTGGGCCTGGGCCGTCCGCCCGCGCCGGACGAACCCCTGCGGGAGCGGGCGGATCTGCTGCTGGGGCTGCTGGACCGGAGCAACCCGGTGGGGGACTACGCGGGTTCGGGTGGGATGAAGGTGCGGCACGCGGCGAAGGAGGCCCTGATCGCCATGGGCTATCCGTACGCGATGGAGCTGCCGCCCGAGATGGTGGAGGCGAAGAGCGCTGACGGCAGGGCAGCGGGGCTGACCGCGGGCAACGTCACCCTGGCGATGGTGAGCCTGCTGTACCAGTCGGGGGCGCTGGCTGCGGTGTGGCTCTTCCTCGCGTACTCCCGGATGGAGGCGGCGACCGAGGTCATGCTCGGCATCGGCGCAGTCCTCTGGCTCTTCACCGTGCTCTCGCTGGTGGGCCACCACTCACGGTCGAGGGACATGCAGTCCATCAGCTCGGTGGTGCTGTGGGCGGCGGCGGTGGTGTGGATCCTGGTCGCCCTCCCGTTGGCCCTGTTCACGAATGGCGTGGCCCTGCTCTTCGTCCCGTGGCACCTCGCGCTGTGGACCGCTATCTCCCTGCGCCCGGAAGCCGACGAGGAAGAGGCGCCGACGAAGCGCGCGCCTTCTCCGTGAGCGCACCGCGCGAGGGAGTCAGCGCCGCGAGTCCTGGGCCCACTCCTCGCGCGTCCAGCCCTGCCGTTCGTAGAGGGCCCGGCGCTCCGAGGGCAGGGCCTCCCAGGAGACGCCGGGGTCCAGGTCCTTGGGGCGACTGAAGAGGCCGGGGACATCATTGCGGACGGCCTGGGAGGCGCGCTCGGGGGTGAGGCCGCGCAGGCCGTAGCCCAGCTTGAGGCCAGCGCGGCTCTGGCCGGACTTGTCGGAGACTTCGAAGGAGACGCCGCCACCGAACTCCGCGGTGCGAGGGTTGAGAGCCGCGTAGGCGCGAGCATGAGGGCCCGCACCCAGGGACAGTTCCACCTTGCCCTCCGAGTCGCGGCTCACGCTGGCGATGCCCAGATCCATCTGGAGCTGGGCCTCCGTCTTGCCGTGAGCGTCCATCATCACCTCCAGACCCAGGGGACCGGCCTTCGAGGCGATGCCCGCCTGCGTCTGGACGTCAGTGGTGCCGCGCGCGGAGGCATGGGCTGTGCGTTTGAATTGGATCATCTCGTGGGACGCGCTCGCCTCGGCGGAGACGAAGGCACCGGCGGGACGTTCTCCGGAGAGGACCTGTGCTCGGGCGGTGACGGCTTCGTAGGCCTGGACGAGCGAGTGTTGGGGGCGTCCCAGGCCGGCCTTCCATTCGGACTCGTAGCGTTCGCGCTGGGGGTCGGACCAGGAGAGGCCGAGCGACGTCTCACGCAGGTCCAGCGACTGAGGAGGTCCGAGCACGCGAAGGGCCTGGAGGCTGCCGGCCTGGGCCACGGCGTCGCCGTAGCGTTGCAGGTAGGCGTCGTAGGCGACGACAGCGGCGCGGCCGGTGTCGGTGGCGTGAGCGTTCACGGCGTCGCGAAGGGCAGCAGGGAGCTTCGGATCATTGACGAAGGTCTCCGGTCGTCCAGGCATGCCGAGCGGTCCCTCCACCCCGCCCGGGCGCCGCGAGAGGACGCCGTTGGACGCGGCCTGTTCGAGGAAGGACCGGCGCGACGGAGCATCCATCCGGGACACGTAGGTGGAGAGCAGCCCGTCACGGTCCATGCGGTCCAACGTGGCGCGGTACGCATCGCGAGGCACGGAGCCGAGCGCATCATGCGTGGCCTTCACATCGCTGTCGGTGAGGAAGGGGTTCGACAGGCTGCGCGTCAGGTGCGAGCGGACCGAGGAATAGACGTCCTCGGGGACGGGAACGGAGGGGGAACGCAGCCGGCCGCCCATCGCCGCGAGCTCGCGCGCGGATACGGCGGGGCCGTCCGCATGCGTGGAAGGACGAGGTGAGGAAGGAGCAACGGAGGGGCCGTCATAGGGCCGCAGCTCGTTGCGACCCGGCGCGGAGGCACTGCTCTCACTGACGGAGGTCCTGCGGGACGCGGTCGTGCCCACGCGGAGTTCCGGCGCGGGTGCATCAGGTTCAGGAAGCGTGGGTTCGGGGGACAGGGGACTGCTACCGGGCGCATCGATTCGGGACATCAGGCTCGCTCCGAGGAAGGAGGAGCCCGAGCCTTGTGCAACCAGTGCGCCACGGTCAGGTGCCCGGAATCACAGGCACCCTTTCGCATCCGAGCGCCCGGGCGTGAGACCCGGGTCCCACTCCCAAGACGGGCTCAGCCCAGCACGTCCTGCGCGCGGCGGTAGTACATCTCGCGGCTCGCGAGGCCGTTGTAGCCGCCGTTGATGCGGCGGGTGACCTCGCGGAAGTTGCCCGCGTCCGCGTAGCTGTTCAGGTTGCGCGACTGCCAGTACCAACCCGCGATGCGGAACGCGACGTCCGGATCCTTCGCGCGCTCCGGGTGCCCTTCCAGGTCGATGCCCAACGCCTTGCCCGCCGCACGGTAGTTCGCGCGGCCCGTCAGCTGGATGGGGCCCCGGCCCTTGTAGCGCTTGCCATCCCCAGGCTGCGTGTTGCCCAGGTCCTTGCGGCCCTCGTACGCGGCGCCGGAGGCGATCTCCTCCATGTAGCGCAGCTCGCCGCTCTCATGCGCCAGCTGCGCCAGGAACATCTCCTTGCGCCGAGGCGTGTTGATGTTCGCCTCCGCCATCGCCTTGTTCAGGTGCGGCAGGTACTGCTCCGCCTTCGCCTGCGACAGGTTCGGCATGATCCGCCGCAGCTGCGCCACCGTCACCCCGCCCTTCCCACTCGACGTGCCCGGCGTCCCACCCACGCCCCCCGTCGACGGAGGCGGCTTCGACGTCCCGCCCGTGCCTCCCGTGCGGCCCGGAATCGTCAGCTTCTGGCCCACTTGGATCTTGTTCGGATCCGCGATGTGGTTCGCCTGCTGCAACGCCCCCACCGTCGTGCCGTAGCGCCCCGCGATGCCGCTCAGCGTGTCCCCGCTGCGCACCGTGTACGAAGCGCCCCCGGACGACGGCGGCTTCGACGTCACCGGCGCCGCGCCCCCACCCGCACCCGGAATCGTCAGCCGCTGACCCACGTAGATCTTGTTCGGGTTCGCGATGTGGTTCGCCTTCGCCAGCGCCCCCACCGTCGTGCCGTGCCGCCCCGCGATGCCGCTCAGCGTGTCTCCGCTGCGCACCGTGTAGCTGCCCGCCTTCGACGGCGCCGCCTGGAACCCGTCCGGGACCGTCAGCCTCTGGCCCACGCGGATGAGGTTCGCGTTCGCGATGTGGTTCGTCTTCTGGAGCGAAGACACCGACGTGCTGAAGCGCTGCGCGAGCCCGCTCAACGTGTCGCCGCTGCGAACGGAATAGGTCGTCACGAATGGAACTCCGGGAAAAGAGGGAATCAGTGCCCGGATTTTCGCGACGCCTGGGAATTAGTTTCCCAGGAAGGCCTACTTTTCAGGTTGCTGCATCTATCCGTTATTCCTGTGCCTTCGAGTCACGCAACCGTTGCTGAAGGTCGCGGGCGGCGCCGGTGTCGTGCATCACGATGAGGCTCTGCACGTAGTACGCGAGCGCCCAGAGGTTCTCCTCCGGGATGGCGCCCTTCCACGACGGCATCGCCGCACCGCCGACGCCCGCGGCCATCACGCGATAGAGGTCCTCGCGCTGGGCCTGCGCGGTGTACGGCTGGCCCTCCACGCGGGTGTCCTGCGGCCACACGGTGCGCAGGCGATGGAAGAGGAAGTCCGGCGGCAGCACCTTGGCGAACTGCGTGGCCTCGCCCTTCGCGTCCACGGTGAGCGAGTAGTCCGAATCCCGCTGCAGCGCCGTGTACGGATCCGCGTTCGCCAGGTTCACCTTGCGGCCGGTGACGCTCTCCGTGAGCGCGGCGAGCTCCGCTCGGGGCAGGTACGCGACGTGGCAGCTGGCGCAGCCCGCGTTGCCCTTGCCGGCCACGTGGTAGACGGTGCGGCCGCGCTCCACGGCCTCGGCTGCGCGGCCCTTCCACGGGTCGTCGGACAGGGCGAGGGCCGCGCCCGGGGACTCCTGCTTCCAGCGCGGACTGAAGGTCTTGAGGTACTGCACCACGGCGTCCACGTCCGCCGGGGGCACGTCCCACGCGAACATCGGCGTGCCGTGCAGGCCCCGCCGCAGCGTGCGCTTCAGCGCGTCGTCGGTGGGCAGCTCGCCCGCCGCCACGCCTCCGAACTTGTACAGGCCCTGGTGGAAGTTGCGCGGCGGAGGCCGCATCCCGGAGCCCGCGGGGCCCTGACCGTCGCCCTTCTCGCCGTGACAGGACGCGCAGTAGTGCGTGTAGACGTCATATCCGCGAGCCAGCGTCGCGGCGGGGATGACGGTGCCGTCCGCGAGCTTCAGGGGCTCGAAGGTGGGCATCTCCTTGCGGCACGCGGGAGCGAGCGCCCCCAACGCGAGCACGGCGAGCACACGGAGCGACCGACGAGTGGAGCAGGAAGTGAGCTTCATGGGAGGTACACCACCGCGAAGAGGACGCCGTACATCACCGTCGAACACCACCAGCCGGGCAGGGCGCGCCGCAACGGAGCGCTGGCGTCCTGTCCGCGCAGCACGCGAAGTCCCGCACGCAGCAATCCCACGAGCACGACCGCCAGGTGCGCGGCCTGCACCGCGGACAGGCCATACAGCGCCGAGGCGAAGACGCCGCTGTCGGGGACGCGCAAGTCCCGGTACCAGAACAGCACGTGCAGCCAGGCCGCCTGCGTCGCGAGGAACCCCGCCCCGGTGCCGAGCACGCCCGCCAACGTGAGCCGGCCTGGTCGTCGGAGCGCGACGTACAGCAGCACGACCCCGATGACGAGGAGCCCACCGGCCAGCGCGGGAACGAGTGCTCCAGGGCGCGCGGACACGGGAGGCCAGAAGCCGCGCAGCCGGTAGAAGCCCGCGGAGAAGGCCATCGCGCAGAAGAGCATCGCCGCCGCGCCGTGCGCGATGACGATCCCGAACCAGAGGTTCGCTTCGTCGCGCTGGAGGGACGTGGAGGCCAGCGTCCCGGCGGGGTCGTTCGTGCTCACGGGACTGGACTCTCGCATGCCTGGGCCCGGCGGAAAGCACCAGGAAGCCGGGCGGCCCCCCGTCCCTCGGAGCGGCGCCCATCGACTGAATCACCTCCACGCATCACACCCGTGAACCGGAACGGGCAATCGCGTGAGACGCGGCGCAACGCACGCGGTCAGTCCGGGCAGTGCCCACGGGCTTCCAGGCTGCGTGGCATGGAAACCCGGCGCCAACGGCCCCGCGCCTCCAAGATTGCCAACGCACGCGGCCAGTCCGGGCAGTACTCACGGGCGTCCAGGCTTCGTGGCATGGAAACCCGGCGCTAACGGCCCCACGCCTCCGGGATTGCCAACGTACCAAGCCAGCTCAAGCGGGGCCCACGCGCCTCAAGGCAGCGTGGAATGGAAACCCGGCGCTGACGGTCCGCATCTCCGGGATGCGATACGTCCCGGGCTCGCTCGTGCGCCCCCGCCGGTGCAAGAACCCCGCGTGCGTCCAGGCCCGCCGGTAGTAGCCTGCCGCGCTGCCCCGATGGAACCCGCGCCCACTCCGCTCGCAGCGCCGTCCCCGTCCGTCCCTCCTCGCGCCTCGATGGGCCTGGACGTCTGGCCGTTGATCATCGTGGCGCTGGGCGCATGGGTGCTGCGCGCGCTGGCGTTCTTCCATCGCTCCGGCGCCATGGGCTACCCCATGGACTACGACGAGGGCGTGTACTTCTCCGCCGCGTCGCTCCTGCTGCGCGGGGACCTGCCCTACCGCGACTTCATCTTCGTGCACCCGCCCGGAAGCCTCCTGCTCTGGGCTCCTGGCGCCGCGCTCACGCTGGGGCTCGACGCGGCCACCGCCTACGTCATCACCCGCTACCTCGCCGCCGCCGTGGGCGCGCTGTGCGTGTTCCTCGCCGGCCGGGTCGCCTGGCGCGCCTGGGGTCCGCTCGCGGGCTGCGTGGCCGCGCTCGCCTATGCCGCGTATCCGGAGGCCGCCATCGTCGAGCGCGGCACCTTCCTCGAGCCCCTGCTCAACGTCCTGTGCCTGGGCTTCGCGAACCTCTGGCTCACCTCCGGCACCCACTCCCGAGCACGCCGCATCGGCGCGGGCGTGCTCCTGGGACTCACCATCTCCGTGAAGCTTCCGGGAGGACTGTGGCTCATCGCCGCGCTGCTCTCGCGCCCGGGGAAGGAGTCCTGGCGTCACGCACTCCTGCCCGTGCTCGTCGCGTTCGCCACCTTCGCCGTCGTCGTGGGCCCCCTGGCCGCGCTCGCCCCTTCCGAGTTCATCCGCGACGTCATCACCTTCCAGGCCGCGCGCCCGCCGGACGGTGAACTGGACCGCTGGATGCGCCTGCGCGAGATCTTCCATGAGCGCCGGTGGGGCGGAGTCCTCCTCGCCCTCATGGGCCTGGGCATAGCGTGCGTGCGCGCCTTCCGTGCCGCTCCGGAGCACCGCCCCGCCGCGCGCTTCTTCGCCTGCACGTTCGTCCTCAGCGTGGTCCTGTTCCTCGCGTCACGGACCTACTGGAGCCAGTACAACGCGCACCTCGCCGCTTCGGAGGCCGTGCTCGCGGGCCTGGGCGCTTCCGTGCTCCACGCCTTCAGCACGCGCAGGGGCCGCACGGCCTCACGCGCAGTGGCCGCGCTGCTGCTCGCCGCCGCGTTCGTCCCCGGCGCGCGGCACGTCTACCAGAGCGCCCAACTGCAGGCCCCGGACGTGGTGGCGCTCGCGAAGCACATCCGCGCCGACGTGCCGCCCGATGCGTGCCTCTTCTCCTTCGAGCCTGGCTGGGCGCTCGCGGCGGGCCGACTCCCCTCGGGCGCCACGCCCATCGTGGATGGCTACGCCACCATGCTCCAGGATGCCATGAGCTCCGGCGACCGCTTCGAGACCACCGACGAGGCCCTCTCCGCCGATGAGGCCCAGCAGGCCCTGCGCATCATGCTGGGCTCCTGTCGCTTCGTCGTCCTCGGCTGGCAGGGAGAGTGGCAGCTCACGCCGCAGAGCCGCCCCTGGTTCAAGCAGCGCTTCGTCCGCCGCTTCCCCGCGGGTGACGGCGGCGGCGTGGACCTCTGGGAGCACCGCTAGACGGCACCCTCCACCCCGGGCACCGGCGTCGCCACCGGCTCCGCCACGGGTACACCCGAGGGCAGCGGCTCCGCCTGACCAATCCAATCGCGACCCAGTTGCTCCTGTACTTCCGGTTGCGACAGCGCATGCGGCCCGCGCAGCACCACGGCGCCAGGACCCGCGTCCATCCACTCCAGCGTGCCCACCCGCCACGGGTTCGGCTCTGCGGCCCGGCCCCACTTGAGCGTCCGCACCAGGTTCACCACGAACACCAACTGCACCGCGCCCAGCGCGAACGCGGCCCAACTGGTCCACCGGTTCAACGTGAGCAGGTGCGCGAGGAACGTGTACTGGTACGGGTCATACAGCCGCCGCAGCTGCCCCGCGTAGCCCGCCACCAACTGGCCACCGAAGACGGCGATGAACAGCACCGCGCTCAGGAGCACGTGCACCTTGGCCATGCGCTCGTCCAACGTGCGCCCGTACATGCGGGGGAACCAGAAGTAGAGCCCCGCGAACACCGCGAGGAAGCTGGCCGCGCCCATCGTCAGGTGGAAGTGCCCCACCACCCACATCGTCCCGTGCAGCGGCACGTCCGTCGCCACCGCGCCCAGCGCCAGCCCCGTGATGCCGCCCAGGCCGAAGACGATCATCGTCGCCAGCGCCGCGAGCATCGGCGACGTGAGCCGCACGCTGCCCCGCCACAGCGTCATCAGCCAGTTGAGGAACATCACCTGCGCCGGCAGCGAGATGAGCAGCGTCAACACCATGAACGTGCGCCCCAGCACCGGCGCCATCCCGCTGGTGAACAGGTGGTGCGCGTACACCGCGCCGCTCAGCGCCGTCACCACGCCCATGGCCCCCGCCGTCATCCGGTAGCCGTGCGCGGGCTTGCGGCTGAAGAACGCCACGAAGTCCCCCACCATGCCCCACGCGGGCAGGATGAGGATGTAGACCTCCGGGTGGCCGAACAGCCAGAACAGGTGCTGGTACACCAGCGGGTCGCCGCCCCCGCCCACCGCCGCCGCGCCCGCGATGAAGAACTGCGTGCCCGCCACCCGGTCCAACAGCAGCAGCACCGTGGCCGCCGCCAGCACCGGCACGAACAGCACGTTGAGCACCGCGCCGTAGAACAGCCCCCACACCACCAGCGGCATCCGGCCCCACGTCATCCCGGGCGCGCGGCAGCGCACCACCGTGACGACGAAGTTGAGCCCGTACAGGAACGCGGACACGCCCACGCACAACACCGCCACCGTCACCAGCGTCTGCCCCAGCCCCGGCGTGAACGCGGGCGTCGCCAGCGGCGGATACGACGTCCACCCCGCGCTCGCCGGCCCCAGCCGCACCACGAACGACACCAGCATCAGCGCGCCGCCCACCGCGTAGGCCCAGAAGCCGAGCGGCGACAGCCGGGGGAACGCCATCTGCTTGGAGCCAATGGCCAGCGGCAGCACGAAGTGCCCCAGCGCGCCGAAGAGCAGCGGCGTCACCGCGAAGAAGATCATCAACAGGCCGTGCATCGTGAAAACGGCCGTGTACGTGGGTGGAGTGAGCGCGCCCTTCGACTCGGGCAGCACCCACGCGAGCCCCGGCACCGGCTGCCCGGGCCACGCCCACTGGAAGCGGATGAGCATGGCCAGCAGGCCGCCCACCAGCAGGAACAGGAACCCGCCCCACAGGTACTGCCGCGCCACGCGCTGGGGGTCCGTCGTCCAGAGCGACTTCAGCAGCGCCCCCGCCTTCATGGCGTCCTCCACACCCAGCCCCAGTGGGCCGCCGTGTCATCCGGGTCGTAGCCCTGCACCGCCTTGAGGCTCGCCTCGCGCAGCCACGCCGCGTACGCCTCCGGGGACAGCGCCGTCAGCATGCCGCGCATCCGGTAGTGGCTGGTGCCACAGTGCTGGTAGCAGGCCACCTCCCACGAGCCCTCGCGAGCGGCCTGGAACCACGTCTGGTTCACGCGGCCCGGAATGGCGTCCAGCTTCACTCGGAAAGCGGGCAGCGAGAACCCGTGCACCACGTCCGTGGAGACCAGCTGCACCCAGACGGGCACGTCCGCCGGCACGCGCAGGTCGTTCCACGTCACCACGTCGTCCTTCGTGCCGAACGCCCCGTCCGCGCCCGCGTACCGCGCCTCCCACGACCACTGGTGCGCGTTGATCTGGATGCGCACCGTGCGCGGATCCTCCGTGGGGACGCGGAAGTTCCAGAGCACGTCGTTCAGGTAGCCCTGGGAGCCCAGGAACAGCGTCCCGTCCACCACGCCGAACACGCCCAGGGCCAGCCCCAGCACCCACGCCCGCGAGCGACGCGTGCCTCCGTCCGGCGCCACCTTCCGGGCACCCCGAAAACGCACCACCGCCAGCAACATCCACCCGAGCATCACCGCCGCCAGCGCCATGTCGAAGCCATGGCTCGTGGCCAGCAGCGCGTCGATGCGGTCGCCCGTCGCGCTCGCGTTCTCCGGCGGCGCCAGGCTCCAGGCACCACGCGCGGGCGGCACCGCCAGGGGCGCCTGCGCATCCGGCGGCGCGACGTCGCTCGGGGACGACGGGGATAACGCCGGGGACTCCGCCATCACGGATGCTCCTGTTCCACGGGGGCCGAAGCCCGCTCTGCTCCCGGCGCATCTCGCCCCGCCCGCCAGGCCGCCCAGAGCCCCACGCCCACCAGCGCGAAGGGCACCAGCATCAACGCCAGTAGCAGCTCGCCCGCCCCGCCGGGAGACTCCGGCGCACGGGCCGTGCACGAGGGGCACGCCAACACCGCCGCCGGCACCAGCCCTCCGACGAGTCCGAGCCACGGCCCGGACCCCGCCAGCGACCGGAAGCCTCCCCACCTGCCCGGCGAAGTGCGTCCACCCGGGGGCTGGAAGAGGGCATGGGCCACGACCTCCGGGCTAGCACGCACCCAACCTCCCCTCAAGGCGCACCCTGCCCGCCGCGAAGCGGCCACTCTCCCTCATGCCTCGCATGCGGCCAGCCCCTACCCCGTCAGGCCCGGCGCTTGTGCGCCCCCCGCCGATGCCGTACGTGCCGACGCATGTCCGTCGAATCGCCCTCCCCGTCCGCCGCCCCCCGCTCCCGTCCCGTCCGCCGCTCCTGGGTCTGGGCGGGCATCGCCGTGGCGTCGCTCGGCTTCATGGGGGTGGCGGTCCACGACCTGGTGCAGGGCCGTTCCCAGCCGCCGCCCCGCCTGGGCGCGCTGCCGGACTTCACCTTCACGCGGCAGGACGGACAGCCCTTCGGGTTGAAGCAGCTCCGCGGCCACCCGTTCATCGCCAACTTCATCTTCACCCGCTGCCCCACCGTCTGCCCCGTCTTCACGCAGAAGATGGCGCGCGTGCAGGAGCACACCTCGAAGCTGGGGACGGATCTCCAGTTGGTGTCCTTCTCCGTGGATCCGGCCTACGACACCCCGGAGCGGCTGGCCGAGTACGGGAAGAAGTACCAGGCGGACTTCACCCGCTGGAACTTCCTCACCGGCGACTACGCCACCCTCAAGGACACCATCGTCCAGGGCTTCAAGATCAGCATGGGCCGCGAGGCCGGCGCCCCCGAGGACGACCTGCTCTCCATCTTCCACGGCACCCACTTCGTGCTGGTGGACGGCACCGGAGAGATTCGCGGCTACTACGACAGCGCGGACCCCGAGGCGACCCAGAAGCTGGAGACCGACGCCTTCCGCATCACCCGCGAAGAAGGCTGAGCCGCGCCGCTTCCTGATCGCGCCCATACTCCGGGTGCGCCATGCTGGGTCACATCCCACTCGGGCCCGAGCCCGTAACGGAGCCGACATCGGAGCCGTCACGGAGCCGCAACGGGAGCCTTCAAAGCCGAAGGGCCGGCGCCCCGCCCATGACGGACGGAGGACCGACCCTCGTGCCTCGCGCGGCGTTGGCCCGCAAAGCCGAAAGGCCGGCCCCCACCTCGCGGTGAGTACCGGCCCTCGTGCATGAGTCACGCCAGCTTCAGCGGGGAACTCAGTTGGTCAGCGCAGCCTGCGCGTGGGCGAACAGGTTCTGCACGTTCTGCTGCGCGGGCTGGGAGGCCAGCGCGCCGACCTGGTCCGCGCCCTGCTTCACGGTGGTCGCGATGTCCGCGATGGACTTCACGGTGGGGGCGAACTTGGTCAGCTGGGACAGACCGGCCAGGGGGCCCTTGGCGAGCAGGGACGCGCCGGAGTCGATGAACTTGTCCACGAACGGCTTCGCCAGCTTGCCCAGGCCGAACGGGAGCTTGTCCAGGAGGCCGCCGGCGAGACCCTTCAGGCCGCCGGTGATGGCGCCCATGGGGTTCTGCACGAAGTTCAGCGCCTTGCCCGCGATGTTCGCGACGCCGCCAGCGATGTTGGAGACCGTCTTCGCGACGCTGCTGACAACCTTGCCGATGCCGCCCATGGTGAAACCCCCTACTTAATTTGGTTTGGAGAGTGTGTGCCGGAGTGAAGCTTCAAAAGGATTCTCGGAGGGGGGAGGAAAATGTTTCCTCCCCATTTTCCGATCTATTTCACGGGGATTCCGGGCGACCTCAGCCGCGGGTTCCGCCGCCGCCCTTCTTCATCTGCTCCAGCAGCTCCTGGCGCTTCGCCTCGTCCTGGGGCGTCTGGGGGGCGCCCTCGGCCGCGGGGTTCAGGCTCGGCTTGCCGGCGGTGCCGCCCTTGCTGGCCTCGAACTCGGACTTGGCGAAGGGGTTGCCCTGACCGGGCAGCTCACCCTTGGCGCCCGCGACCAGGAACTCACCGACCTCCTCCACCGTGTGCACGGGGAAGCCGTTCGCCTTCAGCTCCTCGTCGGACACGACGTTGAGCATGGGCTCCTTGTCCTTGTCCTGCGCGTACTCGAGCACCAGCTCGACGTAGTCCTCCAGCTTCATGCCCACGGCATCCGCGATGCGCTTCGTCTCGGGATCCTTGAGGAGCTCCGCGCGAACGACTTCCACGGGACGGGACAGACCACGCTTCTTGCCAGGGGCTTGCTGGGACATTGCGGTTTCGCTCCGGAGAGGAGAGGAAAGACGGCTGGGAACAACTCTAGCCCATCTTTCCAGTAGTACCCATTCCCCGCCCGGAGGGCTCCCCGCTCCCTCTGGGACCCCCGTCCCGGCCGTGACCCGCGCCTCCCCGTCCCGGGCGGCCCGGCCAGGACGACCGGCCGGGAAACCCAAAGGGGGAGGGGTTCACGTTCCCAAGGGCACGGGCCCCCGGGGTTTCAGCGGACCGCGTTGCGGGGCGCGCCCTTGCGCACGGTGGCCTGGGCCTTGCGCTTGGGCAGGATGCGGGTGACGGAGCCCGGGCGGCGGGCCACCGCGGCGGCGCGCTCCTTCTCCTCTGCGGCCTTCAGCGCCGCGGCGCGCACGGCCAGCTGCTCCGCCTGCTGCGCCCAGCGGCGCTTGAGCGCGTCCCTCAGGCCATCCGTCTGCAGGTCCACCTGCGCCTGGTTCAGCCGGTAGTGCAGGTCCTCACGCAGCGTGCCCCGGGTGAGGGCGGCCATCGCGGTGCCGGACACGCCCACCACCACCTTGGGCCGCTCCTCCTGCATCTGGAGGCAGCGCAGGATGAGGCCCTGGGCGTCCAGCGGCAGCTTCCCCGCGTCCGCGATGAACACCACGCCGTTGGGCTGACGGAGCGCTCCGGCCAGCTCCGAGCCCTGGCGCACCTCCGTGAGCGGGACGCCGAAGTTGCGCGCGGCTTCCTCCGCCCAGGCCCTGCGCTCATCCTCGGTACCTCCGTGGATGATCAACGATGCACGGTTGGAGACGAGGTCCTCTTCTCGATAACCGCGAAGAGCCACGGGATGCCCTACCCTTCTGGGAAAGCGGGTCCTCCCAAAGTCTAACGCCCTCCAGGGTCGCCTGTTCAATCCCTTACGCGTGGGAAAAAAACAGGGACCCGTTCCGCGAGGAGCCCACTCACTGGACGCCCGTTCCCGGGTCAAACGGAAGGCACCACCATCACGGGCCTGCGGCAACGCAGCACCAGCTCGCGCGCCACCGCCTCCTCCAGCACGTCCGGAACCACTTCGCGGTGGGCGGACGTGCCCACGCACACCAGGTCCACGCCCTCGCGCTCCGTGGCCTGGCAGATGGCGATGGCGACGTCGTCCCCGCTGACCCCCTCCACGCTCCAGTGCACCGCCCGCGCGACGGTGTCCCCGGGCACCTGCGCCCAGAGCCGGTTCAGCACCCGGTCCCGCTCGCTGTCCGGCTCCGGGAGCACGCCGTGGAAGTCCCGGGGGCCCCGCTCGCGGCCCCGGAGCCGGTGCACGTGCAACAGGTGCACGCGTCCGCCCGGCCCCACCAGGGAGCACGCCTGCGCGATGGCCTGTCCGGAGGCGAGGGTGAAGTCCACCGGCACCAGCGCGCTCCGGGGCGGAGGAAGCCGGCGAGGTTCGCGCGCTCCGGGAGGGATGCACGCCACGGAGCGCTCCGCGTGGCGCAGCACCCCTTCCGACACGGAGCCGTGCCACAGCCGCTGCACCCCGCCGCGCAGGTGCATGCCCACCACCGTCAACTCCGCGCTGCGCGCATGGGCCACGTGCAGCAGGTGGTCCGCCGGGCGGCCATAGCCGGGCTCCAGCACCACCTCCACGCGGCCCTCCCCCTCCAGGTCACCCAGGCGCTCACGCACCTCGCGCTGGAGCACGCGCTCCACCAGCGGCTCCAGCCCCTCCATGGTGCGCTCGCGCGCGTCCAGCCGCTCCACGTGCACGGGGGTGTGGACGCCCAGCCGCTCGCGCTCCTCCAGCGGTGAGCACACGTACGCGGCCAGCACGTCACACCCGCCCACGCGCCGCAGCTCCCGCAGGAAGGTGATGGCCGCGTCGGACGTGGAGGAGCGGGGGTCCACCCCCACCATCACCAGCAGCCGGCGTCGGCCGCGGGCCCAGTCCAGGAGCGCCGTGTCCCGGCGCACCGCCAGCACCGGGGCGCAGCCGTGACGGGCCAGGCGCTCCGCCAGGGACGTCTTGCGCCAGGGGGACGTGCGCCAGCCCTCCGCGGCCACCACCACCAGCCGGGCGCTGCGGCACTCCTCGTCCCCCAGCAGCGTCTCCACGGAGGCATCCCGCTGCATGCGCGGCTCCACCATGCCCGCGAGCGGCCTCAGGCGCGCGGCCTCCGCGGCCAGCCCGCCTTCCGCCGCGGACAGGGCGTCCGGGGCCTCCGCGTCAGGCACTTCGTCATCCACCCCCAGGAGCAGCAGGGGCTCTCCCAGGCGGCCGGCGAGCGTCGCCGCGACGGTGGCCGCGTGCGCGGCGTCGGCGGACAGGTTGGTTGCGCAGATGATGGCCATGGCGGGGCCCCCCGAGGAGGCGATGCCCGCTGGAGCCTCCCCTCGCCACGAAGGATGCGCACGCCGGACGCCCGGTGACGTGCGGCCCGTGCATGCCGGCCTGCCTGCCCACCAGGGCGGGGCGTCCCGGCGTCGGGGCCCTCCCTAGCGCAGGAGCTGCTGGTGCCCGTCGTGGTTGGTGTGGTCCTGGTTGTCGCCCACGCCGCCGCGCTGGTTCTCGCGGCCGAAGCTGGACAGGAACACGCCCTGCGCGCTGCTCGCGTAGTGGTACGGCCGGCCCCAGGGGTCCAGGGGCACGGCGTGGAGGTAGCGGGGCACCAGCAGCGCGTCCAGGTCCCCCTCCTCCGGCAGCTGCCCCCCGTGGTCCGCGCGGTAGCGCTCCAGCGCGCCCAGGATGAGGGTGAAGTCGGCGTGGATGTGCTGGGCCTGCTCGGGGTCGCGGTGGCGGAAGGCGGTGAGCACCAGGGCCACGACGAGCGCCACCACGAACACCACCGCCACCCAGGGCAGCGGGGAGCGGCGGGACTTCTCGGGGACGGCGGACGAGGAGGAGGTGGCGGCCATGGCTCGCCCACCCTACCGCGTCAGAGGGCGCGGTAAAGCGGCACCGGCTGCTGCTTGCCCTTCAAGCGCACCGGCGGCAGGTCCTCGAAGGCGGTCTCGTTCGCGTCCACCAGCTCGCGCGTGCGCTCGCCCACCAGGATTTCCCCCGGCCCGGCCAGCGCGCACAGCCGCGCGGCCACGTTCACCGCGTCGCCGATGCAGGTGTACTCGGCCCGCATCGCACTGCCGATGTTGCCGGACACCACCACGCCCGAGTTCAACCCCACGCCCAGCTCCAGCACCAGGGGCCGGCCCTCGCGGCCGTGGGCCACCCACTCGGCCTCCGCCACGGCGCGCAACTCCGCCACGGCCTCCATCATCATCTTCGCGCACTGCAGGCCCCGGAGCGCGTCGTCCGGGCGGCCCACCGGCGCGCCGAACACGGCCATCAGCCCGTCGCCCAGGAACTTGTCCAGCGTGCCGCCGCAGGTGAGCACCGCGTCCGACAGCCGGCCCAGCACCTGGTTGAGCACCGCCACCACCTGCTCGGGAGGAAGGCTCTCCGCCAGGCCGGTGAAGTTGCGGATGTCCGCGAACAGCACCGTCACCTCGCGCTTCTCACCGGCGAGCACCGCCGCGTCCGCGCTCTTGAGGATCTCCTCCACCACCGCGTCGGACGTGTAGCGCGCGAACAGCTTGCGCATGCGCTCCGTCTCGTCCGTGCGGCGCACCACGCTCTCGATGCGCGCCGCCAGCTCGTCCATGGACGCGGACTTGTTCACGTAGTCGTCCGCGCCCGCGCGCAGGCCGCGCACGCGCTCCGCCTCGCGGTCGTTGGCGGTGAGCATGATGACGGGGATGGCGCTGCGAGGGCCCTCCTTCAGCCGCCGGCACAGCTCCACGCCGTCCAGCCCCGGCATCTCCAGGTCGCTCAGCACGATGGCCGCCTGCAGCCGCCCCATGCCCTCCAGTGCCTCGTAGGGGTCCTGGAAGCAGAGGACCTCGTAGCCCAGGGCCACCAGCCCCTCCTGCACGAACGCGCACGCCAGGGGGCTGTCGTCCACCACCACCACGCGGCGGCGCCCCTCCGTCGCGGGACGTGGCAGGTCCTGCCGGCCGACGATGCGGTTCTGCACGCCCAGCGCTTCGTAGATCTGCTTGTAGGTGCAGTGGCCCAGCTCGACCAGTATCTCCCCCAGCCGCCGCCCGTCGCGCCGCTGCCGAGCCAGCGCCTCGTCCAGCTGCGCGAGCGTCACGTACTTGAGCCCCACCAGCAGCTCGCCCAGGGGCGGCTGTGCGGGCCCCTTCTCGTGGTTCAAGCCCAGGGCCTCTCCCAATGCGTCCTGAATCTGCTCGCGTGACACGTAGCCCAGGGAGATGAGCGCCTCCCCCACGCGCTGTCCGGTGAGGGCCTGCAGCGCGAGCGCCTCCTGCACCTGCCCCGGCGAGACGACGCCCAGCTTGAGCAGCAAATCACCGAAGAGGGGGTTCGATGCACTCACGCGGAAGCCTCCGTCACACACACCCGAGCGCGGGAGCGTAGCGCAACCCCGGCCGCCGCGAAGCCCTCACCACGTCTTGTCCCTTCCCGCGTCCCCCACCCGACGGGACCGTCGTCCCTTCGGACGCTCCACGGGAGCGGCGCGCGGCGTTCCTGGCCGGCTCGCCGTCAGTGCTCGAACACGCGGCTGAAGGCCATGACGATTTCCAGGATGATCAACGCGACGATCATGACTTCCAGGACGTGCGAACGGTCGATGTCCACCTCGCCCTTGAGCAGGCCATAGGTCTGCGCGAGCAGCTGTTGCTTGCGCGTGACGGAGGCCTGCCACGCGGGGATGCGCAGGCGGCGCACGGCGCCCTCGTAGACCTTGGCCAGGTAGAAGTCGCCGATGATTTTCAGGCTGTTCTCCACCCGCTCCACGAACTCGTTGAGGTCCACGAGCGTGCCCAGCGTCTCGCGCGCCAGGTTGCGGTACGGGCTGCGGAACAGCGTGAGCCAGCCGGGCTTGCGCGCCTGCACCTCGTCGTGGATGCGCGCGATGTGCTTGTCCAACCGCTCGTCGTAGTAGCGGAACTCCAGGAGCTGCGCGTTGGCGATCTCCAACAGGTCCGGGATGTCGCGCGAGCCGGACGGCTCGTAGACGAACGCGCTGTTCCAGTCGACGACGACCAGGTCGTGGGCGGTGTAGCTGAAGCGCACCTGGGTGACGGCCTCGCGCTCGCGCGGCGCGAGTGGCGCGGCGGTGCTCTCTCCCAGCAGGAGCCGAGCGATGTCCGCGCGCTGGAACAGCTCCTCCGCGGAAGGGTTGCCCTGGATGCGCTCGGCGAAGATGACGGTGTAGCTCTCGCTCTGGTCCCAGAGGTGCGGCCCCTGCACGGCGGAGGCGATGGTGCGGCGCACGCCCTCCACCAGCTCCCGCGCCAGGTCCTCCAGGGCATGGCTGTCATAGAGCTCATCCGCGACCTGGGTGAGCGTCTCCCAGGTGGTGCCGGGAGCGACGGGGACGCGCAGGATGATGGACGCGGCGCCGTGGTCGAACAGGCGCGCGGTGGCGTCCACCGTGACAGGACCGTCACGCAGCGCGAGCGGCCTGCGGCCCAGCTCATAGGCGACGGGCGGGTTGGGCAGCTGGATGTACTGGCTGTTCTCGCGAGACAGCTTCAAGCGGCGCGAGTCCTCCGTGAGCGCCTTGCGCGCGCGCTCCAGGTCTATCTCCTCCGCGATGTCGAACGTGCGGTAGCAGAGGACGTGGGCCTGTTCGAAGAGCAGCGTCATTCCGGCGGGCGCGGACATGGTGCGTCAGAGCCTACTCCGCCATGTCCTCCCACAAGACGCGAAGTTCCAGTGCGAGTGCCTCGAATGGCTCCGCGTGGACGGTCTCCGCGTCTTCGTAGGTCCCCAGCAGCAGGTAGTGGCCACCTGCCAGCCGGAAGACCTCCAACGTGCGTTGCAACGGGTCCACCAACCAGACGTGCTTCACACCCTCCCGGGCATAAATGGGCAGCTTCCGGACCCGATCCAGTCGGGACGTGGATGGGGACAACACCTCGCACAGCCAGTCCGGTGCCATCGTGAAGCCCACGACGTCCGGCACCTTGGGCATCCGCTCCCTGCGCCAACCCGCGATGTCGGGAGCCAGGACGTCCTCGCCGAAGTGCAGTTCCGGTTCGAAGAGGAAGAGCCACCCTCCGGGCCCCCCACGTCCCCGGTCGAAAGGAGCATAGAGCTCGCCTCCCAGATGCCACGCCGCGGAGGCATGCGGCGACGCCGGCCGGGGGCTCGCGTACAGCTCCCCGTTGACGATCTCCCCCACCTGATTCGAGGGGAGCGCTTCCAGGTCAGCGTAGGTGGCGGGCTTTCGGGTCATCTCGGGAGCGAACAACCTAGCAGGTAGGGACATGCCCGGACACTCTCATGCCCGTCTGACACGTGTACCCCGGCGGCCGGGAGCCCCGGAAGGGCCCCCGGGCCTGAAACATTTCCGGATGTTTCACTCAGTCGCCGCCGCCCTCGGGCAGCTTGATGCCAATGCCACCCGGGCCCTCGCCATTATCTGGCAGATTGCCAATATGCCCTGGCGTGGGAATGGGGCGGTCTCCCGCCTGACGCTTGTTCTTCTGTTCGTCTTCCGGAAGCTGCGGTTCCTTCCGGGGGCTTTCGTGCTCACCCATGGTGGCTCCTTCGCGCGTTGAGAGGATTTGACCTCTCCCAAGCTAGGGAGCCCGCGCCCCGGCTGGCACCCCGCCCCTGCCGGTCCGCGGAGCATGCGGGGACACGAGCGGGGCGGATGGGGCGCTCAGGCGCCCCGGGGCTTCGCGGGCGGCGTCAGCGTCGTGCGCACGTCCCACAGCTCCGGGAAGAAGCGCAGGTCCAGCGCCTTGCGCAGGAAGCCCACGCCCGACGAGCCGCCCGTGCCCTGCTTGAAGCCGATGATGCGCATCACCGTCATCATGTGCCGGTAGCGCCAGAGCTGGAACCGCTCCTCCGTGTCCACCAGCTTCTCGCACATCTCATACGCGTCCCAGTGCTTCTCGGTGTCCTCGTAGATGCGCCGGAACACCTCCATCACCTGGGGGCTCTTCTCATACGGCTGACGCCAGTCGCGCTCCACGTGGCTTCTGGGAATGTCGTGGCCCATGCGCGACAGGTGGCGCAGGAATTCGTCGTAGATGCCCGGCGACTCCAGCAGGCGGTCCAGCTCCGCGTGCACACCCTGCACGTGCTTGAAGGGCCCCAGCGCCGCGTCATCCTTGTTGCCCAAAAGGAACTCCAGCGCCCGATACTGGAAGCTCTGGAAGCCTGACGCGTGGCCCAGCGTGTCGCGGAACTCCAGGTACTCGTTGGGCGTGAGCGTCTCCAGCACGCTCCACTGCTCGAAGAGCATCCGTTGGATGTGCGCGACGCGCGCGAAGATCTTGAACGACGGCTCCAGCCGGTCCGCCTGGATGTAACGGATGCAGGCGGACAGCTCGTGGATGAGCAGCTTCATCCACAGCTCGCTCGTCTGGTGCTGGACGATGAACAACAACTCGTCGTGATGGGGAGGCTGGGAACGGGGCACCTGCGCGGACAAAAGGCGGTCCAACTGCAGGTAATCACCATAGGTCGTCCGGCCCGCGAGGTCCGTGACGATTCCAGGCTCCAGGTCGCGTTTGTTCATGGCCCGGGCACTCATGCACACCAACCCCCTCGCGGCGCAAGCACATCCTCCGCGCGGTCAATCCTGCCACGTGCTTCCAGACGGAAGGGCGTGGTCCACCTATATGCCCGGGCCGGGGCGACTGATACTGCTACCGCGGAAGAACTTAAGCGTTCTTCTGAGCGGCTTCCGCGAGCGCCTTGGAGGCGGCGCGGCCACGGGGCAGCTTGATGTCCTCCACGCTGTTGGGGTTGGCGTAGTCGGACCACGCGGAAGGACGGCGGTTGGTCTTCTCCAGCATGCGCAGCTTCTGGTAGTGCGCCGCGCAGTAGCCCTTGGTGCGGCTGGGCTTGCCGCAGCCCATGATGGCGCACTCACGGGCGCCGCCTTCCGCCACCGCCGGCTTGCGGCCCCGGCGCTTGCCACCCGCCGCCGCCACCGGCGCGCTCACCGACGGACGACCCGCCGGACGACCCACGGGACGACGACCGGGCTTGCCAGCCGCAGGCGCGTTCGCGCCGAAGAGGGGGCCCACCACCTGAGCCAGGGGCGCCAGACGCTCGGCCACGCTGCGCAGCGCATCCAGGTCCGCCGTGCCCGACTCCAGACGAGACACCACGTCGCGCAGGGGCTTGAGCTGCACTTCAATCTCGTTGCGAATCATCTCGCGGAACGCCTTGTCAACTGACATTTCGACCAATCCTCGGTTTAAGGGGGGAGCATTGCCTTGGCGTGAACCGGCACGCCGAAGTACCAATACCTTCCAGAAAGGCAATTGTCGAAGGAAGCGATAAAAAGTTGTGACGCCACTGCGTATCAGCAGGCGAGAAAGGCCCGGGAAATGGGTCTCGGCGACGCTTTCAGGCGCTTCTCACGCATCCCAATGCAGGGGTTCCAACAACGCTCCACGACCCGGGGCCGGGGGGTGCTGCGAGCGATCCAGCAGTTCCTCGTACGTGAGTGCGAGGTCGTGTCCCAGTTCCTCCAATTCCTCCGCGTCTAGAGACGCGGACAGGCGGGGGAGCACCCCATGTTCGGTGGCCTGCACATGCGCCACGACCTGATCCTCCAGCGTGAAAAGGCGTGCCTGCCACTCGACGCCGCGAGGCGTCAGCTCCTGCAATTCCTCCATCAGCTCGCGCAGGGTGAGGTGGTCCTCGGCCTCTTCGCGGGCGCGGGTGCGGCCCTCCACGCGTGTCAGCAGCGGATGGACGCAGCGCTCCTCCAGGCGGGAGTGCAGGCGCAGGAGGCGGGCCAGGGCCTCCTGACCGTGAGTCATTTCCTCCGCTTCCGCCTCCGAAGCCAGCCGCTCCAGCAGCTCCTCCAGCTCGCGATGTTGATGCAGGAGGATGTCGAATGGGCCGGCCATACCCCCAAGCATCAGCACGGCCCCGGGGGCAGACAACCGCACCCATCCCCCCGCCGGGAAAGGCAGCCTGCTGGCGTGCATGCCCTTTTCCGGTGATTTCGGCGGTTGAGCCCCTGCCCGGCCGCCTGGTGTCAGGGTGCCGGCTTGCGAGGGCGGCTGCATCTTGGCTCCACCGTGGAAAACCCACTCACCAGCGTCCGGCAAGCCGTGTTCCGTTTCGCGGAGGGCGGCGCCGCCCTGTCCGCGCGCTATCACCGCGCCCGGCTGGTGGGAGCTGAACATTTGCCCAGACATGGGCCGTTGCTGCTCGTGGGCAATCACGGTGTCTGGGGATACGAGACCCCCGCCTTCTTCCACCTCCTGCACCGGGCCACGGGGCGCTATCCGTTGGGGCTGGCGGAGCGGGGGTTCTTCAAGATTCCCCTCGTGCGCACGGTGTTGCCCTGGCTGGGTGGGGTGGAGGGGACGCGGGAGAACGCGCTCCGGTCGCTCCAGGAGGGGCAGCTGGTCGTCTGTTATCCGGGCGGCGCGCGGGAGACCTTCAAACGCAGTCAGGGCCGCTACCAGCTCCGGTGGGAGAGCGCGCTGGGCTTCGTCCGGCTGGCCATGCAGGCCGGGGTGCCGGTGGTGCCCTTCGCCGGCTTCGGGGTGGATGACACCTTCTTCTGGCCTCCGGACGAGGACCGGTGGTGTGTGCGCCTGGCCGCGGAGGACAAATACCGCATGCCGTTGGTGATGGGATTGGGGCCCCTGCCGCTGCCAGTTCAATTAACCTTCGCCGTGGGTGAACCCCATGAACCGCCGCCGTCGGGTGCGTCGGAGTCACGCGTGCGGGCCTTCCGCGACCGCGTGGCCGCCAGCGTCCGGCGCCTGCTGCTGAGGGCCTGCCATGCTTGATACCGCCTCCACTCCCGTCCCCGCCCCGCCCCGCCCGCCGCCGCCGCTGGTGCCGGACGTGGAAGACATCCAGCGCGGGTATGAACGGCTGGACTGCGAGGAGCGCGTCGTCCGGGGCACGGCGGTGCGGCTGTTCACCTTCCCTGGGGGCAACAGGGATGTATCACGCACGGTGGTCTGTCTTCCGGGGCTGGGCGCCAGTGGCCGGTCGTTCGCGCCCATGGAGCCGCTGGCCCAGGCGTGGAACCTCCTGTTGTGGACGCCGCCGTTGAAGACACCGGCGACCCATACGCCGCTCCAGTGGAACCTGTCGGTGCTCAACCACCCGGAGGCGGGGCTGCCGGAGCGCTTCGCGTTGATGGGGTCCTCCTACGGCAGCCTGCTGTCCATCGCGTATGCGTTGGAGCACCCCCAGCGGGTGAAGGCGCTGGTGCTGGTGTCGCCGGTGGCCAGCGTGCGGAAAATCCGGAGGCTGGCGTTGACGCTGTCCACGCTGGTGCGGGCGCCCCGGCCGCTGGCGTATGTGTTCGCGCCCACGGTGGCGCGGGTCATGGGAGGCCGGTGGCTGCCGGCGGAGGGGCGGGCGGAAATCGTGCGCGAGGCCCGGCGCATTTCGCCGCTGGAGCTGATGCGGCGGCTGCGTGACATCCTGGCCGCGGACTTCCTGCACCGGTTGCAAGAGCTGCGCGTGCCCACGCTCGTCATCGAGGGGGGCCGGGACCTGCTGGTGCCGCCCGCGGCCGCGCGCGACGTGGCGGCGCATGTGCCGGGCGCCCGGCTGGAGTTCCTGGAGGCGGCCAGTCACCTGCCGTACATGAGCCACCCGGAAGCGTTCAATGAACGCGTGTCCGACTTCCTCTCGCGGCACCCTGACTGAACAGGCGTTATCTCTAGTCGCGGGGGGAACACATCCACATGACCACGGCCGCAGACCAGCTGTCCCGCTCCGCGCTGCTGTTCCTGTCGCGTCAGTCCAACCTGAAGGACGTGGCCACGCGGCTCAAACCCTTTCGCCAGCTGGCGTCCCGCTTCATCGCGGGAGAGACGCTGGAGGAGGCGGTGGACGCGGTGAAGGCCCTCACGGCGAAGGGGCTGATGGCCAGCTTCGACCATCTCAACGAAGCGGTGCGCTCACCCCCGGAGACTCGCGACGAGGTGAAGCAGTACCTGCGGTTGCTGGCGCGCATCGACCAGGTGGGCGTGCGGGCCAACGTGTCGATGAAGCTCACGCAGTGCGGTCTGTTGTTCGACCGGAACCTGGCGCTGCAGAACGCGCGGGCGGTGGTGGCGGACGCGACGGCGCGGGACTCGTTCGTGCGCGTGGACATGGAGGAGAGCGCCGTCACGCAGACGACCCTGGACATCGTGCGGGATTTGCACTCGGAGTTCGGCGAGCGGCACGTGGGCGCGGTGCTCCAGAGCTACCTGCGGCGCACGGAGGAGGACGCGAAGGCCCTGTGCGCCGAGCGCGTCCGCATCCGGCTGTGCAAGGGGGCCTACCTGGAGGGTTCCGACGTGGCCTTCCCGGACAAGAAGGACGTGGACGCGAACTACGTGCGCTGCATGCGCATCCTCCTGGACAGCGGCGTGTATCACGGCATCGCCACGCATGATGAGCGGATGATTGACGCCACGTTGGAGTACGCCGCGCGTCAGCATCTGCCCAAGGGCGCCTTCGAATTCCAGATGCTGTATGGCATCCGGCGCGACCTCCAGGAGCAGCTGGCGAAGGACGGCCATCCGGTGCGTGTCTATGTCCCGTATGGGAAGCACTGGTATCCCTATTTCATGCGCCGGCTGGCGGAGCGTCCGGCCAACCTGTGGTTCGTGATGCGCAACCTGATGAAGGGGTAGGCCATGAGGAATCCATACGCCGCCGCATATGTCGCCGGGGCCGTGGGCACCGGCGCCCTGGGAGCGCTGGTCGCCGTGCGCAATGCCTCGCTGGGCCGTCCGCCGCCCTACTCCGCGCGCAACATCGCGCGGCACGTGCTGAGCCGGCTGTTCGGGCGGAAGCTGTCCCGGCGGGAGGCGGCGGACTGGGCCTTCGCGCTACGCGCGGGCTATGGCCCCCTCTTGGGAATGGGCTGGGGCCTGGTGCGAAGGCGCACGTCGAAGTGGTCCCTGCCGCACAGCGGTGTCCTGCTGGGCCTGGGCGTGCTCGCGTTCGAGCGCATGGCCTTTCCCCTCTTCAAGGCGACGGCCTCGGAGAGCAGCTGGACACGCGAGGAGCACGCCTGGCTGTTCGCGCAGACGGCCCTGTTCGGCGTGGTCACCGAGGCGACGATGCGCTGGCTCACGAAGTAGGCCGTTTCACGGAAGTGGGACGGCCGTTCCCAGTTCCGGTCAGGCCCCGGGGCGGCGTGCTCCGTCCGGCGGAGGAAGGCCGTGCGTGGCATCCTCGTTGCTACACGCGCGTCCTCGTCCCCCCACCCCTGACAGGTCCATGCTCTTGCACGAAGTCCGGCGCACGTTGCGCTCGATGGCCCGGGAGAAGCTCTTCACCGCGGTCGTCGTGTTGACGCTCGCGCTCACCATCGGTGCGACCACGGCGGTCTTCAGCGTCGTGTACCCGGTGCTCTGGCAACCCCTGCCGTATCCGGAGTCGGAGCAGCTGGTCCGCCTCTTCCAGGCGACGACACCGGGCGCGGGGGCCGGGCCGCACAAGGACCGCACCCGCGTGAGCCTTCCGGTGTGGACCGCGTGGCGCGAGGGCGCCCGGAGCTTCTCCGGCATCGAGGGCGTGCGGGTGGCGAAGCAGCTGCTGGGCGGAGCGGGGCTGGAGGCGCGACTGACCGTGGGACGCGCCTCTGCGGGGCTGATGCCCCTGCTGGGCGTCCGGCCCGCCCTGGGGAGGCTCTGGGGGACGGAAGGAGAAGTCCCGGGCCGCGACCGCGAGCTGGTGCTGACCCATGCGCTGTGGCAGCGGCTGTATGGGGCGGACCCCGCCGTCCTGGGCCGGAGCGTCCTGCTGGACGACACGTCGCACGTCATCGTGGGCGTGCTGCCGGAGGACTTCCGCTTCGAGCCGGAGGTGGAGGCGTGGAAGCCCCTGGCGCTGGATGCGCTCAAGGACGGCGGCAATACGCTGCGCGTCGTGGGACGGATGCGTCCGGGCGTCTCCCTGGAGCAGGCCCGGGGGGAATTGCTTCCGCTCACGCTCGCCGCGGCGGACGTCCCGGGCGAGCCACGGGTGGGGGTGCACGTGGAGCCCCTCCACGCGTACTTCGTCGAACAGTCCCTTTCGCAGCTCCAGATCGCGGCCGGGGCGGCGGTGCTGCTGTTGCTGTTGGGGTGCTCGAACCTCACGAACCTGCTGCTCGCGCGGGGCAGCGCGCGGATGCATGAACTGTCGGTGCGCCTCGCGCTGGGAGCGACCCGGTGGCAGCTGGTCCGGCAGGTGTTCGTGGAGAGCGCGGTCCGGGCCGCGTTCGGTGGCGTGGGTGGGTTGCTGCTCGCGCTCTGGGGGCGGGGACTGCTCACCCTCTTCATTCCAGGCTGGTTCGTGTCCGGACCGGGGCTCGAGCCCTCCCTGCTCGGCATCGTCGCGGCCGTGTCGCTGGCGACGGCGGTGCTGGTGGGAGTGCTGCCCGCGCTCCACGCCTCGCGCGGAGAGGCCCGGGCCGTGCTCGCGCCGATGATGCGCGGAGGGCGCGGCGCGACGTCCCTGGGCTGGGCGCGCTCGGCGCTGGTCGTCGCGCAGCTGTCCCTGGCGCTGGTGCCGCTGGTGGGTGCGGGGCTCATGCTGCGCACGCTGTGGAAGCTCCAGGCCGTGCCGCTGGGCTTCGAGCCCGAGAGGGTCACGGTCGCGGAGGTGTTCTTCCCGCTGGAGCAGTTCCCCGACGAGGCCCGGGCCTCGGCCCTGGCCCAGGCGCTCATCGCGCGGCTGGAGACGCTCCCCGGCGTGGACTCGGCCGGGCTCACCGCGGCGCTCCCCTTCTCGGGTGAAGTCTGGCGCGAGACAGCGGGCTTCCACGTCGCGGGGATGCCCCCGCCATCCGGGATGCCTCCCCGAGCCGGTTACGTTCCGGCCAGCGCGGGCGCGTTCCGGGCGATGGGCATCGCGTTGAAGCAGGGCCGCCTCATGGACGCTGGCGACACAGCGGATCATCCCCCCGTGGTGGTCGTCAGCGAGGCCTTCGCGCGCCGGTACCTCCCGGGCCGGAATCCGGTGGGTGTCCGGCTCCAGTTGGAAAGGGACGCGGCGCCCCGGGAAGTCATTGGCGTCGTCGGGGACGTGCCCATGGAGCGCATCTCGGTGGCGCCGTCCGGGGACCTCTACGTCCCGCTGGGCCAGGACATGCGCAAGAGCCTGAACCTGGCGGTGAAGTCCTCGCTGCCAGCGCCCCAATTGCTGGCGCTGCTACAAGAGGAGGTCCGCGCGGCGGATCCAAACCTGCGGCTGCTCAACGTCCGCCCGCTGGACCGCGTGGTGGAGGCCGGCTCCGCCCGGGTGCGGGTGTTGGGTGGACTGCTGGCGGCGTTCGCGCTGCTGGGCGCGGTCCTGGCCTCGGTGGGGTTGTATGGCTTGCTGGCCTTCTGGGTGACGCAGCGAACGCGGGAGCTGGGCATCCGAAGCGCTCTGGGCGCGACGCCTCGGGGACTGCTCCGGCTGGTCGTGACCCAGGGATTGCGGCTCACCGGCCTGGGCCTCGCCGTGGGGCTGCTGGGCGCGGGGCTGCTGGCCCGCGCGCTCTCCGCGATGCTGTATGGCATCACGCCCCACGACCCGCTCATCTTCGTGGGAGCGCCCGCACTGCTCTTCCTCACCGCGCTGGCGGCCAGCTGGATTCCCGCGGTCGCCGCCACGCGTGTCTCCCCTGCCGAGGCCCTCAAGCAGGACGCCTGAGGGCCCCTGCCCCACCTCAGGACTTGTTGCCCTTGTGGGGGAGGAGGTTCTCCACCATGTCCTTCATGGACTGCTTGAGGAAGCCGCCCGCGTCCGGGTCGCCCTTCACGACGGCGGAGGCGAACATCTTCGCCTGCTCCACGGTGATGTGCGGCGGCAGGGGCGGCACGTCCGGATCCACGTAAGCCTCGAAGACGACGGGCCGGTCCGCGGCCAACGCTTCATCCCATGCGGCCGCGAGCCGGTCCGGCCGGTCCACACGGATGCCCTTGAGGCCCAGGGACTCGGCGTATTTCGCGTAGGGGAAGTCCGGCAGCTCCTGCGACGCGGCGTACTTCGGGTCGCCGGCCATCGCCCGCTGCTCCCAGGTCACCTGGCCCAGGTCTCGGTTGTTGAGCACCAGGACGATGAGGCGCGGGTCCTTCCACTCCTTCCAGTACTTCGCCACGGTGATGAGCTCCGCGTTGCCATTCATCTGCATGGCGCCGTCGCCCACCACCGCGAGCACCGGGCGGTGCGGGAACGCGAACTTCGCGCCCAGGGCGTACGGCACGCCGCAGCCCATGGTGGCCAGGTTGCCGGACAGGGACGCCATCATCCCCTGCCGCACCTTCAAGTCGCGCGCGAACCAGTTCGTGGAGCTGCCGGAGTCCGCCGTGAGGATGACATCCGCGGGCAGCTTCGGGGACAGCTCCCAGAACACTCGCTGCGGGTTGAGGGGGTTCGCGTCGTTCATGGCGCGCGCCTCCAGCACCTTCCACCAGCGCGCCACGCCCTTCTCCACGCCCTCGCGCCAGCTCCGGTCCTCCTTGCGCTTCAGCAGGGGCAGCAGCGCGCGCAGCGTCTCCTTCGCGTCGCCGACGAGCCCCACCTCCATGGGGTAGCGGATGGAGAGCATCCGGCCGTCCAGGTCGACTTGGACGCCGCGCGCCTGGCCCTCCGGCGGAAGGAACTCCGAGTAGGGGAAGCTCGTCCCCACCATCAGCAGCGTGTCGCAGTCCTGCATCAGGTCCCAGCTGGGCTTCGTGCCCAGCAGGCCGATGGAGCCCGTCACGAAGGGCAGCGCGTCCGGCAGCACCGTCTTGCCCAGCAGCGCCTTGGCCACTCCCGCGCCCAGCCGGTCCGCGACCTCCAGCACCTCGACCTCCGCGTTCATGGCGCCAGCGCCCACCAGCATCGCCACCTTCTTGCCCGCGTTGAGGACTTCCGCGGCGCGGCGCAGGTCCGCGTCCTGGGGAATCACTCGAGGAGACGCGTAGCCCACGCTGGAGTGCACGGTGCCGTGCTTGCGCGCGGGTGGCTCGTAGGGCAGCTCCTGCAAGTCGTTGGGCAACACCAGACACGTCACGGTGCGCTCGCACCGGGCGATGCGCACGGCGCGGTCCAGCGCGTGGCGGATGGCGGAGGGCGCGGTCACCATGGTGACGTACTCGCTGGCCACGTCCTTGAAGAGAGAGGTGAGGTCCACCTCCTGCTGGTAGTGCCCGCCCAGGGCCGTGCGCGCCTGCTGGCCGACGATGGCCACCACTGGCTGGTGGTCCAGCTTCGCGTCGTAGAGGCCGTTGAGCAGGTGGACGGCGCCCGGGCCGGAGGTGGCCATGCACACGCCCACCTCGCCGGTGAACTTCGCGTGCGCGCAGGCAGCGAAGGCGGCCATCTCCTCGTGGCGGACCTGCACGAACTGCATCTCCGAGCTGCGCCTCAACGCGCCCATCACCCCGTTGATGCCGTCGCCCGGGTAGCCGTAGACGCGGCGCACGCCCCACTGGATGAGGCGGTAGACGAGGTAGTCGCTGACGGTGGCGCTCATGCGCGAGGCTCCTGGGCAGGGGGAGGTCCCTCGCGCATCAAGCTAGTGACCGCGGTGTGCCATGGAGCCCAGGGGCATCCAGGTGCCCGTCCTGCCATCCTGTGAGCGGACCTGCGTGCGGGCGGCTACTGCCGCTCGGGGCCTTCCGGTTCGTGCCGGTGCCGCCGGCCCTTGTCGTGGGCGAGCTCCGGGCGCTTCTCCGCCAGCCAGGCGATGGCGTGGGCGGAGCTGGGGATGGTGAGCATCAGGAACGCGGCGACGAGCAGCCCTCGCAGGAGCAGCCAGCCGTCCGCCGTCGCCAGCGTGGCGCCGATGATGACCAGCGCTCCGCCGAAGGGCACCGCGCCCGCCGCGTGCACGCGCGTGAGCACCGAGGGCAGCCGGTACATGCCGATGATGGCGGCGGTGATGAAGCACAGGCCCAGCGCCACCAGGCCGTCGGCCACCCACTGCACCATGGCGGCCATCATCGGCTGTCCTCCTCGTCGTGGAAGGTGCGCCCGTGGTGCAGGAAGCGGGCGCCGGCCACGGTCTGCACGTAGGAGAGCAGGGCCAGCACCAGGGCCGCGTCCAGATAACCCGCCTCGCCGCGTGTCGCGCCGTACAGCGCGAGCACCGCGCAGATGGCCAGGCCCAGGGTGTCCACGGACATGAGCATGTCCGCCGAGGACCGCTGGCGTGAGGCCAGCAGCACCAGCGCTCCCAGCAGGCCCACCATCCACACGATGGCCAGGGTGAAGAAGGTCTCGTGCATCGCAGGCCGCCTCCCTACGGAAACACCGCGCTCTGGTAGCGCTGGTAGAAGTTGTCCTGCTGCCGGATCAGCCTGTCTGGATCCGACGCGTCCAGCGCGTGCATGCGCATCACGCGCTTCTTCCAGTCCAGCTCCAGCAGCACCGTGCCCGGGGCCAGGGACATGATCCACGAAGACACCTGCACGCCGCGCGCGGTCCGCTCGCCCATGGGAACCTCCACCACGCCCGCGTGATTCGCGCGGTCCGCGGGGCCGAAGATGACCGTGATCACCTGGAAGCAGCTCCGCGTCACCAGCACGGCCAGGGCCCAGCCGAAGCGGGGCAGGTGCAGCGTGCGGCGCCAGTGCTCGCGAGCGCTCAGGACCGGCGGCAATCCCGCCAGGGGGAACAGGCGCATCACGCCCAGGGCCAGCACCGCGCCCAGCGTGAGGTCCACCGGGTGGAAGCTGCCCACCATCAGCGCGTACAGCAGCGCCAGGGACAGCATGTGCAAGAGGGTGCGCGGGCTCATGGCAGCGTCCCCAGGCCCTGGATGGCGTCGCGTCCGGCTCGCAAGAGCGGCTCCGGCCAGAGGCCCGCGGCGATGAGCGCGAGGGACAGCGCGTACACCACCGCGCCCGTGCCCCGGTGCAGGGCCGCGCCCTCCCTCAACCACCGCTCGCGCTGGTAGGCGCGGAAGAGGGCCAGGAGCGACAAAGCGCTCGCCAGCACCACCAGCCCCGCGAGCCAGGCATGCCCCTGCTCCAGCGCCGCTCGCAGCAGCCAGGCCTTGGACCAGAAGCCCGCGGTGGGCGGCACTCCCGCCGTGCTGAAGGCCGCCACCGAGTAGGCTCTGCGCGCCCGCTCGCCGCCCCGGTCCTGCGCCAGGAACAGCGCCGTCTTGTCCACGGAGCCCGCCAGCGCCAGCGCCACCGCCGCGCACAGGCCCTCACGGCCATCCAGGCTCAGGGCGGCGATGATGAGGCCCGCTTGCGAGATGGACGCGTACGCGAGCACCTCGCGCGTGTCCCGCCGGGAGAGCGCCAGCACGGAGCCGTAGAGGATGCTCGTCGCGCCCAGGACTTCCAGCAGCGGCCGGGCCTGCGCCAGCACCTGCGGCATCACGTCCACGCCGAAGCGCAACAGCCCATAGCTGCCGATGTTCGCCAGCGCGCCCGCGAGCAGCGCCGCCACCGTGGGGCCCGCGTCCCGGTACACCGCGGGTGCCCAGAAGTGGAACGGGAAGAAGCCCAGCTTCACCCCGAACGCGCACAAGAGCAGCGTGCCGGGCACCAGCAGCGCGAACGGCTCCCCCGCCTGTCCCCACGCGATGATGGACAGCATGTCCAGCGTTCCGGTGGTCAGGTACAGCATCACCACCGCCGTGAGGAACAACGAGGACCCCATCAGGTTCACCACCACGAAGGTGAACGCGGCGCGCAGGTTCCGGGGCTTCTCGCCATACGACGCCAGCGCGAAGGCGGACGTCATCGCCAGTTCGAAGAAGACGTAGAAGTTGAACGCGTCCGACGTGAAGAACACCCCCGTGAGCCCCGCGCCCATGAAGACCACCAGGGCGGGGAAGCTGCGTGACGTGATGCCTCCCGCCACATGCTCGTACACGAGCGTGCCCAGCAGCACCGACGTGGACACCAGCGCGAACACGATGGAGAGCTGATCCGCGCGCAGGCGGATGCCCACGCCCACGGGCCAGTCTCCCGTGACGAACTGGGGCGCCTGCGCGCTCCAGGCCTGGGGCAACAGCCACACCGTGCACACGAGCGTGCCCGCGAGCCCCGCGATGGCCAGCCACGCCACCCACGCGCGGCGTCCGTCCAGGAACGCCAGCACCACGCCCAGCACCCACGGCAGGAGCAGCGGACCCCAGAGCGGCATCAGGAGTCCTCCTCCCTCTCCACGGCGTGCACGCGCTTGAGCTCCGCTTCCACCAACCGGTCCGTGCGCAACGAGCCGTGCGCCCGCTGCGTGCGGTGCACCAGCGTGAGCAGCAGCGCGGACACCGCGAAGCCGATGACGATGGCCGTGAGCGCCAGCGACTGGAGCACCGGGTCCGTCACCGGCCAGCCCTGCTGCACGCTCAGCGCCTCGCCGCGCTCCGGGAAGGAGCCCGCGAGGATGAGCAGGACGCTGGAGTTGGTGATGAGCACCGTGCCGCACGCCACGCGCACCAGCTCGCGCTCCAGCACCATGCGCACGCCACACGCGAACAGCAGGCCCACCACCAGGGACGCGATGAGGATCATGGTCCGGATTCCTCCTCCGCTCCCGTGCGCAGGGCGAAGCGGTCGATGACGGTGACCACCAGCCCGAAGACGATGAGCATCAGTCCTCCCTCGAAGATGAGCGCGGTGTGCAGGTGGAGGCCTCCCATGCCCAGCTCCGGCTGGTCCGGGCGGGGGAAGAGGCTCATGGGCGTGTAGCCCGCGAGCACGGGCAGGAACGCGGTGCCCACCACGAGCAGCAGCCCCACGCCCGCCAGCGGCGCCGCGTACCGCACCGCCACGTAGCGCCGGGCCTGGTCTCGACCCGCCACGACGTACTGGAGCAGCACCGCGAGGCCGGCGAGCGCCCCGGCCGGGAAGCCGCCGCCCACCGACGCGCCGCCCTTCAGCCAGAACGAGAGCGCGATGATCAACGACGGCCACAGCAGGAGGCGCGACAGGGGCGGGACGAAGGAGATCATGGCTTCTTCCCCTTCAGGGTCAGGAGGCTGGTGACGCCGAGCAGCGCCGCCACCACGACGGTCATCTCCCCCACCGTGTCCAGGCCCCGGAAGTCCGTGAGCACGGCGGCGACGACGTTGGGCGAGTGCGCGGCTTCCGCCAGCTGCACCGTGCGCGCGCCCACGCGGTCGGTATGGAGATGGGACAGGGCGCTCCAGCTCAGCAGGAATGCGCTCGCGCCCGCGACACTGGCCGCCAGGCGGTCGCGTCCGCGGGGGTTCTGGGCCTCGTGCTGGGCACGCGCGAGGCGGCCGCGGGGCAGCAGGGCCAACAGGCCCGCGAAGAGCAGCGTGAAGGTGGTCTCCACCAGCACGGAGGTGAGGGCCACGTCGGGCGCGGCGGCGAAGGCGAACACCATGGCCAGGCTGAAGCCCACGCAGGAGATGAGCAGCACCAGCCGCAGGTGACCCTTCGCGCGCAGCGTGGCCAGCGCGGCGGCGGACGCGAAGGCGAGCGCCATCACCAGCGTGATGTCCGCCCACCCCACCGGGCCCACCTTGAAGCGGTCGCGCAGCGGCGTCACGCCCAGCACCGCGAGGCCCAGCAGGCCCGCGGGCACCAGCACGGACGCCACGCGGTCGCGCAGGTCGCGCACCTCCTTCTCGTGCAGCCACGTGGACAGCCGGTCCAACTGGTGCAGCAGCAGGCGATAGCCTCGCTCGGCGCCTACGTGGGACGCGCCTTCCAGCACGCGGGAGAGCGCGGGCGTCCACGCACGGCGCGAGGCGAACAGCGCCACGCCCAGGACCCAGGCACCCACGGCGAGCAGGTTCTCCGCGCGCGCATCCAGGTGGTACGCGAGCTCCAGCGTGGAGGGCTCGCCACGCATCGCCTCAGCCGCGGCGCGGGAGGGCGCGACGAGGAGGCGCGGGAGCACGCCGCCCAGCAGGATGGCCGCGGCGAGCACGACCACGGGGGCCACGAGCAACGGCGGCGCGGCGGGCACGTCCTGGCGCGGTCCACCGAAGAGGCCCCACCACAGGCGCAGCGTGTACGCGAGCGTCATGCCCGCGCCCACGAGCCCGGCCGCCATGAACGCGGGGCCCTCCTTCGCGAGCGCGTGGAAGAAGACCTCGTCCTTGAAGAAGCCCACGGTGAGGGGCAGCGCGGCGAGCCCCGCCGCCGCGACGGCGCTGGCGCCCGCGAGCACGGGGAGCGAGTGGCGCAGGCCGCTGACCTCGGACAGATTTTTCTTCCCGGTGACCTGGGTGATGGCGCCCGCGGTGAGGAAGAGGGCGGCCTTGCACGGCGCGTGGGCCGCCACGTAGAGCGGCGCGCCTTCGGAACCCAGCGCCACCAGCACCAGGGCGTAGCCGTACTGCGCGATGGTGGAGTACGCGAGCACGCGCTTGAACGGATCCGCCACCAGGGCCATGAGGCTGCCCATGCCCAGAGACAGGAAGCCGATGGCGAGCAGGCCGTGGCGCACGTCCGTGGCGGGGGCGAACAGGGGATAGAGGCGCTGGAGGAGGAAGACGCCCGCGGCGACCATCGCGGCCGAGTGCAGGTATGAGGACACGGGCGTGGGCGCGGCCATGGCGCGAGGCAGCCAGAAGTGGAACGGCACCTGCGCGCTCTTGCCCAGCGCGCCCACGGCCAGGCACACCAGGGCGCCGGTGGACGCGGGGTTCTGCGCCGCGCGTTCGAAGACGAGCGGCAGGGAGAAGGTGCCGTACTGGAGGCCCAGCGTCATGGCGCCCGCGAAGAAGACGACGGAGGTGGCGCCGGTGAGCACGAGCGACAGGAGCGCGGCGGCGCGCGACTCGGGGTCCTCGCGGTCGAAGCCGATGAGCAGGTAGGAGATGATGGTGGTGAGGTCCAGCGCCACGAAGAGCAGCAGCAGGTCATCCACGGTGACGAGCAGCACCATGGCGGCCATGAACGCGAGGAGGAGTCCCTGGAAGCGCACCTCGTCGCGCGCGGGACGGCCCTCCTCGTGGAGGTGGTGCGGCATGTACGCACGCGAGTACAGGACCACGAGCGCGCCGATGCCGAGCGCCATCGCGGCATAGAGGCCGGACAGGCCGTCGCGAGTGAACTCCAGCGACAGGCCCCAGGAGGGGGCCCAGGGGAGCACGAGGCGCGTGGGCGCCTGTGTTGTCCATTCATGGACCAGCGCCCCCATCGCGGCGAGCGCACCCAAGGCGCCCATCCAGGCCGCGGCGCCCGGACGCCACCGGCCCGCGACATAAGCGAGCGGCGCGCACGCCAGGGCCAGGAGGATGGGCAGGAGGAGGGGCATGGGCGAAGAGGCCCACGTTAGGAGTGGCCTGCCGACGCAGGCACACAACCGTCAGCCCCGCGCGCGGAGCGTCACCCGCAGGTCACTCGCGGAGCCGGGGCCGTGCGCTGGTGGACAGCCCAGCCTGTTCCGATGGCCCGCTGCTACAGCGAGTCCAGCAGCTCCCGGCACTCGCGCCGCCAGTGGAGCGCGGTGGCGGGCACGGGGTTCACTCGCACGGAGCCGTCCGCAGGCTCTCTCGACAGGAGGCGCACCTCTTCCGGACGCACGTGCTCCAGCAGGTCCGGCGAGTGCGTGGCCAGCACCACCTGCACCGGCTGGCCTCCCGTGGACTCGCCTCGCGTCATGGCTCGCAGCAGCTCCAAGACTTCGCGCACCAGGCCCGGGTGCAGGGCGCGCTCCGGCTCGTCCAGCGTGAGCAGCTCCGGCAACGGGCGCTGATAGGGCAGCACCAGGAACGCGAGCAGCCACAGCACTCCGTCCGACACGTAGTCGGGGCCGAACCAGACGTCCGGACTCCAGCGGTCGCGGAAGCGCAGCCGGAAGGAGCGGTCCTCCAGGTCGCGCGCCACGTCCACCTCCGACAGCGACGGCACCCGCCGGGCCAGCTCCTTGGAGATGCCTTCCCGCGTGGACATGGGCAGCGCCGCGAAGACGCTCGCGAGGTTGCCGCCCTTGCGCTCCAGCCATGTCGCCTTCGCGGACGAGCCAGCTCCGCGCAGCGCCTCCATGCTCAGCGACAGCTGCTGCGTGGAGTGTCCCTGGCCGGGCAGCGTGTCCATCACGCTGAACGGATACTCCACGCGCGTGCGGTCGCCGTGCGCGTACGTCCATTCGATGGAGAGCGGGCGGGACTCATCCCGCCGCCAGAAGTCCGAGGGCTCGTACGCGAGCTGGTGTTGGAGCCCCTCCAGCACGGCGGTCTTCCCCGCCGCCGAGGGTCCCACCAGGACGGTCAATGGCTCCAAGGCGAGCTGGACGTGAAGCAGGCACCGGTAGTGCTCGAAGCGGACGGAGGCAATCACATCCGGAAATCTAACGGCCTCCCCCCAGGGGCCGTCCATGGCTCCAAGCGGACCCAGGCTCCAACGTGGGGTGTCCACCACGCCCTCCAGGCGGTCAGGCCCTTCCCCGGCGGGGTCTCCGCCTCGGGTGAACCGGGTCCTCTCTCCGCGAGGCAGTTCCTACTCTCGACGAGGAAGGGAGTGGGGGATGCGGATGCGCGGACGGCGCCAGGCGGTGGACCACGCGGCGGCGCCGTGGAACCCCGTGCGCGATGCCGTGCTCCCAGGTGCGCTGGCGGGAACGCTGGGCGCCTTCGCGATGGCGGTGCTCGCCTGCGCGTTCGCGGCCGTGCTGCAAGGCGAGCCCTGGAGGCCTGCGCTCCTCGTGGCGGGGCTGTTCTTCCGCGGCGGCACGGCCCAGGGAGCCGGCGCGGTGCTGCTCGGGCTGTTCATCCACTTCGCCGTGGCGGGTGGACTGGCCACGGGCTTCGCGCTCCTGCTGCCACGCCGGGGCACCGCCGTCGCGGCGCTCTGTCTGGGAATGCTCTACAGCCTGGGCCTGTGGGCCGTGATGACCCGGCTGATGATTCCCTTCGCTTCGCCACCCCTTGCTCGAGAAGCCCCCTCCGCGCTGCTGTTCCTCCTGCACATCGCGTTCGGCGCGGCGCTCGGCACGGTGCCTGTGCTCCGCGACATCCTCACCCGCGTGGACCGGCTGCGACGTCAGCTCCAGCTCTTGAAGCAAGCGGCCTGAGCGGGATGGGAGTCAGTGTCGCTCGGTAGCGTGCGGCGGCATGCAACCCCATTCCATCAAGTCCTCCAGGCGCGCCTGGCTGCTCCTGTCATTCCTGTTGGTTCTCCTCGCTGCATGCGCGGAGGGCGTGATGACCGCGACTGGCGGTATCCGGAAGTGGGTGGGGCCGGAGGTGCGGGTCCCTGGCGGTGGGAACTTCCGCACGGTCATCTACTACGGCCCCTGGCAGTGCAGCCCCAACCTCATGAACTACTGCCGAGACAAGTGCTCGGGAGAGGGCTACGCCCTCCAAGGCTGCATCTGGCTCGCGGACGTGAAGATGGACTTCGTGGGCGACATCGTGCGGGCCGGCAGCCGGTTTGGCATGACGAACTGCTGTTGCAACTACCCGACGCTGAGCAAGGCCCAGAACGACTCGGCTCGGGCGAAGTGGAAGTCCATCCGCGACGGTTTCCGGGAGCGGTGGTCCGAAAAGTTCGGTGAGTGGCCTCGCGAAGCGGATGGGTCGCCGTACCAGGCGCACCACCTTCGCGACCTCAAGCACGGTGGCAACCCCACCGACTGGGACAACATCATCCCCTACCCCAAGGACGTTCACGAGACACTGTTGGGGCTCTACAACCAGTGCTACGCGAGCCAGCCTCCATGGACCACGCCGGGGGGAAGCTACCCCTACGGAGAGTAGCCAGATGCCGACGATGACCGAACTGCTGGAGGAGGTGTCACGGCACCACTTCCCCAATCCACCCGCGACGCCCGCCCAGATCGAGGCGTTCGAAGCCCGGATGGGATGGCGGCTGGACCCGGACATGCGCGCGTTCTACCTGCACTGCGACGGCGCCAAGCTGTTCGACCGCATCGACCCGGATTTCCACTTCCTCCCGCTGGCGATGATTCGCCGCGCACGGACGGTCATGCTCCAGGACGACAGCGACAAGTCCGGGCCCGCGTCCTGGTACGTGGCGTGCGCACTCCAAGACAGCAACTACGTCATCGTGGACGTGGGCCAGCAGTCCGGAGGGCGCTATCCCATCATCGACGGCTACCGGGAGGCGTTCCCCGACCCGTACTACTGCACACAGATCGCCAGCTCCTTCTCGGAGTTCCTTGCCGGCGCTCTCCACTCCGAAAGACGTTGGTTCTGGCTTCGAGAAGAGGCGTAACACCCTGACGCTCACGGCTCCCGGGGACCCGCGGGCTCCGGAGGCCTCGCGCTCCTCGGGTCCTCCATCGCTCCTGGCAGGGCCTCCACCGGGAACGGACCTGGGGGAATCGTGGGACGGAAGCGCGTGCGCGTCTCCAGCACGCACACCGCCAGCAGCACCGCCACGAACACCACGGACGTGAGCAGCACCAGCCCGTTGCTCGTACGCTGCTCTCGCAGGTGCATGTAGAACAGGGCAATCAGCAGCCCCTTCGCCCCCGCGATGAGCAGCGCCACCGGCAGCGACCACGCTCCGTGCGGCAACTTGTGCAGCCCGTACGTCAGCGCCGTCAACGCGAGCAGCACCCCGCCCACGACCAGCACGCCGGCCACGCTCAGCTGACGCCCCGGCTTCTCCACCGCGTCCTCGGTCACGGGCCCGCTCCTCATGACAGGTACAGGATGGGATAGACGAACAACCAGATGACATCCACCAGGTGCCAGTACATGCCGCCCAGCTCCACCGGCGTCGCGTACGCCGAGCCGAACGTCCCCGACGCGGACCGCACGCCCAGCACCGTCAGCACGCTCACGCCCACGGTCACGTGCAGCGCGTGGAAGCCCGTCAGCAGGTAGTACAGCGTGAAGAAGAGGCTCGCGCCCACGCGCGGCACCTCCGTGAACCGGTACGCATCCCCCGGCAACCCGCCCTCCCTCACGTGATGCGCGTACTCCACGCCCTTCACCCCCAGGAACACGACGCCCAGGAGCGCCGCCGCCAGCAGCAACGCGCCGCCCAGCCCCGGCCTGTCCTCCCGCACCGCGTGCACCGCGAGCGCCACCACGATGCTGCTCGTCACCAGCAGGAACGTGTTCAGCGTGCCCAACCCCACGTCCATCGTGAGCTGCGCCGCTCGGAACACCTCCGGATACACCGAGCGATACACGCCATAGGCCGTGAACAACCCTGCGAACAGCAACACCTCCGTCGCGATGAAGACCCACATGCCCAGGTACGCCGCCTGCCGGCGCGCACCCTCGGAGCCCCAGTGCTCCGTCACGGCCTCAGGCGGCATGCTGCACCTCCTCGCTCGCGTACTCGTGCGGACCGGTGGGGTACTCGGGCGGTGTGGAGAAGTTGTGCGTGGGGGGCGGGGACGCGGACCGCCACTCGAAGCCGTCGCTGCCCCAGGGGTTGGCTCCCGCGACCGCGCCATGCCGCAGGCTCCACGCCAGATACCCCGCGATGGCCAGGAACCCGAACGCCAGCAGTGATGCGCCCGCCGTGGACGCCACGTGCAGTGACTGGAAGTGCGGCGGATAGTCCGCGTACCTCCGAGGCATCCCCAGGTTCCCCAGCAGGAACTGCGGCACGAACGTGGCGATGAAGCCGAAGATGATCAACACCGCCGCGCCGTTGGCCAGCTTCGCGGGGAAGCAGCGCCCGGACATCTTCGGGAACCAGTAGTGCAGCGCCGCCAGGAACGCCATCACCGTGGCCCCCACCATGATGAAGTGGAAGTGCGCCACCACCGAGTACGTGTCGTGCCAGTGCAGGTTCAACGACGTGGTCGCGTACGCCACGCCAATCATTCCTCCGAAGAAGAGGAAGAACATGAACCCCAGCGTGTAGATGAGCGGCGACTCGATGGCGATGGAGCCCCGGTAGAGCGTGCCCAGCCAGGAGAAGATTTTTATCGCCGTGAAGATGGCCACCAGCATCGACATCGCGCCGAACGCGCCGGACCCGAACGTGGACTGGCCGGACGCGAACATGTGATGGCCCCAGGTGAAGAACCCCACGAACGCGATGCCCAGCGTGGAATACACAATCATCCGGTAGCTGAAGGCGTTCTTGCGGCTGAAGGCACACACCGCCTCGCTGATGACGCCCATCGACGGCAGCACCATGATGTAGACGGCCGGGTGGCTGTAGAACCAGAACAGGTGCTGGAAGAGGAGTGGGTCGCCTCCTCGCGCGGGGTCGAAGATGCCCGCGCCCACCACCCGCTCCAGCGCCACCAGCAGCAGCACCATGCCCAGCACCGGCGTCGCCAGCACCTGGATGATGGACGTGCCGTAGATGGCCCAGACGAACAGCGGCAGCTTCATCCACGTCAGGCCCGGCGCGCGCAGCGTGTGCACCGTGGCGATGAAGTTGAGCCCGGTGAGGATGGTGGAGAACCCGATGATGAACACGCCCACCAGCACCGGCAGCACCGCCGTGCCCGTGGTCGTGCTGTAGGGCGTGTAGAAGGTCCAGCCCGTGTCCGCGCCGCCCTCGAACATGCCCCACAGCGCGATGCTGGCTCCCAGCACGTAGAGGTACACGGACGCCAGGTTGAGCCGGGGAAAGGCCACGTCCCTGGCGCCAATCATCAGCGGCACCAGGAAGTTGCCGAAGGCGGACGGGATGGCCGGAATCATGAACAGCCACACCATGGTGACGCCGTGGAGCGTGAACATCCGGTTGTACGCCAGGTGCCCCATGATGGTGCGGCCGGGAGTAAGCAGCTCGATGCGCAGCGCCAGCGCGAACAGGCCGCCCACGAAGAAGAAGAAGAGCGTCAGCCCCAGGAACATCACCCCGATGCGCTTGTGGTCGTGCGTCGTGAGCCACGACCACACGGTGCGTCCGTCCGTCAGGTAGGACTCAGCGGCCGGTGGGGACATAGACAGGCTCCTCGGCCGCGGTGACTCCCGGGCGCAGGGGACGCAGGGACTTGATGAACTCCACGAGCGCGCCGGTGTCCTCCGCGCTCAACCGGCTGTGGTAGCCCGGCATCACGGGCGCGTAGCCAGCCACCACCTTCGCCAGCGGATCCATCATGGACTCGGTGAGGTATGCCTCGTCCGCGAGCACCGCGCCGCCGCCCTCCAGCGGCTCCTGCCTGCCGTACAGCCCCAGCCACGTGGGGCCGATGTGCGGCGCGCCCGTCACCGTGTGGCATTGCAGGCAGCCCTGCGCGGCGGCGATGCGCTCGCCTCGGACGGCCATGGGCTCGGCGGTGTTGGCGCCGGGCAGCGCGGCCACGGGGAGGTTGCGGCGCTGCGCGTCTCGCCAGGCTTCGAAGTCCGCGGGTGGCAGCACCACCACCTCGCCGCGCATCTGCGAATGGTCCAGCCCGCAGTACTCCGCGCACAGCACCTGATGGCGGCCGGGCTTCGGGGCTTCGAACCAGAGGTCGGTGTAGCGGCCGGGTATCGCGTCCCGCTTCATGCGGAAGTCCGGCACGTAGAAGGAATGGATGACGTCCCGCGAGGTGAGCAGCAGACGCACGGGCCGGCCCGCGGGCACAACCAGCGTGTCGATGGCGCTGGGGCCTCCGGGATAGGTGAACTTCCACATCCACTGCTTGCCGGTGACGTACACGTCCAGCGCGTCCTGGGGCGGGCTCATCACCCAGACGAACTGTCTGAAGCCCAGGACGAACCAGAGCAGGAACAGCGACAGCGGCACGCCGATGAACAGCGCCTCCAGCCACGTGGGCGCCACCACTCGAGGCGTGGGGTCCGACGCCGTTCGCCGGCGGTAGCGCACGAGGAAGAAGAGGCCGACGGCGCCAATGCCCATCCCCACCGCCATCGTGGTGAGCAGCAGGATGTAGTGCAGATGGTCCACCTTCACGGCGAAGGTGGAGCCCTGCTCCGGGAGGAAGAAGAGGCGGCGCAGCAGCTCGTTCATCGCGCGCCCCCTTCACCTTCGGAGATCAGCTGCCGCATGGCCGCGTCGATGGGCTGGTGGATGACGCCCGCGTCCACGTCCACCCAGCCGTAGCCATCCAGCCGCTCGCGCTGCCGTGCCTTCAGCGCGTCCGCGCGCCGGTCCAGCGAGAAGGGGGCCTGGTCGAGCATGCCCACCTGCAGGGTGCTCGGAGGCATGGGGAGGGGACGCTCGGATTCGGGACGCCAGAGGAGCCACAAGGCCCACGCCGCGACGCTGGCCGCAGCGAGCAGTGCCAGCGCCACGGCTCCGACGCGCAGCAACCACGCGGTGGGCAGCCGCTCCAGCTCCGGAGGTGGTGGACGGGCTTCGCTCATGGCGGACGCACCTGGAGCGAGTGGACGAGATACGGATCCGCCACGGGCACGGGATAGGCGCCACGCGAGAGCCAGAGGGCCGCCGCCACGGACAGTCCGCCCACGCCCAGCCACGCGGTGAGCGCCGTCCAGGGAATGAAGACCCGCTCCGGGGAGAGAGAAGGGAACAGCAGCCACGCCACGTCCACGGCATGCATCGCGAGCAGCCACAGCGCCACTGCGCCCAGCACTCGCGGACGCGACTTGAGCTCGCGCGACAACAGGAGCGCGAAGGGGATGACGAAGTGGCCCAGCACCAGCACGAGCGACAGCACGCCCCAGCCGCCCTCCAGGCGGACGCGGTACCAGCTCACCTCCTCAGGCAGGGCGGCGACCCACATGAGCATGAACTGCGAATAGGCGATGTAGGCCCAGAAGCAGACGAAGGCGAACATCAGCGTGCCCAGCCGGTGGTAGTGGCCCGGGGACATCAAGCTGCCGAAGTGCTGTGTGCCGCGAGTGGCCGCGCCCGCGATGATCATCAAGGCCAGCGCGCCCACGAACGCACCGGAGAAGACGTGGACGGCGTAGACGGTGGACTGCCACGTCGCCTCCAGCGACATCATCCAGTCCAACGTCATGAAGGAGAACGTGAGGCCCAGCGCGGGCAGCGAGCCCCCTCCCAGCCGCCGCTGCCACAGCGTCCAGCGCACGTCACCCGTCGCGTCCTGGCGCACAGACCAGCGGTGCAGCAGGTGGCCCACGAGCCCCCAGGTGACGAAGTACAGCACCGCGCGCACCAGGAAGAAGGGCACGTTGTTGTAGAGCCGCCGGTGTTCGAGCACCTGCAGCGTGTGCTCGCCCAGGTCCGTGGACGGCGCGACCCACGGATACAGGTGCCGCATTCCCAGCGCGAGGGGCACGAACAGCACAAGGAACAGCGGCGCGGTGGCGGACGTGACCTCCAGCGCGCGACGCAGCACCACGGGCCAGCGCGCCTTCGACGCGTGGAAGGCGGCGAGCAGCAGCAGCGCGCCCAGACACAAGCTCAACCAGTAGGAGAAGCCGAAGAGATAGCCCGCCAGTGCCTGACGCACGTCGAGGAAGGCGCCGACGGCAGTGGCGGCAAGCCCTACGACGCCGAGCGCCGCGCTGATGCCCAGCGCGCGTTGTCCGCCCTCGAAGCGTGGGAGCACGGGAGGTGTCATGGTGCTCCGACCTCCTGGCGCAGCCGCGCCTGCACTTCGGGCGGTGCGACGGTGAGCGATGCACGCTGACTGCGTCCCAGGGCTCGCAGGTACGCGACCACGGCCCAGCGTTCATGGGGCGTGAGCTGCGGTCCGTACGCGGGCATCACGCCGAAGCCCTGGGAGATGACCGCGAAGTAGAAGCCCGGCGGGTGCGGCAGGTCTCCCGTCGTGGAGGGCTCGTTGAGCCGTCCTTCCATCGCGAGGCCTCGTGGCCCCACGAGCGCCACCTGCCGGGCCCGCGCCGCGTCCGCGTCACTCACCTTCACGCGTCCCGCGTCCGGAACACCGGGCCGCCCCGCATCGGCCGTGTCCCTCACGGCGCCCCACCCGTCCACCCTCTGGGGCAGCGGGAACGCTTCCGGCCCCACCCTCGCGGTCACGGCCTGCGTTCCCGTGTACGGGGCTTCCCCCTCCACGACGCCGTAGACCACCTGGCTCGCGTGGTCGTGCGGCACGAACAGCCCGGGCGGCCGGCGCTGCGGCATCTTCCGGGCCACGATGGCGTCCCCGTCTCCCGTCAGCCCGTGGCACACCGCGCACCAGGTCTCATAGGCCGTGCGCCCCTCCTCCAGCAGCTGCCGGGTCAACGGCACCGGCACGGCCTGAAGCCAGGTCCCTTCCGCCGTGAGTCCCTGCGTGTCCCCACGCGTGCGCCACTCCTGCGCCACCGTTCCCGGCACCAGGGGGCGCATGGCCCGGCCGTCGTCGAAGAACTCGCTTGCCCCGAACGCCTCTGCTCGCGGCTGTGACGCCATCGGATCCGTGTCGTCGCACGCGGCCATCCCGCCCAGCAGCGCCAGGAGCGTCCAGCGCTTCATCGCGCTCCCTCCGCCACCACCGACACCTGCCGCGCTCCCAGCTCGTGTAGCGCCGCCTCCACCTTCGGCGCGTCCTCGCTGTCCACCGCCACGCTCGCCCAGAAGCTGTCCACGGACGCGCTGCGGAAGGACTCCACGTCGAACACCGGGTGCGTCACGTGCGGGAAGCCGAAGAGCAACATCAGCGCGCCGAACACCGTCAGCGCCGCGCTCAGCACCGCCAGCTCGAACGCGATGGGCAGGTTCGTGGGCACGCTGTGCAGCGGCCGGCCTCCCACGTTCAGCGGATAGTCCACCGCGTTCGTGAACCACTGCGTGACGTACGCGAACGCCGCCCCTCCCAACCCCGCCCCCAAGGTCAGCAACGGCAACCACGAGCGCTTCAGCCCCAGCGCCTCGAACGTCTCCTCCACCGGGAACGGCGTGTGCGCGTCCAGCTGCTCGAAGCCCCTCGCGCGCAGGTCCTTCAGCGCGACCACCAGGGCTTCGCTGGACGAGAACTCTCCCAGCACCCATTGGCGGCTCATGGCGCACCGCCTGGCCGAGTGCCCTGCTCACGCCGGAATTGAAGCGACGCGTCCACCTCGCGCTGGAGCTCCTTCATCTCGCTCACCGACACGGCCGGCACGAACTTCAGGAACAGCAGGAACGCCGTGCCGAAGAACGCCACCGTGCCGCCCAGCAGGCTCCAGTCCACCCACGTGGGCCGGTACGCCGCCCAGGACGACGGCAGGAAATCCATGCTCAACGACGCCACCACGATGAGGAAGCGCTCCGTCCACATCCCCACGTTGATGAGCAGCGCCGCCACCCACAGCACCACCACGTTCGTGCGCAGCCGGGAAAACCAGAACAGCTGCGGCACCAACACGTTGCAGAAGATCTGCATCCAGAAGAGCGGCGCGTACGGCCCGAAGAACTCCGCCTCCGTGGCGTGCATCTCGAACGGGTTGCCGCTGAACCAGGCGAAGAAGTGCTCCTGGATGTAGCCGTAGGCCACCATCCACCCCGTGGCCATCAGCACCTTCGCCATGTTGTCCAGGTGCAGCGGCGTCACCACGTGCTCGATGCCCAGCGCCTTGCGGGCCGGGATGAGCAGCGTGAGCACCAGCGCGAAGCCGCTGAACACCGCTCCCGCGACGAAGTACGGCGGGAACACCGTCGTATGCCAGCCCGGCAGCTGCGACACCGCGAAGTCGAAGGACACGATGGTGTGCACGCTCACCACCAGCGGCGTGGCCAGCCCCGCTAGCAGCAGGTAGCCAGTGCGCCACTGCCGCCAGTGCCTCGCCGAGCCCCTCCACCCCAGGCTCGCCAGGCCGTACCAGAAGCGCGCGCGGGGCGTCTTCGCCGTGTCGCGCGCCGTGGCCAGGTCTGGAATCAGCCCCACGAACCAGAACAGCAGCGACACCGTGAGGTACGTGCCCACCGCCGCGATGTCCCACGTCAGCGGCGAGCGGAACTGCGGCCACGCGCGCAGACTGCTCGGATAGGGCACCAGCCAGTAGAACTTCCACGGTCGTCCCAGGTGCAGCAGAGGGAAGAGCCCCGCGCACGTCACCGCGAAGAGCGTCATCGCCTCCGCGAAGCGGTTGATGGACCCTCGCCACTTCTCCTGGAACAACAGCAGGATGGCGCTGATCAACGTCCCCGCGTGGCCGATACCAATCCACCACACGAAGTTCGTGATGCCGAACGCCCACGCCACCGGGATGTTGTTGCCCCACGTCCCCACGCCCACGAAGAGCGTGACGCCCACCGCCACCGCCAGCACCGCGGTCCCGGCCAGCCCCAGCCCCATCAGCGCCCACCAGGTCCGGCCCGCGGGGCGGTGCACGAAGGCCAGCAACGACTCGCTGTAGGCGCGGTCGGAGTGGCGCCCCTCCAGGATGGGGTGCTCGGTGAGCGGGTCTCCGGGCGCGGGCACCTGCGGGTCGGCCGTGCTCATGCGCCTCCCTTCGGCGCCGGGTTCTTCAGGCGCACCAGGTGCACCGTGCGCGGCCGGGTGCCCAGCGTGTTGAGCAGCTTGTAGTGCCTCGGGTCTTCGTGCTCGCGGCGCACGCGCGACTCCGGTGCGCGCAGGTCCCCGAAGGTGATGGCCTCCGTGGGACAGGCCTGCTGACACGCGGTGCGGACCTCGCCTTCACGCACGTCCCGGTGCGCGGAGCGTGCGACGGTCCGCGCCCGTTCGATGCGCTGCACGCAGTACGTGCACTTCTCCATGACCCCGCGCGAGCGCACCGTCACGTCCGGGTTCTGGCGCAGGCGCGTGAGGGGCTCGCGCTGCTGGTACTCCAGATAATTGAAGCGGCGGACCTTGTAGGGACAGTTGTTGGAGCAGTACCGCGTGCCGATGCAGCGGTTGTAGACCATCTGGTTGAGGCCCTCGTCCGAGTGGACGGTGGCGTTCACCGGGCACACGTATTCGCAGGGCGCGGCCTCGCAGTGCACGCACGCCACGGGCTGGGTGATGAAGCCCGGGTTGTCCGGGTCGCCCAGGAAGTACCGGTCGATGCGCAGCCAGTGCATCTCCCGGCTCTTGAGCACGCCTTCGCGCCCCACCACCGGCACGTTGTTCTCCGCCTGGCAGGCCACCATGCACGCGCTGCACCCCGTGCACCGGTGCAGGTCGATGGCCATCGCCCACTGGTGGCCGCCGCTCGCGAGCGCCGTAGGCCCCGGCGGATAGAGCCGCTCGCCGTCCTCCTGGAGTGAGTGGAGCGCCTGGGGCTTCGCGCGGAAGGACTCCTGCGTGAGCTGGAGCGCCAGCTGGCGGCCCTCCATGCTCCAGTGTTCCTGCGTGAGCGCCAACGCGTGATGGCGGCCCGTGCGGGTGATGTTCGGAGTGCCGCCACCCCATGGCAGGTTCCGGAACCGCAGCGCGTACGCGTTGACGCCCACGCCCTGGCCTACGGGCCCGACGCGCTCGCGGCCGTGGCCCAGCGCCAGTGTCACCGTGTCGTCCGGCTGACCGGGCAGCACCAGCACGGGCACCTCCAGCGCCTGGCCCAGCACCTCGATGCGCGCCACGTCTCCCTTCTCCAGCGACAGTGCCCGCGCGGTGGCCGGGGAGAGCAACGCCGCGTTGTCCCAGGTGAGCTTCGTCACCGGATCAGGCAGCTCCTGGAGCCACGCGTTGCCCGCGAAGCGGCCGTCGTACAGCCGCGAGTCCAGCACCAGGGACAGCTCCAATCCCTTGGGCGCTTCCCACAGGTAGCTCGCGCGGGCCTCTGCTCGGGGGTCCAACGCATCCCCGATGAGCCGGGAGGGCTCCAACCCCACGACCTCCCGCGCGTCCCTCACCACCGCGGCCTCTTCCAGCACGGCTTGAGCGGGCGGTGCCTGGGTCTCCGGGATGACGCCGTCCGCGAGCCACGTCTCCCAGCGCGCCTCGAAGTCCGGCGGTGAGCCCGAGCGTTCACGCCACAGGGACTTGAGCAGTTCGTAAGGGCTCTGCGACTCCAGGCCCGCGAAGACGGACAGGAGCTCCACCTCGGAGACCGCTCCTGGGAACAGGGGCGCGATGAGGGGTTGCAGCACGGACGCGGTGCCGTCGGGTGCGCGGCCGTCGCGCCAGGACTCGAAGGGATGCGTCGCGGGGACGAAGGTGGGGCAGCGCGCCGCCGTCTCGTCCTCGTGGAGGCCGTGGTACAGCCGGAAGGGGACGCGCTCCAGGGATTGCGTGAAGCCCGAGTCCACCACCGCCGTCCAGGCCGGGTTCCACGCAGTGATGATCAGCGTGTCCACCCGCTTATCGAACATCTCCCCCGTGAGCGAGGTCAGCGCCTCCGGGTCTCCATCCGGGAGTGCCACGGGTTCGAGCAGCCGGGGCGTGTTGCCCAGCGCCTCGTCCATCGCGAACGCCAGCTCATGCACCAGCGGCGGCTGGCGCGGGCCCACCGTCACCCGGCCCTGTCCCCGGTGCGCGAGCAGGTCTCTCGCCGCGCCGCGCACCCAGGCGCGCTGTGCATCCGTGAGCGCGGTCGGTGGAACGCGCAGGCTCGCGAGCCCCGAGGCCAACGCTGGCGTCACTCCGCGCGTGGGATTCGCCAGAGCATTCCCTCCCAGGCCCGTCCCTACCGCCTCCGCCAGCGCGAGCATCAACGCGACGCCCTGCGACGGCCGTATCCGCAGCCGTTCGTCCGCGAAGCCGCCCGTGACGGTCAGCGTGCCCTCCGCCACCCACAGCCGGTTCATCGCCTCCGGCTTGCGCGCGTTCACGAAGTCCCGCGCCGCGCGCAGGTGCCCGGGTTGTGTCGTCGCGAGGAAGTCGTCGTCCACCGCCACCACCACCGCGCGCCCCACGTCGTGCACCACGTCCAGCACCCGGCCGTACGCCAACCGCGTGCCCTCGCGACGCCCGTCCGCCAGGGCCGCGCCACAGGGGATGATCCGCGCAGACGGGAAGCGCTGCTGGATGCGTGCGTACAGCGCCTGCACCAGCGGACTGCTCGTGGGCTCCACCAGGAAGCGCAGCCCCGCGCCCTGGTCGTCGCGCTCGGCCTGCTTCCGCAGCGCATCCCTCACGGTGCTCCACGCGGACTCCACGCCTTGCAGTCGCGCGGTCTTCGCTCTCGCGGCGTCGTAGAGCCCCAGCAGCGCCGCCTGTTCGAAGATGCCCGCCGCGCCCAGGCTCGCTGGGTGCAGCGGGTTGCCTTCCACCTTCGTGGGCCGCCCCTCGTGGCTCTGCACCACCAGCCCGACCGTGCGGCCGTTCCACTCCAGCCCCGTGGCGAAGTGCAGCGGCACACCCGGCGTCAGCCCCTCCGGCGGCGTCGAATACGGGAGGATCTTCTCCGGCGGCTGACGGAAGCACCCGCTGAAGCCCGCGGCCGCCAGCGACGCCGCCGCGACTTGTAGGAAGGTGCGCCGCGCCACGCCCTCGGGCGGAAGCATCGCGCCGGGAGGATGCTCGCGCGACACGGCCTCGTGGCCGGGTCCTCCCGCGTGCCACTCCTCCAAGCTCCTCCACGCGCGCACCGGCTCCGTCCCGTCAGCACCGGGCGTGTCGCGGTCATCCGTCCGGGCGGGGTCGGTCAGAAGTGGCATGTGTTGCAATCCGTGCGAGGGGACACACCGAGCGCGACCTGCACCGCGCGGCCCGTCTCCCTCGGGTCTCCGGGAGGACGCCACGTGAGGTTCGCGACCTCGGACACAGGGCGCAGCCACGGCGTCGGGTCGCGGTGACAGTCCAGGCACCAGCCCATGGTGAGCGGCGCCACCTGCTCCACCGCCGGCATGGTGTCCACGCGGCCGTGGCAGGTGACGCAGCCCACGCCCTTGTTCACGTGGATTTGATGGCTGAACCAGACGTAGTCCGGAAGCGCGTGCACCCGGTTCCACGGCAGCGCCGTGTCGTCGAAGCCACTGGCGCGCACCGGCTCCAGGCGGGCGCTCTCGTTCCACACCTGCGCATGGCACCCCAGGCAGCGCTGCGTAGGCGGCACTCCCGCCACCGGCGAGCGCCACGCGCCCTCATGGCAGTAGCCACAGGGGATGCCCTCGTCGCCTACGTGGTGGCGGTGGTCGAAAGGAAGTGGCTGCTCGCGAGGCGTGAACGAGCCCCGCCCCAGCGGGTTGCGCGCGAGCAGCAGCAGTCCCGCCAGCGACACCGCGGGCACACCCAGAGCCAGGGCGATAAACGCCCGCAGCACCGAGTCGGTCCCCGGGCGGAACAGCGGAGCCATGGCCCCCCCTTCAACATGGAGGCCTCCGCGGGCCAGGTCGCCGGAGGCGGGCGCGACTGTGGGCGTGGCCTCAAGGCAACCACCAGCCGCCCGTTCGCGTCCCGTCGCGTTTCACACGGCCAGGACGCACGACGTCCGCCAGTCCACAGGAATGCCGTCCACCCGTGCAGCACGCGAGCGCACGTTCCACGTGCTCGCGGGCGGGCTCCGATGCACGAGGTCAGCACGCGCCGAGGCCCCAGGCCCCGCGCATCAGGAAGGCAGCGTGCGCCCGCGCACGGACACGGAGGCCGTCATCACCGACGCCGCGCCCACGTACACGTCCACCGGAGACAGCGGCCCCGAGCCCGGCAGCGCCGCCAGCTCGCGCACCATCGCGTCCCGCCCCTGGCACTCCACACCGTGCCCCATGCAGTCGCGCAGCGCCGCCTGGAGCCCCGCGGCGGAGTCCGCCCCGCGCGCATCCAGCAGCACCCCGCGCAGCACGTCCCGCAGCGCGGGCGACACCTCACCCAGCGCCGCGTCCACCCCGGCCGCGTCCTCCGGAACCACCGTGTTCCCAGAGACCAGCGCCAACAACACCCGCCCCAGCGCGCGCAAATCCTCTCGCGTCTCCACCGACGAGCCCACCGCGTCCTCGCGCACGGGCAGCTCCACCGCGTCCGGCCGGGACGGCGACATGAACCGGCGCAGCAGCGGACGCGCGGGCCGCAGCCCGAAGTCCGTCAGCGTCACCTCGCCCCGAGGCCCCACGCGGATGCGGTGCGCATGCACATCCCCGTGCACCACGCGCGCGTCATGCGCGGCCTGCAGCGCTCCCGCCACCTCCGCGCCCACGTGACACACGAACGCTTCCGACGGCCGCCCGCACCGCCCCAGCACCCGCCGGCGCGCCGTGGCCAGCGAACAGCCCGGGACGTAGTCCGACACCACCGTCAGCGTGTCGCGCACGTCCACCTGGAAGCCGTGGAGCCTCGCGATGCCCGGATGCCTCAGCGGCACCGCACGCGTCAGCGCATCCTCCAGCGGGCGCCGCGTCTCCGGCGCCAACCCCGACGCCAGGAGGAACGTCTTCACCACCAGCGGACGCGCATCCACCGCGTCCTGCTCCAGCGGCCACACCAGGGACACCCACTCGCCCAACGGGCCCCTCCCCAGCGGATGCAGGGGGGCGAACGCGGGCAGCCTGGATGCGAACGGAAGCACGGACATGGCAACCTCCAACCCAACACATCCAACCCGTGACGTCAACGCACCGCGTCCTACGTCACGGGTCCTGCATTCCCCGACACCCGGGCACGAAGCCCAGAGTGCCGGGGAAGGCCCGAGGCTAGAAGTAGCCGCCGACCGTGGTGGTGATGCCCAGCGTCACGTCATTGCCCGCGAAGTAGCCCTGCTCCGAGCCCAGGCTGCCCACGCTCTGGCTGATGACCGCGCGCACCTGCGGACCCGCGCCGATGAAGAAGTGCGGCGTGAGGTGGAACAGGACGGGGGCGTTGAAATCCAGGACGAAGTTCACGTCGCTGGCGCCCGGCACGTGGGCGAACTGCACGCCGAAGCCCGCCTTGGGCCACAGCGACACGCGGTCGCCCAGCGGCAGGTGGTAGCCCACGCGGCCCAGCACGCCCAGGCCCACGACGGTGCTGTCACCGAAGCCGAAGGCCACCAGCGCGGACGCGCCCACCGACAGGTTCTGCTGGAGGAAGTAGTCCGCGGACGGCTCCAGCCGGATCAGGAACACTTCGGACGCGGTATTGTAGCCCAGGAAGCCGTTGAGGTCCTGGCTGATGACCATCTGGCCCGCCTGGCCGAACGACGACGAGCTGCCCGGGTTCGCGTTCAGGTTCGGCTCTTCCGCCGCCACCGCCTGCGCCGACACCGCGAGGCCCGCCACCAGCGCCAGGCCCGTCCACTTGTTGCTTCCACGCATTGATGTTTCTCCCCTCGTTCGCGCCCGGCCGACCCTTCCCGGAGCGCATGCGGGGCCCCTTCTAGCCAAAGGGCGCCGCAACGCGAGGATGTTTTCGGACCCACCCAACACTTCGTTGACACCCCACCATCAGCGCAGCGAACGGAAAAATCCTGATCGCGGCCCCCTCGGAGAGGGGGACGTCTGATGGCGCCCCGGTTCAGCGGGCCGCGCGCATCAATCCGCGCGCGCCCAGCACCGCGCCGCCCACCACGCCGCCCGTGAGCGCGGCCAGGCCCAGCGTCGCGGTGAAGCGAACCCACGCGGGCGTGGGCGGCACGCTGCCACGAGGCCCCACGCCCTCCACCACGGGGGTGAAGAGGTTGCCCTCGGGCCTGTCCAGCGGCATGTCCGTCGTCTGCATCCGCACGCCGAAGCGGGAGAGCACGGCCTTGCCCACCGACGGCGCCAGGCCGTTGAGCCACAGCATCAACCGCCCCTGGAGGAACGCCGGCACCGACGTGCGGCCCGGCCGCTTCGCCAGGCGCACCACCGCGCGGGCCACCAGGTCCACGTCGTACGTGGGCGGCACCGGCACGGGCTTCCACCCCAGCATCGTGGGCGCGTGGTCGAACATGGGCGTGGACACGGACGGCACCAGCACGTTGGAGACGTGGATGCCCGTGCCCGCCAGCTCCAGCTCCAGCGCCTGCGCCCACCCCAGCGTCGCGTGCTTCGCGGCCGCGTACGCGGACAACAGCGGCGCGGACCCCGACGCCAGCATGGACTGCACGTTGAGCAGGTGGCCGTGGCCCTGCTTGCGGAAGTGCGGCAGCACCGCGCGCGCGAAGCGGAAGTAGCCGAAGCACGACACGTCGAACACGCGCGTGATGTGCTCCCAGGGCAGCTGGTCGAAGTAGCCGTAGGACTGCACCGCCGCCGCGTTCACCAGCAGGTCCACGCGGCCGTAGTGCTCCACGCACTCGCGCACCACGCGCTCCACGTCCTCGGCCACCGTGACGTCGCCGTCACTCACCAGGCACTCACCGCCGCGCTGGAGCACCTCCACGCGCAGTTGCTCCAGGGCCGACTGGCGCCGAGCGGTGACGCACAGCCGCACGCCAGCCTCCGCCAGCCGCAGCGCGGATTGCCAGCCCACGCCGCTCGACGCGCCCGTGACGATGGCCACCTGTCCTCTCAAGTCCCCGTGACGAGCCATGCGCTTTCGCCCCTCCTCGCCCTGAGGTGGGCCTTCTGGCCGGGCTTCGCACGAGGCAAGCCCCCGGAATCCTCCGCGCGACGCCCGCTCGCACGGCCGCTCTCCGGACTGGGAACAGGGCGCGCCCCACCTCCCCATCCCCGAGTGTGCACCCGTCAACAAGACGCCCCACCCTATGAGCACGCTTGCAGCCACCGCACCGAAAGGGCCCGACCATGATCCGCTGGAGCCGACTCCGTCCCTTCGCACGTCCCGAGAAGCGCTCGCTCCTCCAGGACATCCTCATGGGCGCCGCGGGCGGCGCGCTGGGCACCTTCGCCATGAACCAGGCGCAGGCGCTCATCGCCAGGCTGAGCGAGTCCAAGGAGCAGGACGACTCCCAGCAGGAGCCCGCCACGGAGGTGGCCGCGCGCAAGGCGGCGGAAGGCGCGGGCGTGAAGCTGGAGGGGGAGCGGAAGAAGCAGGCCGGCAACGTGGTGCACTGGAGCTACGGCACGCTCTGGGGCGCCGTGCACGGTGCGCTGCATGAGCGCGTGCCGCTGGCGGGGAAGCTGTTCGGCGTGGGCTTCGGCCTGGGCCTGTTCCTCATCGGTGACGAGCTGGCGGTGCCGCTCCTGCGCCTCGCTCCGCCGCCCCAGAAGGTCCCGGCGAAGTCGCACCTGAGCGCGCTCGCCGCCCACATCGTCTACGGCACCACGGCGGAAGGCACCTACCGCCTCGTGCGCCGCGCCCTGGCCTGAGCGCGGCCCGTGCGGCTCACGACCAGGAGACGTCGTAGTACGCGTCCACCAGCGACTGGGCATGCCCGCGCACCTGCACGTCGTGCACGCCCGTCACCTCCAGCGCGGACTGGAGGATGCCCTCGTTGTAGGGCACCGGCATCAGCGAGCGCTTCATGATGACCCGGCCCGACGTGGGGCCCGTCCACTCCACGGAGCGCTCGCCGAAGTTCAGCGCCGTGCGGTAACCGGAGTGCATCAACTCCAGGAGCCGCTTCGGGTCCCCACCCGCCTGCTGCACGAAGTCGCGCGCGAACATGGAGTTGAGGAAGTCCAGCATCGCCTGCGTGCCAATCTGCCGCTGCGCCGCATCATGGCCGCCAACGAGCGGCGACAGCTGCTCCGCCGCCACGTAGGACAACCGCAGGAAGCGCGGGAACGGATAGGTCTGCATGGGGATGAAGTCCGCGGTCTCCCCCACCTGATCCAGACAGCGCTTCACCGCGTCCGCTCCGCCCAGAAAGCGCACCGCGTCCAACACGCCCAGGAAGAACAGGCCCCGGCTCGTTTCCTCCGGCTCCGTCGCGGCCAGACGGGCTTCCAGGTCTCGGGCGACGTCCTCGGGTAGATTCAGCGTGCCAGCCGGCATCTGTCGTCCTTTGAATGAGGGGGAATGGACCAGGCGGGGACCTGACGGGGCGCGAGGATTCCACAGGTCTCGCTCCATCGCGAGTCCTCGATGCGCACGCGCCGCGCCATGCGACACATGTTTCACGACGTGGGAGGTCCTTCCGGGCCTTCCCCGGATGACGGCAGGAAGCGGCGCACCACTTCCATCAGGTCCGCCACCGCCACCGGTTTGCGCAGGTAGTCCACCGCGCCCGGGGGATGAAAGGGGCTGCCGGACAGCACGATGATGGGCACGCCTTCCAGCATGCGCTCCTGGGACAGCCTCGTGAGGAAGGCCTGTCCGTTCATCACCGGCATCATCAGGTCCAGCAGCACCAGGTCCGGACGGGGATGGGACGCAAGCCAGCTCCAGGCATCCTCGCCGTGGATGCACTGCGCGACGCGATAGCCCTCCATCTCCAACAGCGTCGCGACCGCGTCCCGAAGGTCTTCCTCGTCCTCGATCAACAGGATGAGAGGGGCACTGTCCGTCATGCAGGTTCTCCACTCGCTCTCCGCCACATGTCCGGCCATCACGTGGCTGTGGGTCTTCCTGCTCCGCCTGAAGGTCGTGTGGCCCACAGGGAGGGAGGAGCAGGAAGAGGCGTTGGCACCGTGGAGAAGTAACGATTCGAGCCCCCCGGTCTGATTTCGCGCGCCGCGCATTTCCGTGCCTGCCCGCCTGCTTTCACGTCCACTGCTGGACGCGAGCCAGGGTCCAGCGGCACTGGTCCGCCCCGCCGTGCATCCCCATCTTGAGGACCAGATTCCACGTGTGCGTCCTTGGGAGGAGCGGCCTTGAAGTTCCGCGACCTGATGAAGGGTTGGCCCGTGCTGCGGCAGTTCGCCCGGGGAGACAGCCGGGCCCTGGGCGACACGGCGATGTCGGCGCGAAGCCGCTCGCTGGCGCCGCGCACGAAGTCCGCGGACCGGGTGGTGAAGTCCATCTGCCCGTACTGCGCGGTGGGCTGCGGGCAGGAGGTGCACGTGCGTGACGGGCGCATCCTCGACATCGAGGGCGACCCGCATTCCCCCATCTCACGCGGACGGCTCTGTCCCAAGGGGGCCGCCACCTTCCAGTTGGTCACGGGAACGCAACGCGTGCAGCAGGTCCTCTACCGCCGCCCCGGCGGCACGGAGTGGGAGCCCATTCCGCTGGAAGAGGCGATGGAGAAGGTGGCCGAGCGCGTGAAGCGCACGCGCGACGCGACGTTCGAGGTGACGGACGCGAAGGGCCAGCGGCTGAACCGGACGCTGGGGTTGGCGCACCTGGGCGGGGCGACGCTGGACAACGAGGAGAACTACCTCCTCAAGAAGCTCTTCAGCGCGCTGGGGGTCGTGCAGGTGGAGAACCAGGCTCGAATATGACACGCGTCCACGGTGCCCGGTCTGGGCATCACGTTCGGCCGCGGCGGAGCCACGACGTTCCAGCAGGACCTGCAGCACTCGGACTGCATCCTCATCCAGGGGTCCAACATGGCCGAGTGCCATCCGGTGGGCTTCCAGTGGGTGATGGAGGCGAAGGCCCGGGGCGCGAAGGTCATCCACGTGGACCCGCGCTACACGCGCACCAGCGCGGTGGCGGATATCTACGCGCCCATCCGAGTGGGCTCGGACATCGCGTTCCTGGGCGGGCTCATCCACTACGTGCTGGAGCACGAGCGGTACTTCCGTGACTACGTGGTGCAGTACACCAACGCGGCCACACTCATCCGCGAGGGCTTCCTGGACACGGAGGACCTGGAGGGGCTCTTCAGCGGCTACCAGCCGAAGGACAACCGCTACGACATCCACACCTGGCAGTACGATGGCGTGGCCGGCGTGGTGCCTGCGGCGGGCCACAAGGAGCTGACGGACGAACCGGGCGCGGGCGGCGGCGGACACGACCACCGCGTGGACCTCCGCGACGAGCACCGGGACGAAACGCTCCAGCATCCCCGGTGCGTGTTCCAGCTCTTGAAGCGCCACTTCGCGCGCTACACGCCGAAGGTGGTGTCCCAGGTGTGCGGCGTGGACGAGGCGCTGTTCCTCCAGATCGCGCGGACGCTGTGTGACAACTCCAACCCGGAGCGCACCAGCGCGTTCTGCTACGCGGTGGGGTGGACGCAGCACTCGGTGGGCGTGCAGTACATCCGCACGGCGGCCATCCTCCAGTTGCTGCTGGGCAACATCGGCCGGCCCGGTGGCGGCATCCTCGCCCTGCGAGGGCACGCGTCCATCCAGGGCTCCACGGACATCCCCACGCTCTACAACCTGCTGCCCGGCTACCTGCCCATGCCGCGCGCGAGCGCCACGGATTCGTTGGAGCACTACATCCGCAAGAACAAGTCCGGCAGCGGCTGGTGGACGGAGTTCCCCAAGTACGCGGTGTCGCTGCTCAAGGCGTGGTTCGGGGACAAGGCCACGAAGGACAACGACTACCTGTTCGCGCACCTGCCCCGGCTGACGGGCAACCACTCGCACATGCAGACCGTGGCGGACATGGCGGACGGGAAGCTCCAGGGCTACTTCGTCATGGGGGAGAACCCCGCCGTGGGCAGCATGAACGGGGCGCTCCAACGCAAGGGGCTGCGCAAGCTGGATTGGCTGGTGGTGCGTGACTTCACGCTCATCGAGACCGCGGAGTTCTGGCGCACGGCGCCGGAGGTCCAGTCCGGGCAGGTGCGGCCGGAGGACATCCAGACCGAGGTGTTCTTCTTCCCGGCCGCCGCGCACACGGAGAAGGACGGCACCTTCACCAACACGCAGCGGCTGCTGCAATGGCATCACAAGGCGGTGGAGCCGGCGGGGGACACGCGCAGCGAGCTGCACTTCGCCTATCACCTGGGGCGCAAGCTGCGTGAGCGCTACGCGGGCTCCACGGATCCGAAGGACGCGCCGCTGCTGGATTTGACGTGGGACTACCCCACGCACGGGCCGCACGCGGAGCCCTCCGCGGAGGCGGTGCTGAAGGAGATCAACGGCTACACGGTGGCGGACGGGAAGCTGGTGGATGGCTTCACGGCGCTGAAGGACGACGGCTCCACGGCGTGCGGCTGCTGGATCTACTCGGGTTGCTTCAAGGATGGCGTGAACCAGACCGCGCGGCGCAAGCCCGGGCAGGAGCAGACGTGGGTGGCGCCGGAGTGGGGCTGGGCGTGGCCGTCCAACCGGCGGATCCTCTACAACCGCGCGTCGGCGGACGCGAACGGCAAGCCCTGGAGCGAGCGCAAGCGCTACGTGTGGTGGGACGCGGGCGAGAAGAGGTGGACCGGCGAGGACGTGCCGGACTTCATCGTGGACCGGCCGCCGGAGTATCGGCCGCCCGAGGGCGCGACGGGGCTGGCGACCATCGCCGGCAATGATCCGTTCCTCTTGCAGGCGGACGGCAAGGGCTGGCTCTTCGCACCCAGCGGGATGATGGACGGGCCGCTGCCCACGCACTACGAGCCCATGGAGTCGGTGGTGTCCAACCCGCTCTACGCGCAGCAGTGCAGCCCCACGCGAGAGGAGTGGAAGCGCAAGGACAACCCCTATCACCGGGCCTGGGGCGACCCGCGCTACCCGTACCTGGTCACGACCTACCGGCTCACCGAGCACCACACCGCGGGCGGCATGTCGCGCTGGCTGTCATGGCTGAGCGAATTGCAGCCGGAGATGTTCTGCGAAATCTCCCCGGAGCTGGCGCGAGAGAAGGGGCTGAACAACGGGGACTGGTGCACGCTCGCCACGGCGCGAGGGGATTTGGAGTGCCGGGCGCTCGTCACGGAGCGCATCCGCCCGCTGAAGGTGAAGGGGCGGCAGGTGCACCAGATTGGCCTGCCGTACCACTGGGGTGTCACGGGGCGCGTGCGCGGTGAAGGGGCCAATGAGCTGACGGCGTTCGTCGCGGATCAGAACGTGGACATCCAGGAGTCGAAGGTGTTCACGGCGGACCTGCGGGCGGGACGGATGCGCTCGGGGGAGAGGGCCGCGGCGGGAGCGGCGCCGCCTCCGCTGCTGTTGCCGGAGGTGCCGCGCGACGTGACGCCGCCTGGGGACACGGACCATTCAGAGACGCAGGAACCCGAGGAGAAGGGATAGGCACATGGGGGGCCGCAAGGGGTTCTTCACGGACACGACGCTCTGCATCGGCTGCAAGGCGTGCGAGGTCGCGTGCAAGCAGTGGAACCAACTTCCGGACGACGGCTTCCACTTCACGGGGATGTCCTACGACCAGACCGCGCACCTGGGCGCGTCAACGTGGCGGCACGTGGCGTTCGTGGAGCGGCCGGTGCCGTTGCAGGGGCAGATGTCGGGCGCGGGGGACTTCTCGTGGCTGATGATGTCGGACGTGTGCAAGCACTGCCAGCGCGCGGGGTGCCTGGAGGCATGTCCCACGGGCGCCATCGTGCGCACGGAGTTCGACACGGTCTACGTGCAGCCGGACGTGTGCAACGGCTGCGGCTACTGCGTGTCGGCGTGTCCGTTCGGAGTGATTGACCGGCGCGAGGATGACGGGCGCGCGTGGAAGTGCACGCTCTGTTACGACCGCATCGGTGACGACCAGACGCCGGCGTGCGCGAAGGCGTGTCCCACGGCGTCCATCCAGTACGGTGATTTGGACGAGTTGCATGCACGCGCGGAGTCACGGGTTCGCGACCTGCATCAGCGAGGCGTGACGGACGCGTACCTGTACGGGAAGGACGCGGAGAACCAGCCGGGCACGGGTGGGCTCAACGCGTTCTTCCTGCTGTTGGACAAGCCGGAGGTCTACAACCTGCCGCCCGACCCGGTGGTGCCGACGAAGAAGGCTCTGCGCTCGTGGGCCTCGGTGGCGATGGGTGCGGTGGGAATGGTGGCGGTGGCGCTGGGCGCGGTGTCGTTCGGGCGGGAGGGGCGCGGATGAGCGACGACACGCTGCTGGACCGGCTGCAACGCAAGGCGGACGGGCGGAACATCGACACACGCGCGGGCATCCTGGAGGGCGAGGGTGCCCAGCAGCGGGTGAAGGACCCGGAGCCTGTGCGGCATGGGATGGACGTGTTGCCGACGGTGCCGTCACGGTCGGGGCCGGACAGTGAAGGAGCGCCGAGTTACTACGGCATGCCGGTGTTGAAGGAACCGCTGTGGATCTGGACGGTCCCGGCGTACTTCTACGTGGGCGGGGTGGCAGGCGCGGCGAGCGTGCTCGGCGTGTCGATGGAGTATCTGGGGGGACGGCGGCTGGAGCGGCTGGCGGGGCGCTGTCACGCAGTGGCCACGGCGGGGGACATCGTGAGCGCGGGGCTGTTGATCCACGACCTGGGCCGGCCGTCGCGCTTCCTGAACATGCTGCGCGTGTTCCGGCCCACGTCACCCATGAGTGTGGGTTCGTGGGTGCTGGCGGGTTCGGGCGCGGTGAACACGGCGGCGTTCGTGCTGCGACGGATGCCCGGAGTTCTTGGAGTCATGGGACGCACCGCGGGCATGGTGGGCGCGGTGCTGGGTCTGCCGCTCGCGGGATACACGGCGGTGCTGGTGAGCAACACGGCGGTGCCCCTGTGGCAGCAGGTGGGGCGCACACTGCCGCTGTTCTTCATGGCCTCCGCGACCGCGAGCGCGGGGAGCCTGTTGTCCCTGTTCCCGCACACGGACGCGGAGGAGCGCGTGCTGCGCCGCTTCCGTGTGGCGGGCAAGGTGGCGGAGGTGTTCACGCGCGAGGCGGTGGAGCTGGAGGCGCGGCAGGTGGTGGAGGTGGGGAAGCCACTGCGCACGGGTGTGTCGGGAGCTCTGTGGACGCTGTCCCGGACGTGTTCCCTGGCGGGACTGGTGATGGACGTGCTGCCGGGACGCGCACGGTGGAAGCAGGTAACCGCGGACGTGCTGTCCACGGTGGGAGCGGTGGCCGCGCGTTACGCCGTCATCCAGGCGGGCAGGGCCTCCGCGAGGAATCCGCAGGCCACGTTCCAGGGACAGAGACAGGGCCTTGGTGCCGCGCAGGTAGAGGGGAACACAAAGGCATCGGACGGAAAGCCCCTGAGCTTCCCGTTGCCCGTGCTCGGTCAGCCACAGGCCGGCATGCCCTACGCACGGTTCATGGTGACGCAGCCGGAGCCGTAATCAGGGCAACGTCACCCCATACCGAACCAAATCCTCCGGCGTGTTCACGTTCGCCAGCGCACGCAGCTCCGGATCCACCGCTCGCAATGCGTCCACCGGCAAGGTCCGCGTACGGAACCGCATCAGCAGTCCCCGCAGAGACGGATCCTCCACCAAGGCTTCACCCCAGTGTGACACCAGCTCCGTACGATACGCCGCGAACAACGGCTCCCACCGTCCGTCCCGCTCGATGCACACCGCGTCCACATCCTCGCCTCGCGCGTCCAGCACCACCCGCGCCGCGGCCTCCGTCACGAACGGCATGTCGCACGCCACCGCGAACACCCACCGCGTGCTGGCCGCGCCCAGGGCCGCATGGACCCCTCCCGGCGCTCCCTTGCCCTTCACCGCGTCCGCCACCGTGCGGAGCCCGAAGCGCTCGTACGGCGCCGAAACATTCGCCACCAGCAACACGTCCTCGAAATGCGACCCGAACGCTCGCAGCCGTTCCAAGGTTGTGAGCCCCTCCACGCTCAGCAGCCCCTTGGCCACGCCCCCCAACCGGCTCCCCTGCCCCCCTGCCAGGATGGCCAGCGTCACGTCGGGAAAGGTCGCGGATCCGTCCATGTCCGCCGACCCTACACACCTCTCATCCTCCGCGAAAACGCTTCACACCCGGGATTTCGCCAACCCCCAGAGGGAGGGAGCAGCCGCCGCTCCCATGCCCTGTGTGGACAAGGCACGCGCACCCCGTCGTAGAGTCCGCCGCCCCCTCGCTGACTCATGCCGCTGACTCCCCTCCCCGCCGCGCGACTGGCCGCGCTCGATGCCATTCTGCCCGCGGCTCCCGCCCGGCTTCCCTTGATGGAAGCCCATGGCCGGTTCCTCGCCGCTGGCATCGTCGCGTCACGCGCGCTGCCCGGCTGCGACAACTCCGCCATGGACGGGTGGGCCGTGCGCGCCGAGGAGACCCGGGGCGCCAACCGCGACCGCCCCGCGCGCCTGCGCGTCGTCGACACCGTCTACGCCGGCCACCTCCCGCGCCGCGCCCTCCAGCCCGGCGAGGCCGCGCGCGTCTTCACCGGCGCCCCCCTCTCCCCCGGCGCTGACGCCGTCGTCCGCCAGGAGGCCGCGCGCCCCACCGACGACGGCTCCCACGTGGACCTCTTCGTCTCCGTCGCCCCCGGCCATGACCTGCGCCGCGCTGGCGAAGAGGTGATGCCCGGCACTCCGCTGTTCCCCGCCGGCCAGCGCGTGGACGCCACCGTGCTCGGCGTGCTCGCGTCGCTGGGTGAAGCCACCGCGCTCGTGCGCCCCGCGCCGCGCGTCGCTGTCATCGCCACCGGCGACGAGCTCGTTCCCCCCGGCCAGCCCGCGCAACCCCACCAGGTCTTCGAGAGCAACCGCCTCCTCGTGGCCGCCCTGGCCCGCGAGGCCGGCGCGGACGTCACGCATCTGGCCCGCTCGCGCGATGACGAAGCGGAGCTGCACGCCCAGCTGGAGCAGCTCGCGCCTCAGGTCGACGTGCTCATCACCACCGGCGGCGCGTCCGTGGGCGACAAGGACTGCGTGAAGCGCGTCCTCACCCGGATGGGCGCGCGCTTCCTCGTGGACGGCGTCGCGCTCAAGCCCGGCAAGCCCGTGGCCGTGGCCCGCCTGGGCTCCACCGCCGTCGTCGTGCTGCCCGGCAACCCCGGCGCCGCCACCGTCGCGTTCGACCAGTTCGCGCGGCCCCTCCTCTTCAAGCACCAGGGCGTCATCGAACAGCGCCGCGTCACCCGCGCCCGCCTCTCCGAGCCCCGCCACAAGCAGGCCGGCCTCACCTACCTCGTCACCGTCTCGGCGCTCGAAGCGCGCGAGGACAGCGTTGAACCGTGGGCCCGCCTGCGTCCCCAGGGCGCCGGACAGATTCTGCAGAACGTGGCCGCCCGGGGCTGGGCCGTGCTCCCCGCCGGCCGCGCGGACTTCGCCCAGGGCGAGTCCGTGGACGTGCAGCTCTTCGACGCACCGGACTTCCACGCCGTGGAGGCCGTATGAAGCCGCCTCCCGCGCTCGCCCTCATCGGCCACTCCGGCGCCGGCAAGACAACGCTCCTGGAGCGCCTGCTGCCGGAGCTGGCCTCGCGCGGCCTGCGCGTCGCGTACGTGAAGCACTCATCGGAGGCGCACCCGCTCCACCGCCCGGGCAGCGACACCGCGCGCCTGGACGCCGCGGGCGCCGCGCTCACCGGATTCTCCACGCCGGACGGCACGCAGCTCACCACGCGGCAGCCCCTGTCCCCTTCGCTCCTCGCGCGAGACGCGGGCCGCGTGGATCTGGTGCTCGTGGAGGGCTGGAAGGACGGCCCCCTCCCGAAGCTGGAGGTGTGGCGCGAGGGCCTGGAATCCCCGCTCGCTGCCTCCCGCCCCGACGTGCTCGCACTGGTGACGGACGCGCCTACGCTTCCGTCCACCGTGGCCTCGCGCCCGCGCGTGCCGGCCACCGCCACCGCCGTCGCGGACCTCCTCACCGCGTGGCTGCGCGATCAATCCGCGACATCCAAGGTCTCTCGCCCAGAACCGCGCGGCGTCACCCACCGCGCCGTGCGCCGCTTCGACGGAGACACGCTCCGTGCGGCCGAGGATGACCGCGTGGCCGTGGAGGAGCCCCTGGAGATCCGCGTGAATGGTGACCCCGTCGCCACCACCATGCGGACCCCCGGGCATGATCGCGAGCTGGCGGTGGGTTTTCTCTTCGCCGAAGGCATCCTCAACGACCGCGACGACCTGGGCAGCCTGTTCCACTGCGGCCACCCCGGCGAGGAAGGATACGGCAACGTGCTGGAGGTCGTTCCCGCCGCCGGTGCCGTGCTCGACCTGGAGCGCGTGGAGGCCACCCGCCGCGGCACCCTCACCACCTCCGCCTGTGGCGTGTGCGGCCGCCGCGACGTGGACGACCTGATGGCCACGTGCGCCCCCGTCGCCCCAGGCCCCGTCCTCTCCGCCCACACCGTGGCCCGCGCCACCGAACGCCTGCGCGACATCCAGCACACGTTTGAACACACCGGTGGAGTGCACGCCGCCGCCGCGCTGGATGCCCATGGCGAGCTGCTCGCCTCCTATGAGGATGTGGGCCGCCACAACGCCGTGGACAAGGTGGTGGGAGCCCTGGTCCTGGCCGGCGCCGTGCGCGCCCCGCTCCGGTTGCCCACACCGCCCTTCCCCACCGCCCCCACGGTCCTGGCCGTCAGCGGCCGCGCCAGCTTCGAAATCGTCCAGAAGGCCGCCCGCGCCCGCATCCCCGTCGTGGTCAGCGTGTCCGCCGCCAGCTCCCTGGCCATCGACCTGGCCCTGCGTGCTGGCGTGACGCTCGCCGCGTTCTCAAGGAACGGCCGCTGCAACGTCTACACCGGGACAGAGCGCCTGGAGACTCACTCTCAACCTCCGGGAATTCCTCATGACTTCCGGCATGACGCATCTCGGTAGGAGCGCGGGCATCCGACTGTCAGACGGGCATCGTACATGCAGTCGGCGGGCGCAGCCGGCGGCTTTGGGGTCCAGGTGGGATCCAAAGGACCCATTGGACCTCAATGTCCATGGACGCGAACTCACACCCGACGGCTGGGATGGGTGTCCAAGTTTTTACCTGTTGTCATGTCTTTCTTGCTGAGCAGTGGTTGCGCCGCGACGCACTATTTGGCAATCTTGCATTTCCTCCTGGTTAAACTTTTCTAGTCTAGACGGTATCCTCTGCAAGAGCCGGACGTGAGCAGAGGGGGGTGGACACGATGAGCAGTGCGACTGCAAGCGCCGAGGTCAAGGCTTCCGGGGTGCCGGCCGCGGCCGAGGTCACCGATCCGCCGCGCCTGGCCCCTGGCTTCGCGGCGAAGCTGAACCTCACCGTGGATGTGGCGCTGCTGGTGGCGGTGCTGCTGGGCTCCGCCTGGATGCGCGGCGGGCTGACGTTCCCCATGAGCTGGGAGCTGCCCAGCATGGTGCTGACGGCGGTGCTGGTGTGGCTCATCACGGGCACGGCGCTGTGCCTGTACGACTCGCGCTTCGCCGAGCGCAGCAAGCTGGACCACGTGGCGCTGGTGTCCGTCACCACGCTGGCGGTGGTGACCATCCAGGCGGTGCTGGAGCTGGCGATGCCCACCGCTGCCCACGTGGGCCTGGCGCCGCTGCTCTTCATCTTCTGGCCGGTGGCCCTGCTGCTGCGCCTGGGCGTCTTCCGCCAGGTGGCCTCGCAGGAGGCCCCCACGGAGGAGGTGCTCATCGTGGGCACCGGCGCCATGGGCCGCTACACGGGCGAGGACCTGCTCAAGCGCGGCCGTCACAAGATCCTGGGCTACGTGCGCTTCCCCGCGGACCACGCCTCTGGCGACAGCCTGCCGGCGGACGTGCTGGGGCCCGCGGACGAGCTGGAGCGCCTGCTGCGCACGTTGCCCGTCAGCGAGGTCTACATCGCGGGCAACACGCTCAAGCAGGGCGAGTCCATGCAGGCGGCCATCAAGCTGGCGGAGCGCTTCGGCGTGCCGTTCGCGCTGCCGGCGCACTCGTTCCGCCTGGACCGCGCCCGCCCGGTGGACTCCCGCGCGGTGGCGGACGGCTACCTGCACTTCGCCGCGGTGGCGCCCAAGCCGCACCAGATGGCCATGAAGCGCCTGTTCGACATCGCCGTGTCCGCGGTGGCGCTGTGGGCCCTGCTGCCGCTGTTCGCGGTGGTGGCCGCCTGCATCAAGCTCACCTCGCGCGGCCCCATCTTCTTCAAGCAGCTGCGCACCGGGCAGCACGGCAAGCCGTTCTACATGCTGAAGTTCCGCTCCATGGTGGTGAACGCGGAGGAGCTCAAGGAGCGGCTGGCCGCGCAGAACGAGCAGACCGGCCCCGTCTTCAAGATGAAGAACGACCCGCGCATCACCGGCATCGGTCGTTTCATCCGCAAGTTCTCCATCGACGAGTTGCCCCAGTTCCTCAACGTGCTCCGCGGTGAGATGAGCATCGTGGGCCCGCGCCCGCCGGTGCCCAGCGAGGTGGCGAAGTACGAGACGTGGCAGCGCCGCCGCCTGTCCGTGCGCCCGGGCCTCACCTGCATCTGGCAGGTGTCCGGCCGCAACCAGATCTCCTTCGAGCAGTGGATGTACCTGGACATGCAGTACATCGACCACTGGAGCCTCACCGGCGACCTGCGGCTGCTCCTGCAGACGGTGCCCGTGGTCATCACCGGTCGCGGAGCAAGCTAGCAACCGGGGTGTCATTCCGGGCCCGGCGTTGACGCGCCGGGCCCGTTCGTCTTTCCATGGGGCGGGCCTTCCTCCCCTGGTGTGCAGCAGCCCCGAAGGCCCGCTTCATCCATGACCGTGAACAGTCCGACCTCCCCCTCCGCTGAAGCCGACGACGGCGCCCGTGCGAACGAAGTGCGCGGCGCGGTCCGCAGCACCCTGCAGCTCGGTGGCTCGCTGATGGTGACGTACGCCATCGCGCTGGGCATCCGCGCGCTGATGCCGCGCTACCTGGGGCCGGAGGCGTTCGGCTACTTCAACTGGTCGGAGGCGTTCGCCGCCACGTTCTTCGTGGCCACGAACCTGGGCCTGGAGACGTACATCCGGAAGGAAGTCCCCGTCCGGCCGGAGCACGCGAGCGACTTCTTTGGCACCACGATGCTCCTGCGCCTGGGGATGACGCTCATCCTGATGGTGGCGCTGGCGCTGGTGCTCCACCACACCGGCGAGCCTCCGGAGGTGCAGCACCTGGTGCAGTGGTTCGCGGTGGCCCAGTCGCTCATGGTCATCAACGCGTCCATGGCCGCGCTGCTGCACTCCAAGGGCAAGGTCGCGGGCCTGTCCGTCTCCAACGTCATCACCAAGATTGTGTGGGGCGGCGGCCTGGCGCTGATGGCCGCGTTCGGCGTGGGCCTGCAGTGGCTGGCCGTGCCCATGGTGCTGTCGGAGGCGGTGAAGCTCCTCATCAGCTGGAAGCTGGCGAAGGAGCACCTGGGGCTGAAGTTCCGCGTCGACCTGACGGCGACGAAGAAGGTGATGAAGGCGTGCCTGCCGTTCTTCCTCACCGCTGCGGCGCTGGCGTGCAACGGGCGCACGGACATGACGCTGCTGGGCAAGCTCGCGTCGAAGGAGGAGGTGGGCTGGTACGGCGGTGCGTTCAGCATCGCGGGGCTCACGTTCCTCATCTCCCCCATCTTCGGCTGGGTGCTGATGCCCATGATGTCGCGCGCGGCGGCCCGCTCGCCCGCGGAGCTGTCGAACCTGACGCGCCGCTCGCTGGAGGGTGTGCTCGCGTTCACCGTGCCGGTGATGATGGCCATGGTGCTGGGCGCGGACCTGTGGGTGCGCCTGATGTGCGGCCCCGGCTTCGAGCCCGCGGCGCTGCCCCTGCGCGTGCTGTCCCCCATCTTCGTGATGGCCTACGTCACCATGGTCAGCAGCATCTGGCTGACCATGTCCAACAAGGAGTGGTGGGTGACGCTGGCGGCCACCATGGGCGCGGTGGTGAACCCCATCCTCAACCTGATGCTCATCCCGTGGCTGTTCCGGCGCATTGGCCCGTCCGGCGGCGCCACCGCCACGGCGCTCTCCATGTTCTTCACGGAGGTCATCGTCACGGTGCTCTTCCTCAGCCGCATGGGAAGGAACTCCTTCGACCGGCGCTCCCTCCTCATGGTGGCCAAGACGGCCGCGGTGTGCGTGGGCTGCGTGGTCCTGGACCGGGTGCTGGCCGGAGCGGGCATGCAGGCGTGGCCCCGGCTGGGGCTGACGGCCTCCGCCTACGTGGCGGGCGTGCTGGGCACCGGCGCCGTGCGTCCCTCGGAGCTGCTCCAGGTCGTGCGCATGGCGAAGCAGCGCGGTGGTAATGGTGCCGAGGTGGCCGTGCCGGCCGCCCCCGCCGCGTGAGGAACTCTTAGCGCCATGCCTTCCCGCCCGTCCCGATTCCGCGGTCCCGTCTCCCGCGCGCTCGCGTGCGCCGGGTTGCTCCTCCTGGCCCCCGCGTGCAGCGGCCTGGGCCAGTACACCTGGGTGAACGACTACCAGGAGAAGCCCACCGAGTCGGACGCCGCCTACCGCATCGTCCCCGGCGACGTGCTCAACGTGAAGGTGTTCGGCCAGGAGGCGCTCACCACGCGCGCCAAGGTGCGCGAGGACGGCAACATCAGCCTCACCTTCCTGGACGACGTGGAGGCCGCGGGCCACTCGCCGGCCCTGCTGGCGCAGCAGATCCAGACGCGGCTCAAGGACTTCATCAACCACCCCGTGGTCACGGTGTCGCTGGAGGAAGCGCGCCCCATGTCCGTGACGATGCTGGGGGAAGTCGCCAACGTTGGCGCGCACGTGTTGGACCCGGGCGCGACGCTGCTCCAGGCGCTGGGCGCCGCCGGCAGCTTCACCGACTACGCCCACCGCGACCGCATCTTCGTGCTGCGCCGGGATGACCCGCAGGCGGAGCAGCCCACGCGCATCCGCGTGCGCTACGAGGACATCATCCGCGGCGAAGGCCGCGCGGCCGCCTTCCGCCTGCGCCCCGGCGACGTGGTGGTGGTGGAGTAACCCGTGCTGGACGCGGCCCTCGCGAGCCTGTGGCTGGAGGTGGCCTCCGCCTCCGTGAAGTACGGCGCCTCGGCCCGCGTGGACACCCGCGCGCGCTCCATGGACGCGCAGGCCACGGGGGAGACCGTGTCCCCCCTGGCGGCGGACATGGACATCGTCCCCACCGTGAGCCTGAAGTACGACGACGGCAGCGCGGTGGCGCAGGTGGAGTACGCGCCGCGCATCTCCTTCCGTGAGGCCACCACCAACCCACGCACCGAGGTGCAGCACGTGGGGCGGCTCTTGGGGGACTGGCGCCCCTCGCGCGGGCTCACCCTGCACGGCACCCAGGAGTTCGTGCTGGGACAGGTGAACCTCTTCACCAACCTGCCCCTGGGCGGCAGCCTGGATGACGACCCGACGGTGCCCGGGGACACACCGGCCCTCCCCATCCAGCCGCTGCCAGAGGGCGTGGACACGGTGTTCTTCCTGTCCTCGCTGACGACGCTGGCGGCGGAGACGGTGTGGCTGGGCCCGGGCTGGCGGCTTTCCGGCAGCGCGGGATTCTCCGCCAGCGGCGGCCTGGACGACACGGCGAAGGAGGCGGTGCCCTTCCAGTACGGCCCTCGCGCGCAGCTGTCCCTGGGGAACTCCCCCGCGCCCCGGCACACGCTCTCCACCACGCTGGCGTACTCGGACTCGCGCTTCTCCACCGGCGCTCGCGCCACCGTGACCACGCTCACTGGCGGCTGGACGCACCGGTTGGATCGGCGCACGGCGGTGGAGGCCGGGGTGGGCGTGGGCGTGGCGTACTCCGTGCGCGCGACGGAGGACGACCCCACGGATGACCCGGACGTGCCCGGAGTCACCCCGTCATCCACCTTGTCAGGTGGGCGGCGGCTGACGACCTTCCAGGTCGGGGGCGCGCCCGTGGAGGATCCGCCGCAGCGCCTGGAGCTGCTCCCGGACCTGACGCTGGCGGTGTCCCACCGGGTGCCGTCGCGGACGGCGGACTTCAACGGCCGGCTCGCCGCGCGCGTGACGCCCTTCGTGGATCGGCTGACGGGGCTCGTCTACCCGAGGGCTGACCTGACGTTGAACGGCACCTGGGCGCTGAGCCCGCGCTTCCGGTTCTCCGGGACGGGAGGCGGTGCTTTCGCGGTAGGCGGAGCCGTGGGGGACCGGCAGGTGGTGGGCGGTGTGGGCGCGGGTTGGACGGTGAACCGGTGGATGACCCTGGAGGTGGACACTCGCGCGGCATGGACTCGCTCGCCCGACGTGGAGGCGGCCCGCACGGTGTGGTCCGCGACGCTGGGACTGACGGTCCAGAAAACGGGTATCCTCTGAGGCTCCCGCAATGGCGAAGCTCATCCTCCTGTCCGTCCTCGTTGCCACCATCGCGCTGCCCGGAGCGGCCGCGCGCGATGCGCATCCCTGGCGGGGGATGAAGAAGGCCATCTTGTGGGTGGCCCTCTTCAACATGGCGTACGCATATGGCGTGCTCGTCCTCGTTCCCAGGTACGGGTTCGGGTGAGGGAAGGAAAGGCGTCAGACGTGATGGAGCTCCAACAGCTCACTGTCCTCCTCGTGGAGGACTCTCCGATGTTCCGCGTCATGCTGCGTGACATGCTCGAGCAGATGGGCGTGAAGAACGTGGTGGAGCAGCCCAACGGCAAGGCCGCCATGGAGTACCTGGCGAGCGGCGAGCTCAAGCCGGACCTCGTGTGTCTGGACCTGACGTTGCCGGACGTGTCCGGCTACGACGTCTGCGAGCACATCCGCCGCACGCCCGCCATCGCGCACGTGCCGGTGTTGATGGTGTCCGCGCGCAACCTGCCGGAGGACAAGGCCTACGCGGAAGAGGCCGGCGCCAACGGCTACCTGGGCAAGCCCTTCACGCCCGAGGAGCTGGAGAAGCGCGTGCGCCACGTGCTCAAGTCCGCGGCGCCCCGGGGCAACGCGTGACGACGCCGGCCCCACGCACGCCTCGCTCCGCCCCGCCCCCGCCGTACGTCCCCGAGCGCGAGGAGACGAACGCGCCGGCGGACCTCATCGACTGGGGCTTCCTGTTCGACGGGCTGGGCTTCGTGCGCAGGGCCATCTTCCGGCACTGGTTCCTGGGGCTGTGCATCGTCGCGGTGATGGCGGGGCTGGGTTCGGCGGCGGCGAAGCTGATGCCGCGCAAGTACCACGTCGAGACGCGGATGCTGACGTACCGCAACCTCATCATCTCCTCGTTGGTGAACCCGGGCCGGTCCATCCCGGTGGAGGCGGATCAACCCACGCGCGCCGCGTGGGAGATGGTGCTCAGCCGCGGCAACCTCAAGTCCGTGGTGAAGAACGCGAAGCTCATCGAGTACTGGGACCACATGCGGTCGCCCCTCAGCCGCATGAAGGAGCAGTACCTGAAGAAGGCTCCGCCTCCCATGACGGACGAGGAGAAGGAGGAGGCGCTCATCGCGATGCTGGAGACCAGCCTCATCGTGATGGCGGAGGGCGGCAGTGGCACGGTCACCATCGGGGTGGACTGGAGCGACCCGCAGATGGCCTTCAACATCGTGGAGGCCGCGGCGCAGAACTTCCTCGACATGCGCCATGACTCGGAGATGGGCGCCATCTCCGAGTCCGTGAACATCCTCCAGGGCCAGGTGGCCAACGAGGCCGCGAACATCAAGCAGGCCATCGCGGACCTGGAGCGCGCGGTGCGGGCCGCGGATGCGCGCCGCAAGAAGAAGGAAGCGGACCCCAAGCAGGCCAGCGCGCGGCAGGCGCTCCTGGCGACGGACCACGCGCTCGCGCAGCTGAAGTTCCTGGTGCAGGCCAAGCGCCGCGCCATCCGCGACGTGGAGGAGTTCCGCGGCCGCCGCCTCACGGAGCTGCGCTCGCAGCTGGCCGAGCAGCGGGTCGTGTTCTCTCCGCAGCACCCGGTGATCGTGGACCTGGAGCAGCGCGTGGCGACGATGCAGGCGGACTCGCCGCAGCTGACGTCCCTGCGCTCCGAGGAGCAGTCGCTCATCCAGGAGTACCTGCGCATGGGCGGCACGGACGTGGACTCCACGACCGAGGGCACGAGCCTGGCGGCGGGCTTCGGTGCCCCCATGGCGGGCGCGATGCTGGGCACGCCGGATGATCCGGAGGTGGCGGTGGCCACGGACCGGATGCGCATGGTGGTGATGCGTCACCAGGAGAAGCTGCGCCGGTTGGACCAGGCGCAGACGGAGCTGGAGATCTCCAAAGTCTCCATGAAGCACCGCTACAGCGTGCTGTTGCCGGCGCTCTTCCCGGAGAAGCCGTCCAAGCCGAACCCGAAGCTCATCGCCATCGCGGGCGTGGTGGGCGGGGTGGCGCTGGCGGTGTTCGCGGCGGTGGCGCTGGACATCCTGCGCCGCCGGGTCCTGGAGAAGTGGCAAGTGGAGCGGCTGCTCAAGTTGCCGGTGCTGGCGGAGCTGGAACGGCGCTGAAGGTTCGTGCGCTCGGCCGTCCTTCGGATGGCGCGAGCGCGGGGGTGACACTGTCGTGACGGTCTGGACCTGGGTGGACGTGGCGCTGTGCGTGGGACTGCTGCCGGTGGTGGTGGGCTGCGGCTACCTGCTGCTCCTGACGCTGTTGTCGGGGCGCAAGGCGGCGCCGGTGCCGCCGTCGCCGGCGGTGCGGAAGTTCGACGTCATCATCCCCTCGCACAACGAGGAGCTGGGCATTGCCCGGACGGTGGCGAACCTGTCCGCGGTGGACTACCCGGCGCACCTGCGGCGCATCATCGTGGTGGCGGACAACTGCTCCGACGCGACGGCCCAGAAGGCGCGGGAGGCGGGCGCCACGGTGCTGGAGCGCCAGGACGAGGAGAAGCGCGGCAAGGGCTACGCGCTGGCGCATGCCTTCGAGCACAGCCAGCGTGACGGCTTCGCGGACGCGGTGGTGGTGGTGGACGCGGACACGGTGGTGTCCGCGAACCTGCTGCACGCCTTCGCCCGCCGGCTGGAGGATGGGGCGCACGGCGCGCAGGCGCACTACGGCGTGATGAACCCCACGGCGTCGTGGCGCACGCGGCTGATGACCATCGCGCTGGGGATGTTCCACCGCGTGCGCTCCATGGGGCGCGAGCGGATGGGCGTGTCCTGCGGCCTGCGCGGCAACGGCATGTGCTTCACGCACGCGGTGCTGAAGCAGGTGCCGCACGACGCGTTCAGCGTGGTGGAGGACCTGGAGTACGGCATCCGCCTGGCGCGCGCGGGGCACCGCGTGCACTACGCCTGGGAGGCGGAGGTGCTGGGCGAGATGGTGACGGCGGAGAAGCAGAGCCGTTCGCAGCGCCAGCGCTGGGAGGGCGGCCGCGCGCAGATGCGCAAGCTGCACGGGTGGCCGCTGCTCAGCGACGCGCTGAAGCAGAAGAGCGGGCTCTTGCTGGACCTGTCCATGGACGTGCTGGTGCCGCCCCTGAGCCAGCTGGTGCTGGCGACGGTGGCGGGCTCGGTGCTGGCGACCGGCGTGGTGTGGCTGTCCGGAGGCACGGCGGTGGCGGCGTCCGCGCTGGCGTCGTTCGGCCTGATGTCGCTGTCGCTGTACGTGCTGCGCGGCTGGTGGGTGTCCGGCGTGGGGGCTCGCGGCCTGCTGGACCTGGCGTGGGCGCCCTTCTACGTGGTGTGGAAGGTGTGGCTGATGGTGCGAGGCCCCGGCGCGGAGAAGCGCGGCGAGTGGGTGCGCACCACGCGTGAGGCGGAGCGGCGGTAACGCTCAGGCGCGGGGCTTCCGCTTCGGTGCGCCGAGCGACGCCTGGATGGGACACACGGTGTCCGGAGGGCAGAAGCCTTCGGCCATCAGCGTGGTGATGGCGCGACGCATGCGGCGCAGGTCGTCGATGCGCGCGTCGATGGCCTGGACCTTCGCTTCAGCGAAGCGGGCCACGTCGCGAGTGGGAGTGCCTCGCCGGTCGGTGAGGGCGAGCACGGCGGACACCTCCTTCAGCGTGAAGCCCAGCTCCTGCGAGCGTCGGATGAAGCGCACGCGGATGGCGGCGTCCGGGCCGTAGAGGCGCTGGCCGCTCTCGCTGCGGTCCATGGGCAGCAGCAGCTTGCGGCGCTCGTAGAAGCGCAGCGTGGACAGCTTCACGCCGGATTCACGGGCGAGCGCGCCGATGCGCAAGGGCACTGCTTCAACGGGCCGTCGCGGGGATGCCACCACGCCACCTCCTGGCACCGAGAATGGCACCGCCCTGCGCGAACATCCACGCCAGCTCCAGTACGAGGAACACGACGAGCACCCGCGTCGCACCCTGCGTGAGCGACCACGCCATCCAGGTGGAGAACAGCGCCCGGCCCGCGGTGTCCACGGCGCCGTTGAACGCGGTGGGCTGAACGAGCCGTACGACGGACCACAGCGTCACGATGGTGCCGAACAGGGCCACGAAGAACAGGTGCGTGGACGTGAACACGGGGAGCGGCTCACCGCCCAGGTCCAGCGCGTGGTGCACGGACCGGATGCCCGCGAGTACGGCGTCCGCGGTCCACGGCGTGGCGAAGGGGATGGTGACGAAGAAGTCGTACAGCGCGCTGGCGAAGACGACTCGGCGAAGCAGGGACGGTTCAGGGTTCATGCGAAGGACGCTAACCCCTGCACCTTGGTGCAGAGGCAAGGGCCTCCGCTCAGGTCCCCGTCGCGGGAGCAGCCGCCGCCCGACTCCGTGCACCGAGCAGGAGCGCGCCCTGCACGAACAGGCCCGCGGCCTCCATCACGAGGAACACGCCAAGCACCTGGGATGCCCCCTGCGTGAGCACCAGCACCATCCACGCGGAGACGAGTCCCCGGCCCGCCGTGTCGATGGCGCCATGCAGCGCGGTGGGCTGGAGGACGCGGACCAGCGCCCAGATGACAGCGAGCACGCCAAACAGGGCGACGAAGAACACGTGCACGGGCGTGAAGACCGGCATGGCCTCACCGCCCAGCGCCAGGCTCTCGTGCATCCAGCGCATGACGCCCAGCATCGCTTCCGCCGTCCACGGTGTGGCGAATGGAAGCGTGACGATCAGGTCGTAGGCCGCGAAGCCACGGACGGCGCGGCGAAGCAGGGAGGAGCTCATGCCTGGAACCCTATCCCCCGCCGCCCACGGGAAGCTCCTTGAAGAGGACAACATCCAAGGGGGCCCAGGCCGCGCGCCGCCTCCACGAAACGCTCGGTCGCGACCATCAACGTCGCGGCATCCGTCAGCCGGAAGATGTCCAGGTCTGTTGGCAAAGGCCTTCAGCAATCACAGCCCAATGAACCGCGAGTGCTGACAAACAATGACTGAAAGTCAACATCTGACTTGATTACGAATAACATGGCTGAAAGAGTCAGCGCGCTCCGCGGGGCACTGCCCGTGAGCCAGGCGACCCCCAGTGCGGAGAGTTTCCATTTATGTCTTTCCTGCGTTCGAGCACGCTTGCCGTCGCGGTCCTCCTGACGTCTGCCTGTGCGTCTTCCGTGGATCTGAAGCGTCAGCAGTCTCCCTTCTATGAACTCAAGTCGAGCGCGCCGGGCCTGTCGCTGGTGAGCGTTGACACGACGAATGTCGACAACTCGAGCGGCATGGACGCCGCGACCCTGAACGCCGCGGTGAAGGCCGCCGTGGAGTCGTACGTCACGGGGCAGCAGCCGAAGTACGCCTTCTCCGACGCGACAAGCTCCGGGGCCAAGGCGGACTTCAACGTCGGCTTCAAGGACGGCGCGATCCTGCCCTCCCCCACGGCCACCTTCAGCGCGATTCCGCAGGACATGGCGACGCCCCTGGTGTCCGCCATCTACGTCATGCAGGCGAAGAGCTCGCAGACGAGCGGTGGCAACACCCTGATGAGCATCACCCTGGCGTTCTCCACGGTGACGAAGGACGGCAAGGAAGTGAAGACGGAGATCGTCGCCAGCGAGGCCGAGGGCAAGACGCCCGGTCGCCCCAGGCTGAGCATCACGCCGGACGCCGGCTCCTTCCCTTCGGTGTACTGGTCGGCGCAGGGGGTGATTCCCGGCGCGCTCCAGAGCACGGACTTCCTGCCCAGCGACGGCGGCGAGCTCTTCAAGCGCGTGCTGGCGGACGCGGTCGGCTACCACTACTTCCCCCTCTTCGGCCACGAGCTGTCGGAGCGCTACACGCTCATTTCGGATGGCGGACTGAAGGAAGGCGCGGACGCGGCGAAGGCGGGCAACTGGGATGCCGCCATCACGTCATGGGAGAAGGCGTCCGGCTCTGACGCCAAGGCCCACTACAATCTGGCGGTCGCGTACATGGCCAAGGGTGACGACGCCAAGGCCCAGGAGTCGCTGTCCAAGGTCTCGGATGTGCCCCAGGCGCAGGACCTGGCCAACGCGATGAAGACGCGCGCGGCCTACAAGAAGATCATCGACGCCCAGCCGTAACCTCCGGTGTCCCCGCGGAGGCGTTCAGGGGGCTCCTCGCATGAGGGGCCCCTCCCCGCGGACCTCAGTCCGCCAGCGGCATGCCGAAGTCCGGCTGGCCGCGCTCGCCGGACACCCAGCGATACACCTCCAGCACCTGCTCCGCCTTCGCCTTCCACGTGAAGTGCTTGAGGATGCGCGCCCGTGCGCGCTCGCCCATGGGGCCAATCACGGACGGATCCGCGACCAGCTTCTCCAGGACTCCGCGCACGCGCTCGACAATCTCCTGCGGCGTGCCCATGGGGATGGCGAAGCCCGTGGACGGACTGACGATCTCTCCCGGACCGCCGTAGTCCATCACGATGGGCACCAACCCCAGCGCCATCGCCTCCGCCACCACCGCGCCGCCGAACTCGCGCACGCTCGGGAAACCGAAGATGTGGTTCTTCGACAGGCGGCCCTGCAGCTCCTGGTGCTTCACCCAGCCCGCGAACGTCACGCCGTTCTCCAGGCCGCCCCTCGCCACCTGCGCGCGCAGGTTCTGCATCTCCGCGCCGTCGCCGATGAGCTCCACCTGCAGCTTGCCCTCGCGCACCAGCGGCGCCGCCGCGTCGATGAGCATCGCCATGCCCTTGTACGGCACGAAGCGACCCACGAACGCCACCCGCAGCGGCTCGCCCGGCTTCGGCGGCTCCGCCTTCGACGCGCCGAACCGCCGCACGTCGATGGCGTTCTCCGGGATGTAGACGACCTTGTCCTGGTACTCCCGCGACAGCTGCGCCCGCGTCGCCCGCGAGCCCATCATCAGCGCCGCCGCGTTCTGCCGCGTCGACTTGTAGAAGGGCATCAGCTTGTAGACGTCCCGGATGTAGCTCAGCCACTCGCGCTCACGCACGCGCGCGTCGCCGAAGCCCTTGGGCCACGGCAGGCCGCCGTTCATGGGGCCCATGATGAAGGGCACCCCGGCGTCCGCGCACCGCGCCGCCAACGTGCTGGGCGTCGTGGGGCTGATGGGCGTGTAGCGGTGCACCACGTCGAATTCCTTCGCGCGGATGCGGTCCCCGAAGCGCCGCCAGAGCAGCTCCTCGAAGTAGTAGTACGGCAACACGCTCAGCGCCGTGGCCGTCGTCCACCCCACGCCCGCCTTGCCGCGCAGCAGCTCGCCCACCTTGTCCAGCGGACGCTCCACCGGCGTGGAGTCCAGGGCCGTGAAGTCCTTCCCCTCCACCAGCCCCTGCTTGAGGATGTTCTCGCGGTTGCGGACCTGGGTGACCAGGTGCACATCCGCCACCTCGGCGAGCGCCCTTGCCAGGGACCAGCCTTCCAGGGGGACGCTCACCCAGTCTGGGTTGCACAGCTCAGCAATCAGGAGGACGCGGGGTCGGGTGCCAGCCATACGCCTTCGCATCTATCCCAACCCGGGCCCGGGATATAGCCTCCCCCTCGCTCGAATGGCCTTCAAACCCTCGCCCGCCGCCTGGCTCCAGTACATCGTCATGGTCGTGGGCCTGGGCGCCGTCACCCTGGGTGCGGCCGCCGTGGGTAACGGGGACCCCATTGTCACCATGGCGCCCGTGCTGGCGCTCACGGTGGGGTGGGTCATCCTCAAGGTGCCGCTGCGCTACCTGGCCATCACGGTGCTCTACCTGGTGCTCGCGGTGGACTACACACCCGAGCGCCCCCAGTCGATGTTCTGGCCGTCGCCGCTCTTCCCCCTGGGGAAGCTGCTCTTCACGCAGATGCACGAGCTGGTGGGCATTGGCGCCCTGCGCTTCCCGCTCATCGACGGGCTCATCATCGGCTCCATCGTCATCGGCATCGTCCGGCGGGCCACGAAGTCCAAGATTGATCCGCCGGTGGTGCCCATCCCCCGGCCGCTGGCGGTGGTGCTGGCGATTTCGTTCTTCTCCATCATGTGGATGGAGGTGTGGGGCATCGCGCGGGGCGGGGACATCAAGAACTCGCTCTGGCAGTGGCACCAGGCGGCGGTGCTCCCGCTGGTGGGGATGATGTACCACTACAGCCTGCGCGGGCCGGAGGACTGGCCCCTGGTGGCGAAGACCATCATCGCGGCGGCGCTCACCAAGTCCGCGGTGAGCACCTACTTCGCGCTCGCCATCGTGCCCGCACAGCACCTGGAGGTGGAGTACACGACCTGCCACTCGGACTCGATGACGTTCATCTTCGCCATCAGCGTGTGCATCATGCGCTGGCTGGAGCGGCCCAGGTCCGGCCACGCCATCCGAGGCATCCTCATCATCATCCTGGTGTTCATCGGGATGTTCTTCAACGACCGCCGGCTCGCGTACGTGAGCCTCGTGGGCGGGCTGGCCGCGGCGTACCTCTTCAACCCGTGGACGCCGCTGAAGAAGTTCATCACGCGCGGGCTCATCGCGTGCTCGCCGTTGTTGATTGTGTACTTCCTGGCCGGGTGGAGCTCCAGCAGCAGCATCTTCAAGCCGGTGGCGACCTTCCGCTCCATCATCGAGGGTCAGCACGCCGAAGGAGAGCTGGACTACCGCGACATCGAGAACCTCAACCTCATCGCGACCTGGAACACGAACCCCGTGTTCGGCACGGGCTACGGGCACGAGTTCCTGGAGCCCTACCCGCTGCCCAACATCGCGTTCGTGTTCCCCACGTACCGCTTCCACCCGCACAACTCGCTGCTGGGCCTGCTGGCCTTCGGCGGGTGGTTCGGGTTCACGGGCGTGTGGATGTACCTGGTGGTGACGGTGTACCTGGCGGCGCGCTCGTACCATCGAGCGTACGCGGCGGAACACCGAACAGCGTGCCTGGTCATCGTGGGCGTGGTGGCGTCCTACCTGAACCAGGTGTTCGGAGACATGGGCATCATCTCGTACATCTGCACGTTCCAGGTCGCGGTGTGCTCGGTGCTCGCGGGCAAGCTGGCCATGGTCACCGGCGCGTGGCCGTGGCCCCAGCGGGAGAAGGTGCTGGGCCTGACGCGCGCGGCGCCGGATGAGGCGCCGCCTACGGGTGCGACGGCGGCCTAGCGCTGGATGGACAGGATGCGCCACTGGCGCGTGTCGATGGCGTACGTGGCGCTCGCGTCCGTCACGGGCCCTTCGGAGTTGCAGACGTCCTGCCGGGGCACGAAGCGCACGAACATCACGCCCTCCGGGCCGGGCGCCGTCCACACGTCGAAGGAGTCCCGCCGGTAGAGGCACAGCTCGTCCGCGGTCGCGCCCTTGTGCGGCTTCAGGTCCAGCGGACGGAAGTCATCCATCGCCAGCTGCGTCGCCACCGCCACCAGGGCGGGCGTCTGCGTCCGTCCCTCCGCGGGCAGGTCCAGCGGGAACTGGAAGCGGGCCATCTCCTCGTCGGAGGCGCGTGGCGGACGGATGGGCCGCGCGAAGAGCACGCAGCCGGTGAGGGGCAACGCCAGCAGCGCCGCGAGCCCGCGCTTCATCCACACCCGCCGCGATGACAAACCCTGGCGCCCCATCTAGTCCTCCACGGGCGTGATGAAGCCCGTGTCCTTGTCCGCTTCGTGGATGTACCCGATGAGCTTCCACGCCTTGCCCTGCCGCAGATAGACCTCACCGGGACGCGGCTCGCCCTTGTACGGGACCAGCTTCGTCACCGTGCATCCTGAATCAAATTGGACTCGCAGGGTCCAACGTTGTGACTGACTCCAGCGGTCCTCCTGTGACATTCCCGACGGGAACCAGGGGTGGCTGTGGAAGTCCGCCAGGGTGGACGGCAGGCCCCGGTCGTCCTTCACCACGCTGGGCACGCTGCAGCTCTTGCGGCGCAGGTCCGCGCCCACCAGCGTCGTGCGCCCCAGCGGCGAGGGCCAGCTCGCGTAGTACTCCCCGCCGCCCAGCGAATAGATGAGCCCGCAGTACTCCTGGCCGTAGTCCCGCTCGCGGGCCCGGTCCAACGCCATCACCGCCGGGCAGAGCTGGTCGATGACCTCGTCCACGTTCGCGGAAGGTTGGATGGCGGGCCAGGGACCCTTTACCCAGACCCTGGCGCCCCGCTGGCCGAAGAAGACCTCCCGGCCGCTCTGGAAGTAGGACGTGCCAGCGCAGCCGACGAGCAGCGCCACGCCCACACTCCATGCATTCCGTCCGCGCATCCCGTCTCGCCGCTCCCGTGAGGGGAACCGCGAAAACGCATAGCACGGCCTAAACTACAAAACCAGGATTCAAGGCAAAGCTTACCCGGTACGGGCACGGAGCTCCGCGGCCTCGGCGGCGGCGGCGGTCAGGTGCTCCAGCTCCAGGTCGATGTGCTTCGCCTGGGGGATGGCGCGGCGGACCTCCGCTTCGATGGCGTCAATCTCCTCGCTCAGGGTGCGGATGAGGTGCCGGGCCGCGTCCGTCAACGCGCGCTCGCGCTCCGCGCCCACCGGGGGCAGGCCCTGCGCGGGCAGGGCCTCCGCCAGCCGGGCCGCCACGAAGGACTCGCTGAAGCGCAGCTCCGCCTTGAACTGGTAGGACTCCGGGGTGAGCTGCCGCGTCTTCACGTCGTGCAGGTCCGCCAGGCTGGGGCGGGCGCGCAGCAGGTCCTCGAAGCGCTGCTCCACGTCCGAGGGCACGGACCGGCCCAGCAGCAGCTCCCGGTTCTCCACCATCAGGTAGATGGCGATGAGCCCCAGCAGCACGCCCACCGTGAGCGAGGCCGCCGCGTCCCACACCGGGTTGCCCGTCACGTGCGTCAACGCGATGCCCGCCGTCGCCAGCACCAGGCCCAGCACCGCCGCGCCGTCCTCCAGCAGGATGGCCACCGACGCCGGGTCGGCCTTCGTCCGCACGAAGCGGAAGAAGGGCTCGCCCGCGGCCTGCTTGAGGAGCCCGCGCACCGCGAACAGCAACACGCCGCCCTCGATGAGGAAGGACAGCCCCAACACTCCGAACGTCACCGGCCCCGTCTCCGCCACGTGCGGGTGAAGGAGCGACTGGATGCCGTGGTAGACGGTCACGCCGCAGCCCACGAAGAAGATGCCGGACGCGGACAGGATGCCGAAGATGAAGCGCTCGCCGCCGTAGCCGTACGGATGCGAGTCGTCCTCCACGCGCGCCGCCCGCTTCAACCCCAGGAACAACAACACCTGGTTGCCCGTGTCCGCCAACGAGTGGATCGCCTCCGACAGCATCGCCCCTGAGCCCGACAGGAAGAAGGCGATGAACTTGATGAGCGTGACCAACACGTTGCCGGACAGCGCGGCGATGACGGCCTTGAGCGACGATGCGGGAGCAGACATGGAGGTGCCAAACCTACCATGGGGCGCCCACCCGCCCGTCCGCACCGCGTCCGACCCTTGTCCTTCCGCGTCATCACCGCTGGACAGCCTCCGTCCAGGGTGATTGTTTGTTCTCAAATTACATAAGGATCAGGAGAGTACCGTGCGTCGTTTCGTGCCGCCGTGGCTGTGGGTGTTGCTGCTGTTGGGGCCCGTGGGGGCCTTCGCGCTGAACGCGGGGCTGCCGCCTCCTCCGCCGGAGGTGGACCGGAGCACGCCCACGGCGACGGCGGCGGGGTTCCTGGACGCGGCGCATGCTCGGGACGGGCTGCGGGCGCCGCACTACCTGGACCTGTCGCGGCTGCCTCCGGAGACGCAGGCGGAGGAGGGGCTGGCACTGGCGCGGCGGCTGGTGGTGGTGCTGGACCGGACGATGTGGCTGGACTTCGCGCGCATCGGCCGCGAGCCGGCGGGCCCCGGGGAGCGCGCCCGCCGAGAGGTGCTGGGCCAGGTGGCCACGGCGCGAGGCCCCCAGGACATCGTGCTGGAGCGGGTGGACGCGGAAGGAGGCCCCGTGTGGGTCTTCAGCGCGGACACGGTGGGCGCCATCGACACGCTGTTCCAGGAGCACGGGTCGCCGCTGCTGGAGATGCTGCCGCCCGTGTTCTTCACGCGCCCGCTGTGGGTGCTGGAGACGTGGCAGTGGCTGGGGCTGGCGGTCGTGCTCGTGGGGGCGTGGGCGCTGGGGCGGCTGGGCGAGGCGGTGACGCTGCGGGTGGGCGCTCGCGCCGCCGGGCTGACGAAGTCCGGCTGGGATGACGAAATGCTCGCCGCGGGCAAGGGGAGCATCCGCTTCGTGCTGGCGGGCATGCTGGTGGCGGCGGGGGCGCGGTTCCTCAAGCTGCCTCCTCCGGCGCAGGAGACGGTGGACCTGGCGGCGCGCTCGGTGGTCATCGTGGCGGTGGCGCTGTTCGTGCTGCGCTTCCTCACCCGGGCCGCGCGCTTCCTGGAGGACAAGGTCGCGAAGTCGCCGGAGGGCACGGACGTGGCGAGGGTGCGCGGCCTGCGCACGCAGCTGGCCATCTTGCGGCGCGTGGTGGAGGTGGCGGTGGTGCTGGTGGCCGCGTCGCTGCTGCTCCTCCAGTTCGAGGCGGTGCGCAACGTGGGCGTGTCGCTGCTGGCGTCCGCGGGCATCGCGGGCCTGGCCATTGGTCTGGCCGCGCAGAAGTCACTGTCCACGCTGTTCGCGGGCATCCAGCTGTCCATCACGCAGCCCATGCGCATTGGCGACACGGTCATCATCGAGAACGAGTGGGGGTGGATCGAGGAGATCACCCTCACCTACGTGGTCGTGAAGGTGTGGGACCTGCGCCGGCTGGTCATCCCCATCACCCAGTTCCTGGAGAAGCCGTTCCAGAACTGGAGCAAGGTGTCGCCGGAGATTCTGGGCACGGCGGAGCTGTACGTGGACTTCCGCACGGACGTGCCGGCGGTGCGCGCGGAGCTCAAGCGCATCCTGGAGCAGGAGTCCAAGGGGCTGTGGGACGGCAAGGTGCAGGGGCTCCAGGTGACGGACCTGAGCGAGCGCACCATGAAGCTGCGCGCCCTGGTGAGCGCCGCGGACTCCGGAAAGGCGTTCGACCTGCGCTGCCTGGTGCGCGAGAAGCTGGTGGCCTACCTCCAGGCCCAGCCGCACGGACTGCCGCTGCTGCGCGCGGAGGCCACGCCCCTGCCCCTCCCGGAGGAGAAGGCCGTGGGACCGGCGCTGCTGGCCGCGCGGGCGGGCAACACCTGAGACCTCAGTGCCACGTGCCCACGGAGAGCCGGCGCTCCTCCGCGATGGGCTGGAGCCGCTCGCGCAGCTGTTCGCGCACCTGGTGGAGCCACCAGCCCACCGTGCCCGTGGAGCGGCCCACCTGGGCTCCGATGCTCACGTAGGAGCGCCCCTGCGCTCGCAGGTGGAAGACCTCCCGCTGCTGCGGCGGGAGGCGCTCCACCGCTTCGCGCAGGTCCTTCTCCTGGATGAAGGTCCAGAGCTCGCAGCCCTCGGCCTCCTCCGGGTCGTCCGCCAGCACCGTCACCCAGCCCGCGTTCACCGCCTTGCGCTGCTCCGCGCGGTGGTGGCGCAACAGGCTGATGGCCCGCGTGTTGATGACCCGCCCCGTCCACGCTCGGAAGGCCTCCGGCCCCTGAAGGTGCAGCCGCTCCTTCCACGCCTCGTCCAGCGCGTGCTGCACCAGGTCCTCCGCGTCCGCCGCATTCCCCAGGATGCGCTGGGCGTGCTTCAAGAGCCCTGAACGGAATTGGATGACCAGCGCCGCGAACGTCTGCATCTCATTGTCAGCCATGGAAGTGCCCCCCGAGCTCCGTTTCCGCGCAGGACCATGATGACAAAACCTTCCAATACGGACATGGCATTCTTTGCGGGGATTACCCAGAGTGTCTGGAAATCCTATCCCACCCGGCCATTTCCGCCTCCAACGTCCCGAATGCATCCAGTGTCTGTCTTTTGGATGTCCATCCAGGGCAGGTGCACATGGGTTCCCGACAGAAGCGCGCCGGGAGGATCAGCAGTCGTCATCCCGGGCGAAGACTCACGACGACGGCCCTCCGGGGTGATTGACCCTGGGGCAAAACGCCCCGGTGTGGCGAGCCCCCTGGTCGGATGGGGCAGAACGCCCCGGCTCGAGGCATGAAACACACGTGAAACACGGCAGGGTTCTTGCTGACCGCGTGAGCAGGAAGGCGGCAATCGCTCATGCTCGAACAACGGCGCCCGGAGTCGGCCGTCCGCGACGTGCTTCCCTATCGGAAGCCGAAGCTGGGACGGGACTACTGGATCAAGGACAACGCCCTGCCCAACGCGCTGGAGGTCTACGAGCGCAACCTGGCCCGCGAGGACTGGACGATGGGCGCCCCGTGGCGGCCTGAAATCTGGCCCGGCATCCGCGCGCCCCACGCGCTCACGCCCGCGGAGCTGGCCCCCATCGAGAAGTGGATCCGCGAACAAGCCGGCGTGCGCGCCCTCAAGCAGGAGGCTCCGGCGAAAGGCTCTCTGTCCCACAACCACGTGCAGCTCGTGGGGGAGAAGGAGTCCACCGCGAAGCCGCACGTGGACTCGCTGGCGCTGTGCGACTTCGCGGGCGTCATCTACCTGCACCCGAAGCCGCCCGTGAAGCACGTGGGCACGTCCTTCTACCGGCTGCGCATGCCCGGCGGCGGCCTGGGCGGCAACACCTGCCCTCCCGGCTGCGTCAACCTCACCCAGGCCTTCGGGGTGACGAAGCTGCCCGCCAACGCCTGGGCGCAGGACATGGAGGTGGAGAACGTCTTCAACCGCCTCATCGTCTACCGAGCCGACTTCGTGCACTCGGCGACCGCGTACTTCGGGCAGGGCGACAAGCGGAACAAGCGCGCCACCGCCCTGTTCTTCTGGAAGGCCGTGCGCTGAAGCCGGCTACGCCAGCATCCGCGCCAGCATGTCCGCGCTGCGCTCGCTGCTGAACTGCTCCTCCACCTTGCGGCGGCCGGCCTCGCCCAGCCGCACCGCTTCGGCCGGGTCCCGCGCCAGCTTCTCCAGCTTCTCCGCCAGCACCGCGGGCGCCTGCGGCGGCACCAGCACGCCGTCCACGCCGTCGTCCACCAGCTCCTTCACGCCGCCCGCGCCCGTCACCACCACCGGCGCGCGCATGGCCATGGCCTCCATGATGGCCACGCCCAGCGGCTCCTGGAGGCTCGCAAGCGAGAACAGGTGCGAGCGCTGGATGCCGTCCTTCACCACGTCCTCGCTCACCGCGCCCAGCAGCGTCACCGCGTCCGTGAGGCCGTCCTGCGCGAGCTTCGCCTCCAGCACCTTGCGGTACGTGGTGCCGCCCGCCTCGTCCTCGCCCGCGATGGACAGCCGCGCGTCGATGCCCTTCTTGCGCAGCATCCCCACCGCGTCGATGAGGTCCGCGTGCCCCTTGCACGGGTTCAGCCGGCCGCACGCGAACAGCCGCAGCGGGCCTTCACCGGACCACGGCTCGTAGGCCACCGAGCGCTGGAAGCGCGACAGCTCCACGCCCATGGGCGCCAGCTCGATGCGGTCTGGCAGGCTCCCCGCCAGCTCCTGGCGCACCTCCGCCAGCAGCTTCTTGGTGATGACGAAGGCGAACTTCGCGTGCCGCCACTTCTCCCGCTGGTTCGGCCCGTAGTCGTCCAGCGGCCCGTGCAGCGTCATGCTGTACGTGAGCCCGGACAACAGGTTCGCGAACATGGCCACGTGCGCCGCGTTGGCGCAGGAGTGCACGTGCACGTGCGTCCAGCCGCGCTCGCGCGCCAGCGACGCCAGCCGGCCGCCCATCACCGCGAACGCCACCAGCTGCGCGCGGCCCTTCGCGTCCAGGCCCTCCGCCCTCGCGATGGAGGCCAGCACCCGCGCCCAACCCGTGGGCATGGCCCGGGCAATCTCCAGCGCGGCCCGCAGCACGCCCAGCGGGGGCGGCGGGGCCAGGTACTCCGTGCGCGTCATGGCCTCGCGGGCCCAGCTGTGGCTGATGATGCGCGCGGGCGGCGGACGGGTGGACACCAGCTCCGGTGACACGCCCTTCCCCGGCAGCGCCTGCAGCTCGCGCCAGAAGAAGATGTGGGTCTGGCCGGGGAACTCGGGAATCAGGTAGCCGATCTTCTGCACCCCTCTTCCATAACACGCCGCGTCCCCTACGCCCCCCGGCGGACCCCTGCGCGGCCTGCTCCTTCTGGGGGTGTCAGCCGTGACAGCAGACCGGTGGCGCGCTCCTTCGCCTGCCCGCCCGCCCGGGTCGTTGGGTCATGACGCCTCATTGCGTTATACCGTCGCCGCTCCCATGTCCGCCGATTCGAGCCCCCCGCCGCCCGCCGAGGAGACCCCGCCCGTCAGCGCCGTGCCCTCGCCGGAGCTGTCGCGGCTGTGGTTCGCGCTGGACCGCCGCGCCTGGAACTACCTGGTGGTCGTCCCCGCCCATCCCGGTGCCCCCGCGCAGGACGCGGCCCAGGCCCTGATGGAGGCCGGTGCGCCCTACCCGGAACCTCCCCTGCGCCTGGTGGACGCCACCGGCATCGAGCCCGCCGGCGCCCCGCGCATGGTCCAGGAGGTGCGCCGCCGCGTGGAGCAGGGCGAGCGCGTGGTCGTGGTCATCGACTCGCTCATCACCCACCCGGCGAGCCTCCCGCTGGCCCTGGCCGCGGACACCGCCCTGCTGGTCGTCACCCTGGGCGAGACGGACTTCGGCTCCGCGCAGAAGACCCTCGCCCTGGTGGGCGAGGACCGCTTCGCCGGCAGCGTCACCTTCCCGCGTCCGACCAAGAAGCAGAAGCGCGCCGCCGCTGACGCCGCCCAGAAGAAGAAGCCATGAGCCCTTCCGACTCCCCCGCTGTCCCGGCCCCCCGGCTCAGCGTCGTCATCGCCACGTACAACCGGCTGCCCCTCATCACCCGTCTGCTCCAGCAGCTCGCCGGCCAGACGCTGCCGCCCGAGGAGTTCGAGGTGGTGGTGGTGGACGACGGCTCCGCCTCCGACGTGAAGGGCCCGCTCTCCGAGCTGAAGCTGCCCTACACCCTGCGCGTGGAGGTGCAGCAGAACGCGGGCGCCGCCGCCGCTCGGCACCGGGGCGTGCTGGCCGCTCGGGGCGCCACCGTGCTCGTCACGGATGACGACATGCAGGTGGCCTCCGACTTCCTGGCGCGCCACCTGGCCCACCATCCGCAGGGCTCGCGCAACGTGGTGCTGGGCCGCATCCGGCCGGATCCCGAAATCGGGGAGATGCCCCTCTTCGAGCGCTGGTACGCGCACCTCAACAACCGCATGGCCGAGGAGCTCTCCGTCCCCGGCGTGAAGGCGCGCGGCAACCACCTGTACACGGGCAACGTGTCCTTCCCCCGCGCGGACTACGTGGGCGTGGGCGGCTTCGACAAGACGCTGGGCCAGTCCGAGGACGTGGAGCTGGGCGTGCGCCTGGAGAAGGCCGGCTGCGCGTTCCTCTTCGCGCCGGACGCGTACGTGCTGCACGGCAGCGACCACGTCAGCTTCGAGAAGTGGATCCGCCGCGCCCACCGCTACGGCATGTTCGACACCCACGTCTCCGTGAAGCACCCGGACGTGAAGGGCGTGAACCCGTGGCGCCTCTTCTTCGAGACGAACCTGCTCTCGCGCCCGCTGCTCGCCTCCGCGGTGGTGGCGCCGCAAGCGTCCCGCCGGCTGACGGAGGCCGTGGTGAAGGCCTCCAGCGTGGCGGACAAGCTGGGGCTCACGGGCGCCGCGTACGCGGGCACCTCCGTGGCGTACGGCATGGAGTACCTGCGCGGGGCCCGCACGGAGGCCGGCGGCTGGGTGGGCGTCGCCAAGGGCCTCGCTCGCTACCTGCAGGGCCGGGGAAATCCCCAAGGATGAAAGCCATGTTCGGAGCCCTCATCTCGGACGCGTTGGAGATGGCCAAGGCGGCCACCGGTACGACGGACGCGAAGTCCATCGCCAAGGTGGTGCTGACCAGCGACTCGTACCGCATCACCGCGCTCAACCGCGCGCGGGAGGCGGCGCTGGCCTTCCACATCCCGCTGGTGAACCACGTGCTGCGCGTGGCCCAGACGGCGGTGATGGGCATTGAAATCGGCAAGGACGTGACGCTGGGCAAGGGCGTGTACTTCGTGCACAGCCTGGGCGTCGTCATCGGCGGGGACGCGCGCATTGGCGACCGCGTGCGCTTCTACGGCAACAACACCGTGGGCACCGCCAAGGACAACGGCTACCCCACCATCGAGGACGACGTCTGGATTGGCGCGGGCGCCCGCATCCTGGGACCCGTGCGCATTGGCGCGCGGTCGCGCATTGGCGCGAACGCCGTGGTGCTCCAGGACGTGCCGCCGGACAGCGTGGCGGTGGGCATCCCCGCGCGCATCTTCCCGCGCAAGGACCTGGACGAGGTCCCGCTGTAACCGTCGCGCCGTCGTTCGTTGATCCGCTGTACCGGGTTCGTTCCGGGGGATGCGTTGAGGAAGGTCATGGCAGAGACGAAGCACGGACGGTGGAAGCGGACCGTCATCCTCACCTGCGCGGTGCTGGGCGGCGGCGCGGGCGTGGCCATGGCGCAGCAGGGCTCGACGAAGGACGCGGCGCCCGCCGCGCAGCCCTCCGCCACGGACACGGTGGCCGTGTACGACGGGGGCATCCAGGCCGGATGGAAGGACATCGGCTGGGCGCCTCGCGAACTTCCGAAGGGCGCGCCCGCGCGACTGCGGATGTTCAACTACGGCGGGTGGATCCTCTACCGGCCCAAGCTGCCGGGCGCGTACGGCGCGCTGACGTTCCGCTTCACCGCCCCGGAGTCCTACGGCGAGTTCCTGGACGTGCGCCTGGATGCCCCTGGCGCCGCGACGTTCCCGCACGTGCGGATCAGCCCGGAGTTCATCGTCAAGAAGGACCGCGAGTGGGCGGAGGTCGTCGTGCCCATGGAGGTCCTCAACCCGCGCAGTCAGCCCTTCGACCGCCTGGTGCTGCGCGCGTCGAAGGAGGTGGGCCGGGACTGGGTGATCTTCGACAAGGTGGCCCTGGTGCCGCTGTCGCCTGACGTCGCTGCCGCACGCGCGGCCGGTGGCGGGCTCATGGGCCGGGGTGACGGCCGCGAGTCGAAGATGATCATCGACTGCTCCGCGCCGTCCAAGCCCATCAACCCGCTCATCTACGGCATCGCGCTGGACGGCAACAAGGAGACGACGGACACGCACCAGTGGAAGCTGGGCGCCACCATCCGCCGTTGGGGCGGCAACCCCACGTCCCGCTACAACTGGAAGCTGGGCCGCGCGTGGAACACCGGCAACGACTGGTACTTCCGCAACGTGCAGCTGGGCTTCGGCGCGGATGACTTCCTGGAGTCCAACCGGAAGAACAACGTCCAGTCCGCGCTCACGCTGCCGCTCATCGGCTGGGTGGCCAAGGACACGTCCGCCGTGGGCTTCCCGGTGTCCTCGTTCGGCCCGCAGCAGGCCCAGGACGACACCGACCCCGCGGGCGGCAACGGCGTGCGCCGCGACGGCACGCCCCTGGTCCCCGGCGCTCCCACGACGACCAGCGTGCAGGCCCCGCCGGAGTTCATCTCCGAGTGGGTGAAGTCGCTAAAGGCCGCCAAGCGCGGCGTGAACATGTACATCCTGGACAACGAGCCCGCCCTCTGGAGCTCCACGCACCGGGACGTGCATCCGGATCCGCTCACCTACGACGAGCTGCTCAAGCGCACCATCGAGTACGGCACCGCCGTGCGGAAGGCGGATCCGGAAGCGGTCATCGCCGGTCCCGCGGAGTGGGGCTGGACGAACTACTTCTGGTCCGCCGCGGACTTCGCTCCCGGCCGCCCGCCGTACACGGACCGCCGCGCGCACGGTGACGTGCCCCTGTTGCCCTGGTACCTGCGCGAGCTGCGCGACCACGAGAAGAAGACCGGCGTGCGCCTGCTGGACGTCGTGGACGTGCACTTCTACCCGCAGACCAACGTGGGCCTGGGCCTGGAGGGCGCCACCGACCCCGACACCAACGCGCGGCGGATCCGCTCCACCCGCGCGCTGTGGGATCCGACCTACAAGGACGAGTCCTGGATCGCCGAACCCATCCAGCTGATCCCCCGCGTGAAGCAGTGGATCGCGGAGAACTACCCCGGCCGGGGCATGTCCATTGGCGAGTACAACTTCGGCGCCATGAAGCACATGAGCGGCGGCCTGGCGCAGGCGGAGGCCCTGGGCCGCTTCGGGCAGCAGGGGCTCACGTCCGCGTTCTTCTGGCAGTACCCCGCGGAGAACAGCCCCACGTTCTGGGCGTTCCGCGCGTACCGCGACTTCGACGGGCGCGGCGGCCGCTTCCAGGACAACGGCCTGTCCACCACCGCGGCGGAAGGCACCAGCCTCTTCGCGTCCCGCGACGCGTCCGGCAAGAAGCTCACCGCCGTGCTGCTCAACTTCGACCCCGAGCAGGCCGCCCAGGCGCAGCTGGAGTTCAAGGGCTGCGGCTCGCTCAACACCGTGCGCGTCATGGGGTACTCGGGCGCGCCGGGCGGTTTCACCGAACAGGCCACCGGCAAGCAGGCCGAGCAGACCCTGTCGCAGCGCCTTCCCCCCTACTCCATCACCGTGCTGGACCTCACGGTGAAGTGAAGACGACGCCTTGACCACCGTACACGCCCCCGCCGCCGCTTCCCCTCGCCCGCGCCTGAACATCGGCCAGCTCACCATCGACCAGCTCACGTTCCCGGAGGCCATCACGGCCATTGGCGAGCTGGTGGACGCGCACCAGGGCGGCTACGTCTTCACCGCCAACGTGGACCACGTGGTGCTCGCGGAGACGAACACGCGCTTCCGCGACGCGTACTCCAAGGCCACCATTTCGGTCGTCGATGGCATGCCCATCGTCTGGGCGTCGCGCATGCTGGACGTGTCCCTGCCGGAGCGCATCGCCGGCTCCGACCTCATCCTCCCGCTGGTGAAGATGGGCGCCGAACGGAAGTGGCGCATCTTCCTCTTGGGCGCGGGCCCCGGCGTCGCGGAGAAGGTGGGCAAGCAGTTCCAGGCGGAGTACCCCGGCATCGAGGTCGTGGGTTGGGACTCGCCCATGGTGAACCTGGACGCGGGCGACGCGCAGAATGATCCCATCGTCGCGCGCATCCGGGAGAAGGATCCGCACCTGCTCTTCGTCGCGCTGGGCAGCCCCAAGCAGGAGGTCTGGATTTCACAGGTGGCCCAGAAGCTGGGGCCCACGGTGGCCATCGGCATTGGCGCGGGCTTCGACTTCATCGCCGGCACCGCCAAGCGCGCCCCCGAGTGGATCGCCAAGGCCGGCTTCGAGTGGCTCTACCGCCTCACCCACGAGCCCAAGCGCCTGTGGCGCCGGTACATCCTCAATGACTCCCAGTTCGGGATCATCCTGCTGCGCGAGCTGTGGAAGCGCACTCGCGGTTCACAGGAGGGCTGAGTCCCTAGGGACTCGCACGACTGGCCGTATGTCCTTGATTTCTAAGGCTTGGGCGCTTTGCCCCTCCCTGGACAGTTACAGCCAAGCTTTAGTATTCTAGCCCCGCACGCCTTTCGCGGGGTGCTTCTTCCAGCCGGACGCGGGTTTCGGATCACCGGGGCGCTGAGGTGAGGCGCGGGTGGACGGGCCGGGGTGTGCGCTGGGGGCCCTGAGCCTCGCGTCCGGGTGTGCCCACCCGTAGGCCCCTGGACGTTCCCTCATGTCATCAGCCGTATCCCGTTCGTCGCCCCGTTGGGCGGCGCGACTCGTCACGTTCGCGGTGATGGTGCTGTCGGCCTTCAGCCTGCCGGCCGCCGCCGCCACCAACACGGAGGCCACGCAGAAGGCCATCCAATTCCTGAGCGCGGACGTGGCCAACTGGACCACGCACGAGAACTGCATCGCGTGCCACCGCCAGGGCGCGGCGGTGTTCGGCCTGTCGAGCGCCAAGGCCAATGGCTACAACATGGCGCAGACGGCGACCAACGGGCGCACGCTCCAGCAGAACCTGGACGCCATCACGGCGCGCATCAAGACGGACCAGCTGCCTTCCGGACACTGGCTGTACCAGGGGTCCGCGTTCCCGAACTCCAAGACGGGCTGGGCGTCGTTCGGCCTGGCGGGCTTCGACCAGTACGTGTCCACGCAGTACAGCAGCGCGCTGGTGATGGCGGCCAACTGGGCGCTGGGCATGCAGCAGTCCAGCGGCCGGTGGAACGAGGACCACGACGGCTCGCCGGTGAACCACGGCAACGTGCCCATCACCGCGCGCTACATCGTGGCGCTGGCGCAGGCGAAGCAGCGCGTGGACCCGGCGAAGGCGGCGCAGTACCAGGCGGCCATCGACAAGGCGGCCGCGTACCTGCGGGCCAACATCAACACGGCCACCCCGGGCGTCTTCGACGACGGCATGCCGTACACGTTCCAGAAGTCGTGGGCCATCGTGGGCCTGAAGGCCGCCGGGCCGGGCGCCAATGGCGTGAACACCACCACCATCAACACGCTGGCGAACCAGCTCATCGCGATGCCCTCGGTGAGCGGCAAGGGCTGGGGGCGTTTGCCGACGGACGCGTCCGACGACTTCGCCACGGGCATCGCCGTGTACTCGCTGTGCCTCGCGGGCAAGGAGCCGGCGAGCAACGCGCGCCTGTTCAACGCGATTGAGTGGCTGAAGACGAAGCAGGCGGCGGACGGTGGCTGGGAGCCGGCGTCCCCGGCGCGGGACATCCCGACGACGTTCGCGTCGCTGGGCCTGGCGTGCTTCGGCGACTTCAGCGTGGAGGTGTCCGTGGTGGGCGAGGACACCAAGATGTTCTCCATCCCCAACCTGGAGCCGAAGGAGACGACCTACACGATCAAGGTGAAGAACCACGGCTACCAGGCGGACACGTACACGCTGAGCACCGCGGGCGGCCTGCCGGGCTGGACGGCCACGCTGAGCCGGCCCACGGTGTTCCTGGCCTCCGGCGCGGAGTCCACGGTGACGGTGACGGTGCGCGCTCCGGCGAACCTGCTGCCGTCGCTCTTGTCGGAGGTCACGGTGACGGCGGCGTCGGGTGGCGCGGCGGGCGTGTCGGCGTCGGCTCGCGTGCGGACGTACACGCCGCCGGAGCCTCCGGTGACGGGCGTGGCGACGACGACCACGATTCTCTCTCCGGCGGCGAACGCGAGCGTGACCATTGGCAATCAGGCGACCTTGTCCGCGCGGGTGCGGAATGCGTCGACCAACGCGGTGGTGACGGGGTCGAAGAAGGGCGTGGTGACATTCTTCGTGGCGGGCGTGGCGATTGGCGCGGATGACGACGCGGACGGCGACGGCGTGTTCTCCCTCAATTGGACCATCGCGACGGACACGTGGTCCGCCACGGGCGCGCAGGACTACCGTGCGGTGTATTCCGGTGTGACGTTGCAGCCGGCCAGCCCGAACCTGCTGGGCAGCACGGCGGCGCAGACGCTGGTCATCAATCCCTATCCGTACACTGCGCCGGAGGTCATCATGGGCAACCAGCCCGCGTTCCTCCGCGAGACGACGCTGAACGCGTGGGGCTTCGTGAAGCCGGCCACCAACGGCGCGTTCATCACCTACGCGGCGTTCATCGTGAACGGCGGCGCCCCGGTGGTGGTGAACCCCGAGCTGAGCGGCGGTCTGGTCTACGTGCCGGTGGAGCTGGTGGAAGGGCCGAACATCATCCAACTCACGGGCCGCGACAACCTGGGCGGTGTCACGACGAAGCAGATCAACCTGACGGTGGATCGCGTGGCGCCGGTCATCACCATCCAGTCGCCGGTGTCTGGCCAGGTGGTGGGCGGGTTGGTGGATGTCATCAGCCAGATTGACGAGCAGACGCCGACGCGCGTGGAGACGCAGTGGGTGAACACCACGCTGCTGGAGTTCGGCACCGGTTCGGTGACGCACCCGGTGAGCCTGCCGAACTTCGGTGAGCAGGGCATCCTGGTGCGCGCCACGGACTCCGCGGGCAACGTGACGGAAGCCGTGGTGCATGTGTTCGTGGATTCCGGCTCGCCCACGGTGACGACGGACACGGCGGACGGGGCCACGTTCGGGCCTCGCGCGAACAACTCGCTTCCGTATGTGATTCGGGTGTCGTCCGTGTCCGCGACGACGGTGAAGCTTGGCGGCCAGCAGTTCCAACTGCCGCGCGGCGGCGGTGAAATCCAGACGTCGGTGACGCTGGCGTCGGGTGTGAACACGCTGACCATCGACGCGACGAATGAGGCGGGCCGCACGACGCGCGTGACGCGCACGGTGCGCTACGACACGCAGGCGCCCACGGCGACGCTGGTGACGCCGGCTCCGGGCGGCACGGTGGGTGGCGTGGTGACTCTGACCGCGCGGGTCACGGATGCGCTGAGTGGCATCAAGAACGTGGCGTTCACGCGGGACGGGTCGGGCATCCGCGCTGGCACGCTCCAGTCGAACGGCACGTGGACCGCGTCGCTGGACACGCATGAGTTGCTGGATGGCACGCACACGGTGGATGTGTGGATGACGGACGCGGTGGACAACTTCGTCATCCAGAGCTTCAGCTTCACGGTGAAGAACAACTAGCCGTCTGTCGTTGACGGTGGTGCCCCTTCGGGGCGGAGGGTCCTCACGGGCCTTCCGCCCCGTTGTCTTTGAGGCGCATGCTGTTGGGCATGCGTGCACACAGAGCCGACGTGTGGATGTTGTTGTTCGTGTTGCTCACGGGCTGCGCCAGCGGTCCCACGGTGCGGTTGCGCACGGAGCGGGGGACTACGACGTATGCGCCGGAGACTTGGGACCGGCGGGTGCCGGTCAGCGCTCGGGATTTCGAGGCGGCGCTGGCGCGATTGGTATTGGAGGTGCCGCTGACGGTGCGGTCACCGAGGGTGGTGCGCGCGGTCGCGAAGAAGGGGGCGCAGCTGGACCTGGGATTCGGGTTCATGCTGCGGGAGGGGTATGGCCGGTGGTGCCGTGCGCATGAGTCTCCCGGGGATTGTCTGTCCTTGTTGGAGGACGGTGCGGGTTTCGGTGAGTTGGACCGGCTGACGCTCGCGGTGGGTATGTCGCTGGACCCTCTGCGCGCGAGCATCGGTGCCGCGCTGCAGGACACGCTGAATCCGGAGTTCTTCGTGTCCGTGGCCTCGGGAGCGATTGCGTCCTGGGTGGTGCTGGCTGCGGCACCGGAGCCTGTGTTCACCAAGGCCGCGGCGGTGATTGCAGCCGTGTTCCTGGCGTACGTGGGGGTGCAGTCGTTCCTTACCGTGGTTCGGGCGTGCGGTGCGCTGAAGGCCGCGACGGATAGGGCACAGACGTTCCAGGAGCTGGAGGAGGCGGCGGAAGCCTTCGCGCAGGCACTGGGACCGGAGGTGGCGCGCGTCTTCGTGCTCGCGGTGACGATGCTGGTCAGTCACGGCGTGACGGTAGGGCTGTCGTCCGCGCTCAGTTTGATGCCGCGGTTCCCGGACGCGGTGAGACTGGGCTCGACACAGGCGGGCTTCAACCCGGCGCGCGTGTTGGACGTGAGCGCGGTGGCGGTGGTGGACGGCGTGGTGGAGGTAACGCTCGCGTCCACGGCGGTGGCCATGGCCACGATGGGTCCGCCTCCTCCGAGTAGCAGCGCAGGAGGCCCGGGCAAGTGGGTGCAGGTGAATGAGGTGATGTCCAATCGAGCCCGCGACTATCAGGCCCAGGTGACTGGAGCGCCGAAGGGGTCCGCGTACCGCATCAAGGAAGGAAACGACGAGGTCGACTTCGACGGCTACGACCTGGTCGATGACTTGCTGCTGGAGGCCAAGGGCGAGGGCTACGCGAAGTTCATCCAGGAGAACATGTCGCAGAAGGAGTTCTTCCGGGGTTTTGACAAGGTGATTGACCAAGCCAGGCGCCAGGTCATTGTGGCGGGAGGACGGCGCATCCGCTGGATTGTCGCGGAGGAGCGATTCGCCACGTTTCTCCGTAAAGCATTTGAGTTGGCTCGCCTCCCAATTGAAGTGGTCTCCATCTCCCCAATCAAGTGAGGCATGCTGAGACCATGGTCGAGACGCATTTCGCAGGTTGCTACTGGCTGATCCGACCCGAGCCGATAGAGGCCTGCGCTCGACGCCTGGAAACCTTCCTCGGAATGATGGGCCTGCTTGAGCCCACTTGGAACCGTTGGCATCAGTCCGCGGCAACCTTTGAAAAGGCACGCAAGCGACAGGTCAAACCAGATGCCATGACGCTCGCGAAGCTCCTGGGAAAAAAGAGCAACCGGATTGGGGATGGTTCCAACTTCTGGCTCTGGGCCGGGGAGTCGGAGGATGAAACCTCAGGGGTCAATGGCTACTGCGGCGGCTCGTCGCCATACGTGACCTCCACCTGCATCCTCGACCCTCTGGGCCAGAGCGAGGTCGCGAAGCGCGTGGTGACCGCGCCAGTCATGACCGGAGTGGTGCGCGCCATGGCGCTCGCGTGGGAACCCGAGTTCGCCCTGGCTGCCTCCGACCAGCACCGGGAGCTCGTGGCGGTGCCCATGATCGAGAACTACATCGGCTGGGTCACCTACCTCGCCGACTTCCGCGGCCCCGTGCCCCCGCTGCCCTCCTCCGTCCAGGTGGAGCACATCCCGGACCGGGGCACGCTCATCACCCTCACCCAGGAGAAGTTCAGCGTCTCCAACCCCGCCCACGTCGCCCTCGCCGCCGACGTCCAGGCGCGCCTCCAGGCGGCGGGGCTGCTCACCCCGCTTCGCCCCTGGGGCACCTGAGCCGCGCCTTCAGCGCCGCCCGGCCTTCGAGAACCTTCGCAGCAGCGCCTCGTGCGCCGGGTGACGGGCCACCAGCGCCTCCTCCTCCGGCAATTCGAAGTCCGCGAACTCGAACCCCGGCGACACCGTGCAGCCCACCAGCGTGTACGCGCCCAGCGACTCCGCCGCCTGCAGCACCCCCGCCGGCACCAGCACCTGCGGCTGATGGCCCTGCGTCACGTCCCGCCCCAACACCGGGGACTCCACCCGGCCGTCCTCGTGCACCAGGTGCAACGCCAGCGGCTCTCCGTCGTGGAACAGCCACAGCTCGTCCGCGCCCACCACCCGGTGCCACGCGGAGAACTCCCCCCGCTGCAACAGATAGTAGATGGCCGTCCCCGCGGACCTGCGTCCCCGCAGCGTCTGCACCTGGAACGCCGCGCGGTAGGTCTCCCGGTAGTAGCCGCCCTCGGGATGGGGCTTGAGGTCCAGCCTCCTCACCAGCTCTTCAACCATGGTGGGCACAGTCTAACGCCACGTCCCCTCAGGGCTTCTTCTTCTGCTGCTGCATCGCGGACGCCACCAGGTTCATCAGCTTCAACTGCACCGGCGTCAGCCTCCGCAGGTTGCGCATCAGCCGCCGCATCTCCGGCACGTCCTCTTCCGTCCGCACCCGGGGCTTCTCCTTCGGCGGCGGCGCCGCGAACTCCTCCCCCAACCCCAGCAGGTCATGCGGCGGGATGTTCAGGACGACGCACAGACGGCGCAGGTTCTGGACGCTCGGCAGCATGTGGCCACGCTCCAGCCGGCCATACACCTCCGACGCCATGCCGATGCGGTCCGCCACGTCCGCCTGCGTCAGACCCAGCTTCACCCGCACGTTCCGTGCCGCCGAGCCGAGGATTCCCGCCAGTTCCGTGTCCATACCCTTGTCCCGGGTGCGAAGCGCCTCCATGGCACCGGGCGCTGGGCATAACCCTGAAGGTCGGGTCATGTCACCTTACCTCTGGCGTTTTTTCCGCCTCCCACATCCGACCCGGGACGTCCCCTATGAAACGCCCATCCTGCCCCTCTCAGGGGGTGGGCTCGGGCACGGGCGCGCGCCGGCGCTCGGCCGCGGTGAAGAGCAGGGCCATGGGCAGCCCCAGGAACACCGCGTGCCACACAATCTGGAGGAACTGCGGAACGCTCAGGAACCAGGGGAAGTAGCCGCGCCCCAGCAGCTGGAAGTTCACCAGCCACACGAAGATGCCGAAGAGCATCCCCACCGCCGCCTGGAACTCCCAGCGCCCCCTTCCATCCAACGGCAGCATCGCGTCCAGCAGCGCGTACACCACGCCCCAGCCCGCCGCGATGACCAGGTGCACCCCCAGCCCCACCGCTATCGCCAGCGCCGTGGACACCTGCGGCGTGAAGGCCGGCGGCCCCAGCACCACCGCCGCGCTCATCCGCACCGGCACGAGCGGCCCCTCCCCCGCGGCCACCGCCAGCGCCGTCTCCGCCAGCGCCAGCAACACGCCCGCCGCCAGGCCAAACAACAGCCCGTTCGTCAGCGACCAGGGAGTGGAAGTCCTCCGTGCCATGGTGTGCCTCCTCGGGGGCGTGCGGGCGCCGGAAGCGGCCCCGTCCCCTCAAGGCTGCGCACCCCGCGCGGAAGGGGGCAGCCACCTTGTCCCCCGGGCCCGGCCCAGCCCCACCCGGCCGGACGGCCAGGGCCCCTTCCCCCCTCTTCCAGGCCTGCCATACGGCCAGTCATTTCTTCCCCCACGATTCGGTCGAGTCCGTAACTTCTTCAGACGTCACCACCGACCCACCGCGAAAGTGCCCGGAATTCCCGGGAGCGGCGGGCAGGCACGCGGTTCGCAGTAGCGATGGAGTGTCGAGGAACCGAACCCGTGCCCCAGTCTTCCGCAAGAAATCGCCTGGTCCTGCCCTACCGCGTCCACTACGCACCGCCTGCGTGGCGGGAGGTGGGGCGGATGTCGTCCGAGGCCTTCGAGGCCCTGCAACAGACCCTGGCGCGGCTGGCGGAGCGGACGAAGTCGCACGACTCGGTGGCGGGACCCGCGCGGCACCGCGTGGAGGGCCACGACCTGGAGCTCGTCTACGAGAAGGACCCTCGCGCCAGCACGCTCACGCTGCTCGCGGTGACGCGGCTGGGCTGACACACGAAGGGCCCTCGTTCGCGCGAGGCCCCCGGCTTCAGGCGAACCGGCCGGACAGCCGGCCCACGGTGGCCAGCAGCTCGTCCGGGACGATGGGCTTCTTCAGCAGGCCGCCCGTGTCCGGCAGCGCCTCCGCCCCCACGCCCGACAGCAGCAGCACCGGCACGGACTTCAGCCGGGGCCAGTCCGCACGCAGGTGGCGCAGGAACTCCGGGCCGTCCATCACCGGCATCCTCAGGTCCAGCAGGATGAGGCTCGGCGGGGGCAGGTGCTGGAGCTCGTCCAGGGCCTCTTGGCCATTGGCGGCGACGGCCACCTCGTAGCCGTCGGCTTCCAGGATTTCGGCGATGGCGGCGCGAGCATCCTCGTCGTCCTCCACCACCAGCACGGGCTTGTGCGGCGCGGGCTGAACCATGTCCCGCAGCATAGAGACCCCCTCCCCCACACGGACACGCCTTCCCGGAATACCCCGACGACTGGTGGACAGATGGCTACCCTGGAGGATGACCCCCTTGGGGCCGGAGCGGCCACTCTGGGAGGTTCGGGGGGCATGCTGACGCTGCCCGTCTACCTGGAGCTGGGCGCGGTGGGGCTGGGCGCCCTGTCGGGGGCGCTGCACGCGCTGCGGCGGGAGCTGGACGCCATGGCGGTGCTGGCCCTCTCCATCTGCACCAGCGTGGGGGGCGGCATGCTGCGCGACGTGCTGCTCGGGCAAACGCCCGCGGCGCTGCGCTCTTCGCGCTACCTGCTGGCGGTGGGCGCTTGCGCGGTGCTGGCCGTCCTCTTCGCGCCGTGGCTGTCCCGGCTGCACCGGGCGCTGGACGTGGTGGACGCGCTGCTCCTGGGCATGTGGGTGGTGCTGGGGCTGGAGAAGGCGCTCGCGTTCCAGCTGCCCCTGCCGTCCGCGGTGTTCCTGGGGCTCGTCACCTCCGTGGGCGGCGGCGTCATCCGGGACGTGCTCCTGGGCGAGCGCACCGCGCTGGTGTCCCCGGGCGAGCTGTACGCCACCGTCGCGCTGCTGTGCGGCCTGCTCTACGTCGCGCTCGCGGTGGGCCTGAAGCTGCCCGCGCCCCTGGCGGAGGCCGCCGCCATCGCCGGGGCCAGCCTGCTGCGCCTCACCGCCATGTGGCGCCGGTGGCGGCTGCCACACCGGTTCGACCTGCTCCAGCTGCTGGACCGGATCCAGGCCCGCCGCCCTCGCGGACCGCCCTGAGGCTGGAGCCGCGCTTCCGGAATATCTTTTGGACAGAAACGAACTTTCCGGTCCAGAATTCTCCGACAGGTGCCCGCAACCCCGTTAGGACCGCGGATCATTTCGGAGGGGAAGCAGGCTCGCAAACGTGTGCTCCCTCACGGGTCTGTCCCACCAGGGGGGCCCGGGGGGTTAGCGGGGCCTGGAGCCCCTTCCTACCTTGGGCCGACCATGTCGCTGAGGAGCCAGGAACAGGGGAGTGCCCGCGTCCGCCAGGCCGTGTCGTGGAAGGCCCGGGCGTGGCGGGAGCTGGAGGCGGGGCGTGAGCGCATCCAGGCGATGCTCGCGCCGCTGCCGGAGGCGGAGTTGATGCGGCAGCACTCGCCGCTCATGTCCCCGTTGGTCTGGGACGTGGCCCACGTGGCCAACTACGAGGAGCAGTGGCTCTTGCGCGCGCTGGGGGCTCCGGCCTTCACGGATCCGGCGTTCGACGCCATCTACGACGCCTTCCGCCACCCGCGAAACACGCGCTCCACGCTGCCCCTGCTGGAGCCGGAGGACGCCTGGGCCTACGCCACCCGCGTGCGCGAGGCGGTGGGCGCGCACCTGGAGACGCTGCCCGAGGACAGCGCGGATCCGCTGCTCCACGGCGGCTTCGCCTTCGGCATGGTGGCGCAGCACGAGCAGCAGCACGCGGAGACGCTGGCCGCCACGCTGCAGCTGATGACGCACGTGGAGTACCACCCGGTGGAGGCCCTGCGCCCCCAGCCCGGCGCGGTGCCGCAGCACGAGGTCTTCATCCCCGGCGGCCCGGTGCACCTGGGCGGCGGCGACCCGTGGGCCTACGACAACGAGCGCCCCCGTCACGTCGTGGACGTGGCGCCCTTCCTCCTGGACGCGCACCCCGTCACCACGGGGGACTTCCTCGTGTTCGTGGAGTCCGGCGGCTACGAGGATCCGCGCTGGTGGGATCCGAAGGGCTTCGCGTGGATCCAGTCGGAGAAGATCCGCCATCCGCTCTTCTGGAGTCCGCAGGGCCACCACGTCTGGCTGCGCCGCCGCTTCGGCACGGTGGAGCGTCTGCCCAAGGACGAACCCGTGCAGCACGTGTCCTGGTACGAGGCGGACGCGTACGCGCGCTGGGCCGGCAAGCGCCTGCCCACGGAAGCCGAGTGGGAGAAGGCCGCGCAGGGCAGTGACGGCGTCACTCGCGCGCACCCCTGGGGGGACGCCGAGCCCACGGACGCGCACGCCAACCTGGGCGGGACGCGCTGGGGGCCGTCGCCCGTGGGCAGCCATCCGCTGGGCCGCAGCGCGGACGGCGTCTGGGGATTGCTGGGCGACGTCTGGGAATGGACCGCCAGCGACTTCCAACCGTACGCGGGCTTCCAGGCCTTTCCGTACCGCGAGTACTCGGAGGTCTTCTTCGGAGACACGTCCAAGGTGCTGCGCGGCGGCGCCTGGGCGAGCGCGCCGGTGGCGGTGCGCAACAGCTTCCGCAACTGGGACTTCCCCATCCGCCGGCAGATCTTCGCCGGCTTCCGCTGTGCACGCGACGTGAAGTGAGGGTCACATGAGGATGAGGTCGGAGCAGGGTGAGGCACGCGTCGCGGAGGGCTACTCGGCGCCAGGCGTGAAGGTGGACGTGCACGTGCAACCCGGGGACGCGCGGCGTTCGCTGCGCGCGGAGGTGCTGGAGGGGCTCTGCCATGGGCCCAAGGAGCTGAGCCCCAAGTGGCTCTACGACGAGCGCGGCAGCCAGCTCTTCGACGACATCACCCGCCTGCCGGAGTACTACCCCACGCGCCGCGAGCGCGAGATTCTCCGCGCCCACGCGGACGACGTGGCGCGGCTGAGCGGCGCGGACACGCTGGTGGAATTGGGCAGCGGCACCAGTGAGAAGACGCGCCTCCTGTTGGACGCGATGGACGCGGCCGGACAGCTCAAGCGCTTCGTGCCCTTCGACGTGAGCGAGGCCTTCCTGCGCAAGGCCGCGGAGGGACTCGCTCGCGAGTACCCGCGCATCGCCGTGCACGCGGTGGTGGGCGACTTCGAGCAGCACCTGGGCCGCATCCCGGGCGGCGGCCGGCGGCTCGTCGCCTTCCTGGGCGGCACCATTGGCAACCTGAAGCCCGCGCAGCGCGCGCTGTTCCTGCGCGAGCTGGCGTCCGGACTGGAGCCCGGTGACGGACTGCTGCTGGGCACGGACCTGATCAAGGACCGCGAGCGCCTGTTCGCCGCCTACAACGACAGCGCGGGCGTGACGGCGGACTTCAACCGCAACGTGCTGCGCGTGCTCAACCGCGAGCTGAACGCGGACTTCGACCCGGAGGCCTTCGAGCACCTGGCCCCGTTCGACGAAGCGAACAAGTGGATCGAGATGCGGCTCATCTCACGCAAGGCCCAGTCCGTGTGGCTGAAGGACCTGGAGCGGCGCGTGGAGTTCGCGGAAGGCGAATGTCTGCGCACGGAGGTGAGCTGCAAGTTCTGTCGCGAGCAGGTGCAGGCGGAGCTTGGCGACGCGGGCCTCGACCTAGCCGCGTGGTGGACGGACGCGGACGGAGACTTCGCGCTGTCGCTGGCGATGAAGCGCTGAGCGGGAGACCGCTTTCAGCAGGGGCCGCCCGGCGCTGCTTCAGGAGCGCCGGGTCAGGGCCCGAATCCAGACGGTGACGGCGGGTGCGACGGAGCGGCCTAGCGGCGGCGCGGAGGATCGCGGCGCACGGGCACCGGCACCGGAGCCGGCTGCTGCGCCGGGCGGGTCCACGCGGCCCAGAGCGCTGCGGCCGCGGTGATGACCAGTCCCCCCGCCGCTGCTAGCTGCTCACCCAGGGGCCCGATCTCCACGGCGGCCAGGGGGAGGGGAAGCATCTCGGTGAGCGTCATGCGCGGACTCCTTACGAGGGGCACAGCGTGAAGACCCGGGGCGGGCGGGCGCTCGGCACAGGTCGGGAGGCTAAGGTTAGGAAGTCGGACGGCTTTCGGGAAGTCCCGGAGACTCCAGCTGACAGTACGTGGACGGAATTGCACCCCGGGCCGGGCCCGAAGTCCATCCCCTGCCAGTCGCAGCCACCAGAAACATCACGCTCCTCACGTAATGGGGACACCCGGGCCGCGCAGGACGTTCCCGGGTTCCCCTCCGGTGCCGCTTATCGGGCGTCCGGGTGGCGCTTCTTCCACTCCACCTTCATGCAGTGGTCCTGCACCACGCGGATGCCCGCGCGCGCCAGCCGCTCGGCCGCGGCGTCGTTGCGGATGCCCAGCTGGAACCATACGGCATACGGCTTCTTCTCCAGCATCGCGTCCACGTGCGCGGTGATGTCGTCCGGCCGCAGGAACACCTGCACCACGTCCACCTCGCCGGGCACGTCCTTCACCGACGCGGAGATGGGCTCGCCCAGGATGCTCCCCTGCTCGCCGTGCGTGGGCACGGGCAGCACGGTGAAGCCGTGGTCCTTGAGGAACTTCGGGATGGCGTGCGCGGGCTTGTCCGCCTGCGCTTCCGGCCGGATTCCCAGCACGGCGATGCGCTTCGTGCGCGCGAGCAGCTCGCCAATGCCTTCCGCGTCGTCGATGAGGTTCTTGCGCCAGTCGTCCATGGGGTCTCCGCGCTCCTTCATAAGGAGGCCGCGACCCTCACGCAGGGACTGTCAGCGGGGCGCGGCCTGGACCTGGATGGTACGGCAGGCCTCGGTGGCCAGGCGGACTTCCTCCGCGGTGGCGCCGGGGAGGCTGGCGCAGAGGAACAGGTCGTCCCCCACGCGCCGGGCGCCGAAGAACGCGGGCGCCTCCGGCCCCAGTCCGCCGTCCGTCAGGGACGGGGCCATGGTCACGCGCAGCAGGGCGAAGGAGGGAGTGTCCTCTTCCTGGTCCAGCGACAGCGTGAACTGCTTCATCTGCTGACGGACGTTGTCCGCCAGCGTCTCCGAGGAGGGCATCTGCTCGCCCTGCCCCGGCTTCAAATCCACGCGCAGCGCCGGGCGGCCGGGAGGGCCCGCCTGGAAGCTGCCGTCGGTGGCCACCTGCGCGGACCAACCCGGCGGCAGCGGCACCTTCACGCCCGAGCGCAGCCCCGCGTCCTCCGCATGGATGTCATCGACCGGCGTCTTCTTCTGGCAACCCTCGCAGCCGCCAAACAGGACACCGAGCGAGACGACCCCGAGGCCGATGAGCCCCGGGACCTTCCGCGCGTGGGACGCGAACATGCGCACCGTTACTTCTTCTCTCCGGGCGGGGGCGGGTTACCGCCACCCTTGCCGATGTTCTCCATCTTGAGGGAGCCCTCGAAGATGACGCCGCGGTCCATGGAGAGTGACGGCGTCTCCAGGTTGCCCTTCACGCGGCCCGGCTGCTTCAGCTCGATGAGCTGCGTGGCGCGCACGTTGCCTTCCACGGTGCCGTTGATGATGACGGTGCCGGCCTGGATCTCCGCCTGCACGCGGGCACCGTCGCCAATGACGAGCACGTCCTTGGTGACAATCTGCCCGTTGAACTTGCCGTCGATTCGAACCTGACCTTCGAAGGTGAGCTTCCCCTCGAACTCGCTTCCTTTACCCAGAAGCGTGTGAACCTCACCCGGACGCGTCGACACGAAATCCTCCTCCCGTTTGAACAGGGGCTTGCTGGGTGCTTCGTCTTTCTTCCCGCCAAGGAGCGCCACGCCCTACTCCTTCCTCAGAAGCTTCAACAGCCTGTCGAGGTCATCGTAGGAGAAGAAGTCGACTTCCAGGGTGCCTTTTCCCGGGCTTTTCTCCGACAGACGGACCTTTGTTCCCAACCGACGCTGCAACTCCTCGGTGAGCGCCTTCACCTGCGGGCTCACCTTGGGCGCCGGCTTCCCTGCATCCTTGCCGCCCTTCGCGGACTTGCCCTGCTGGACCAGCCGCTCCGTGTCGCGCACGGACAGCTTCTTCTCCGTCACCTGCTTCGCCAGGTTCTGGAGCTCCGGCAGCCGGGGCACGCCAAGCAGCGCGCGAGCGTGGCCCATGCTGAGCGACCCGTCCGCCACCATGGCCTTCACGTCCGGGGGCAGGGCCAAGAGGCGCAGCGCGTTCGCGACGGTGGAGCGCTCTTTGCCCACCTTCTGGGCCACCTGCTCCTGCGTGAGCTTGAACTCCTCCACCAGGCGCCGGTAGCCGTCCGCCTCTTCAATGGGGTTCAGGTCCGCGCGCTGGAGGTTCTCCACCAGGGCGAGCTCGAAGGACTCGGCCTCCGTGACCTCGCGGATGATGGCGGGGATTTCCTTCAGGCCGGCGGCCTGGGACGCACGCCAGCGGCGCTCGCCCGCGATGATGAGGTAGCCGTCGCCGCCCTTGTTCGGGTTCTTCCGGACGAGGATGGGCTGGAGCAGTCCCTGCGCCTTGATGGACTCGGTGAGCTCGTGGAGCTTGGTCTCGTCGAAGTGGCGGCGGGGCTGGAGCGTGTCGCGGTGGATGGACTCGATGGCCAGCTTGAGCACGCCGGGCTTCGGCGGCGGCGCGGCGGGGGCCGGCGCGGCGGGGGCGGCCTGGGGGATGAGGGCTGAGAGGCCCCGGCCCAGGGCGCGCTTCTGGGTGTCAGCGTTCTTCTGCACGGCGGTTGGGAACTCCCGCGCCGGCGTGGGGCCGGCGCGCATGGGCCTTGAGTGCTTCACGGCGAACCGGGCACCCGGTCCCACCATTCACATCGCTCTATTAAGGAGGCGACCGGTCAGGCGACCCGGCGCTTGGACGGCTTGGGGGAGTCCCGGCGCATCAGCTCGCGGCCCAGGGCCAGGTAGCTCTCGCAGCCCTTGGACTTGATGTCGTACAGGATGATCGGCTTGCCGAAGGACGGGCACTCGGACAGGCGCACGTTGCGCGGCACGACGGCCTGGAAGACCTGGTCCTTGAAGTAGCCGCGCACCTCGTCCACGACCTGGTGGGCGATGTTGGCGCGAGCGTCGAACATGGTCAGGAGGATGCCCTCCATCTTCAGCGAGGGGTTGAGCCCCTGCTTGACCAGGTCGATGGTGTGCGTGAGCTGGGAGAGTCCCTCGAGCGCGTAGTACTCGCACTGGAGCGGGATGAGGACGGAGTCCGCGGTCACGAGCGCGTTGAGCGTGAGCAGGCCGAGCGAGGGCGGACAGTCGATGATGATGTAATCGTACTTGTCCTTGAGCGGCAGCAGGGCTTCGCGCAGGCGGAACTCGCGGCGCTCCTGGTTGACGAGTTCGACTTCCGCGCCGGTGAGGTCGGGCGTGGCGGGGATGACCTGGAGGAAGCGCAGCTCGGTGGGGTGGATGAGCTCGGCTGCGGGGCGGCCGCCGAGGAGCGCGTCGTAGACGGTGCCGGTGAGGTTCTCGCGCTTGAGGCCCAGGCCGCTACCGGCGTTGCCCTGGGGGTCCATGTCCACCAGCAGGGTGCGGCGCTCCGCGGAAGCGAGGCTCGCTGCGAGGTTGATGGCGGTGGTGGTCTTACCCACGCCGCCCTTCTGGTTGGAGATGCAGATGATACGACCCACGTGGCCCATCCTCTCTCGCCCCGGCTGACGCCAGAGCCCCGCCCGCGGTTCGCGCGGACGTGCGCGCGAATCGGAGCCTGATCAGGCAGCTAGCACGGGGTTCGAGGATGGATCAATTTCCCATCCAAGGTGGGACTCAAGCCCTGCCCGGCCCCTCGCTCGGGGACCCGTGGGTGGCGGAATTTCGCGCGGATGAGGGTGGCTGCGCGTGCCTGCTCGGCTGCTTTCTGGGCGGCGATTCCGTGCGGGGCGGAAGGGTGTTGGGTTTTTCAGGGGGTCGCACGCGGCGAGTTCGTGGTGGAGGCTTCGCGCGGTTCACGGGTCCGGCGTTTCATGTGGAACGGGTTGGGCTTCGTGGGTCCGTGCGACGCGGGGATTTCGCGCGGGCTGGTGCGGCGATGCGGTCAGCGCGTTGAGTTTGGGCGTCCGGTTCGAGCTCGCGTTCGGCGCGGGTGGGTGCGCGCCGGTTTGGGGACGAGGTGGCCGCGTGAGTCCGCGCACCGGTCCGGCGACTTCGAGTCGTGGGTTCCAGATTCGGGGCGGCGTGGACGCGTGAGCTTCTCAAGCTCGCCGCTGAACGAGGCGTTCCAGCCATCCGGGGCGATGCCCTCCACGTGAGCGCCACCTCCGCGGATCCCTGGAGCGCCGACCGGATGCGCGTCCGTGCCACGTTGAGGGATGGGACCGGGTGAGCATCGCGCGGTTCGCGGTGCACGCCGGATGGCATCCGGTTCGGCGCCCAACCGGATGCGAAGTCCCGCCGAGCACCTCCGCTGAATCGAACCGCCGAGCGCGGTGCCACCGCCGCCACTTCACGTGGGCCGCGCCGGTGGTTTCACGTGGAACGCGTATCGGCGACAGCTGCTCCGCCATGTCGGCCTCGGGTCGTGAGTTGGCGGATCGTGCGGCGCACCGCATGGGGTGAGCGAACCACCGCGCGGCACGGCTTCCATCATCGGTTCCGGCACCTGCGCGGACCAGGGATGGCGAGGCCTGGATTCGTGGCGTCGAACGGGCGATGCGGCCAACGGACTTCGACCGTGAACCGTCATCGCAGGGACCAGCCGCACGTCACCGCCTTCGGACCACGGAGCCGCGCTTGATGGGGAGCACGGCACGCGATGCGAACCCGCGCCTCATGACATGTAGCGAGTCACCGGGTTCCCGTTCGTGCCCCCATCAGGTGGATGCGTTGGGCCCAGCCACGACCGCCGGCGGTTCCACGTGGAACACGCGCCATGCCGCTGCGAGCACCACGCCGCGAGAGAACGCCCCTCCGCTTTTCGCGAACCACGCCAACCGAGGCCGCTCACGACCGGCGTTCCCGCAGCCGCATCCGTTGGCGTGAGCAGCGCGATGCGACCGGACCAGGCACTTCCCACGAACTCCGTTCAACGCGGGCGGCGCATCGGAGGTGAGCCAGTCCACGCAGCCGGCGTCCCGAGGATGCGCACCGCGATGAGGAAGGACGGTCTGCTGCTTTTCGCGAACCGCACCAACCGATGCCGCCCACGCCAGGCGCATTCCGTAACCGCATCAACCAACCCGAGCAGCGTGATGCGGCCGGACGGTCTGGGCACTTCCCACGAACCCCGTTCAACGCAGGCGGTGCATCGAAGGTGAGTCGCGCGGCATGAACGACCGACCACGGATGCGAGCACCGCCACGCGGAAGCGCGGGCTGAGCTTTCGGAACGGCGTCAGTTGAAGGTCGTTCATCCAGGCCAGCCGGCCCACGTGGAACCCGCATGAGGGCGAGCATCGCCATGCGGAGGAGCAGTCCGCCGCGTTTCGCGGACCACGCCAACGACAGGCCGGGCATCCATGCCGCGCGTTCCACGTGGAACACGCATGAGCGCACGGACCACGCCATGCGGAAGAACGCTCCGCGCGTTTCGCGGACCACGCCAACCCAAGGCCGCGCACACGTGCCAGCAGGTTCCACGTGGAACACGCGCACGCGGCGGCGAGCACACGATGCGAAGCGCGGCATTCAGGGCGGATCCCATCAGCCCAAGTCCGTGGGTCAGCGCCGCTGCTTCACGCGAACCCCGCCACACCGTTTCGAACAGGCGGCGCGAAAGAAGGCCCAGCATCTGGCGCGGACAACGACGGCTCCGAGTCATGGCCCAACACAGGCCAAGCCGTTCCACGTGGAACACGCGCATGCGGTCGCGAGCACCTGCGCGGAGAAAGGCCCGGCATCCATCGCGGACAACGGCACCCCATCAAGACGGCAGGCCCGCATGGCCCGTTCCACGTGGAACACGTTCACGTCATCTCGCGCATGCGGCGAGCACCGCTCCAGCATCTGGCGTGAACCACTTCTGCTTGCCCCGTTGTTTCTCACGCGGCCCGTTCCACGTGGAACACGCTCACGCATCCGCGAACACGGTCAGGTGGAAGCACGGTCCGGAAGCCGTAGCGGTCTGACCATGCCCAGGCAGTGGATCCACCGGCACGTTCCACGTGGAACACGCTCAAGCCAACCCCACCACTGCGCTTCGACAGAGCCTTCAGCGCTTCATGCGGACCGTGGTCGCGGAAGGCACGGTCCACCACCATGAGGTTCCACGTGGAACACGCAGTCGCCTCCATCAGCTTCACCGGCCATGAACTCGCTGGTGCCTGTTGAGCGCGTTGCTCACTTCAAGCGCCGCATCCATGCCGGGACGTTCCACGTGGAACACGTCACGGAGGCCGCGAAGTGGAAGTGCCTGAACCACTTCCAGCACGCGCGATTCGACCCGTGGTTGGGGAAGGAGCAACCAGCCTGGGGCTCCCTTTCATCCACCGCGCATCGCATCCGCCATCCATGAACCGCCGCATGGATGCTTGTCCGGATCCGATACCCAAAGGCCTGCGAACCGCCGTGCCGCGAGCCTGATGTGGAGCCGGTCACGCGGTCTCTTCTTCATCCCCCAACAGCACATCCAATGCGCTGCCCCTCACGCTGACGACCGCTGTCCGAGCAACCAGGGGAGCCCCTTCTTGGAGCGTGTTCCACGTGGAACATGCGAGGCCGCATGAGCGCCAGCTCCCCTCCCCTTCGCACCATCAAGCGCTCCAGGTCAGCCACGGTTCAACGCCACGGCGAACAACCGCGTGTCGCTTCAACGCTTGTTCGCCAGCGCCTCCACACGCGGACCGGAGGTCGGCCGTGTTCCACGTGGAACACCGGTCGGCCACTCAGCCCGTGCCTCCATCGCTTCGTCCCTTTCAGCGATGCCCGTCGCGCACCGGATCCGATGGTGGGCGGAACTCATGACTGCGAGGTCCTGTGCATGCTCATGCCTGGGTGCGAAGCAGCGGTGTGATGCGGGTCCACCTGCATGCCCATGCGCGAACAACGACGTGAGTCCGCTCCTTCGCGAACAGGCTTCCACGCGGACCCTCGTGGTCCTCAGACAGGACTCAACCGCATCAACCTTCGGGTCCATCCGCGGGACTTCAGTCAGCGCGTGTTCCACGTGGAACGTGGGCATCACGTGCGTCCGCGTTCCGCTTCACGCCTCTCGCCGTGAACGTGTTCCACGTGGAACGCGGAGCCACATGAGAAACGAACGCATCCGACCGACTCCGCCTTGGGCGTTCCACGTGGAACAGGAAGCCACCCAACGTTGGAGCAGGGAGTCCGGCCCGCATGTGCTTTCGCGCCGAGCCCTCGGACATGCGCTCCATCCGCATGGAGGTCCGGGGACTCAAGTCGATGCCGTGATTCACGGCGACGGTCCCGAACTTCGCTTCATCACGCGGCTGAACTCGATGACGTGTTCCACGTGGAACGCGAAGCCTCGGGACCCGCGAACGCATCCGGGCGACTCGGCCACAGACGTTCCACGTGGAACACGCGCCGCCGCGCTTCACCGTTCAGCGCGACCAGGCGGCTTGCTGAAGCACGACGCGGTAGCCGTCCGGATCCTCGAAGGTCCTTCCGTTCGCATCCCAGTACGGATTGCGCGACCGCACCGGCGCGAAGCCCGCGGCCTCCATGCATCGGACCCGCTCCGCCCACGCCTCCGGGTCCGGCACGTAGAAAACCAGGAGGTGGTCTTCGGACGGAGCTCGCGGTGCTTCGTGTCCGTGCTCCATCGTGAACTCCAGGTGATACGGCGCCCCCGCATGCCCGAGCATCACGCCGTCGAACCCCGCGTGGTCCTCGAACCCTCCGAGCACCTCGAAGCCCAACCCGTTCCGGTAGAAGCGCACCACCGCGTCCAGGTCCCGTGTCGGCCTCGCGACCCGCAACTTCACCGCGTCCATGTGTCGCCCTCCCCTTCCCGGATCCGCATCCGGGTGGTGCCAGACATAGGATGAATTGACGCTCTTTTCGCGCGGACCGCGGGCCTGCACCTTGTGCCCATGACCACGAAACAGCAGCCCCTGAACTCCGGCTTCGGCGCGACCACCACCGCACGCGAGGCGCTCGGCAACACCCGGCTGGATGGCACCGTCGCAATCGTGACCGGCGGCTACGCGGGCATCGGACTGGAGACCACCCGCACGCTCCACGCCGCGGGTGCCACCGTCATCGTCCCCGCGCGGACTCCCGACAAGGCGCGCGCCGCGCTCGCTGGATTGGAGCGTGTGGAGCTGGAGCCCATGGACCTCTTCGACCCGGCGTCCATCGATGCGTTCGCATCCCGCTTCGTCGCGTCCGGCCGGCCTCTGCACCTGCTCATCAACAACGCGGGCATCATGGCCTCACCGCTCACCCGCGACGCGCGCGGGTTCGAGTCCCAATTCGCCACCAACCACCTGGGCCACTTCCAGCTCACCGCCCGGCTCTGGCCCGCGCTGAAGCAGGCGAACGGCGCGCGCGTGGTGTGCCTGTCATCGCGCGGCCACTTCTTCGCCGGCGTCGACTTCGAGGACCCCTTCTTCCAGCAGCGCCCCTACGACAAGTGGGTCGCCTACGGGCAGTCGAAGACCGCGAACATCCTCTTCGCCGTCGGACTGGATGCGCGCGGCGAGGCCCACGGAGTGCGCGCGTTCGCCGTCCATCCCGGCGGCATCCTCACGGACCTGGCCCGGCACATGTCCGAGGAGGAGGTCCGCGCCTCCGTCGAGAACTCCAACAAGATCGAACCGCTGAAGACAGTGGACCAGGGCGCCGCGACCACGGTCTGGTGCGCGACCAGCCCCCAGCTCGCGGGCAAGGGCGGCGTCTACTGCGAGAACGTCGACATCGCCGTGATGGCGCCCGCGGACGCCACCATCCGGCGCGGCGTGAAGGACTGGGCCGTGGATCCGAAGCGGGCCGACCAGCTGTGGTCCGCGAGCGAGGCGTGGACCGGCGTTCGCTTCAATCCGTGATGATCAGCCCGCGGATTCGCGTGGGCTACGTCCGGTCCGGACCGGGCGGCGACGACGGTTGGAACAGCTTCCGCGTGCGCTCCAGGTTGGGACCGGGACGCGGCGAGTAGAAGGACACGCGCAGCTCCCGGCCGTCGGGTTCCGAGTACGTGAGCGTGACGTTCTCGAACGCGACGGGCCCCCACTTCGGAAGGAGGAACACCTTCACCATGGAGGCGGTCTCCACCACGTCGTGCTCGCTCCAGAGGCGCGCGAACTCCGGGCTCGCGGACTGGAGCTTCTCCGCCAGCGCGTCGAACTCCGACCGGTCCGCGGCCCTCGCGGCGTCCATCCGGAACCCCGCCACGGCGCGGCGCACCGCCTCATCCCACGAAGGCATGCACGCGCGCCGCTCTGGATTCATGAACAGCGCCCACAAGCCGTTGCGCTCCTCCAATGAAGAGGCCGGAAGTTCCAGGTCCGCGTAGAGGACCGTCGCCGCCGCGTTCCACGCGACGATGTCCCACCGTCGAGTGGAGACGAGCGCCGGAAAAGGATGCGCATCGAGCAGTCGTTGAAGCGCGTCGCTGACCGACTCCGGTGAGCGCACGGGCATGGGCGCGGGCCGGCCGTGCGCCAACGCGAAGAGGTGCAGACGTTCCGTCGGCGTGAGGCGGAGCGCGACCACCAGGCGCTCCAGCAGCGGTTCGGAGATGTGGATGTCCCTCCCCTGCTCAAGCCACGTGTACCAACTGACGCCCACGTCGGCGAGCCGCGCCAGTTCCTCGCGGCGAAGGCCCGGCGTGCGTCGCCGCGAACCGGAAGGAAGTCCCACGTCCTCCGGACGCAAACGCTCACGGCGGCTGCGAAGGAAGTGCGCGAGCTCGACGCGCCCGGAGCTGCGGGAGGTGTCCGTCACGCGGCGGAACGTTAGGCGAACCGTCCGCGTGAGGCATCGACACCGTGTGTTCCACGCATCCCACGCGGACGCTCGTGAGGTGCCCTCCCCTCCTCCCGACCGGGTTCTCCAAACCTGTCCGACTGTCGGACAAGTTCGTGCGGCGCGACTCGGACGGGAGGCCCTGCTGCTTCCCCGTGCGATGGATCCGAGCACCGCTGAAGCGGTCGCGGATCCGCGTCACCGTTCCAGGTGCTCCACCACGCGCTGAAGCAGGCTCACCAACTGCGCCTTCTCCTTCGCGCTGGACCGCGCCGTCGCGCTCCATGCGTGACAGCAGCTCCGCCAAAGTCGGCTGCTCCACCCGCGCCCACTTCGCCAGGTCCTTCTGCGACTTCGCGCTCCCGTCCTCTAACGCATGAAGCACCGGCAGCTGCCCATGCCGAGGCCCATCGGACGCAGGCGTCCCTCTTGAACCCGCGGCACCAGGTGCGAAGCGCGCTCAACCCCCGGCAGTCCCTTTGGGTTGCATAGGAGCCTATCTCAATTTACATAGCAAGCTATGCACATGACCAAGACAGTGGGAATCATCGGAGGTGGTCCGGGTGGGCTGACGTTGGCGCGGATCCTGGCGACACGGGGCATCGCGGCCACGGTGTTCGAGCTGGATGAGCACCCGCTCGCCCGTCCCCAGGGAGGTTCGCTGGACCTGCACGCCGACTCCGGGCTGCGCGCGCTTCGCGAGGCCGGATTGGAGGCGGAGTTCAAGGCCGTCGCCCGGTACGACGACCAGGGTGACGCCATCTATGACGCGCAGGGGACGCTCCACTTCCAGCACAACGAGGCGAGCGCCGGCGACCGGCCGGAAATCGACCGCACGCAGCTGCGCTCCCTGCTGCTGGAAAGCCTGTCCGCGGAACGGATCCGCTGGGGAAGCAAGGTGTCCGCCGTGGAGCCGCTCCCCGATGGGCGCTACCGCGTCGTGGGTCCGGCGGGTTCGCTCGGTGAGTTCGACCTGGTGGTGGGCGCGGATGGCGCGTGGTCGAAGGTCCGCCCGCTCGTGTCCTCCGCGACGCCGGCCTTCACGGGCGTGCTTTTCATCGAGCTGCAAATCGACGACGTGGACACGCGGCATCCGGAGGTCGCGAAGCTGCTCCCGCGAGGGAAGATCTCCGTGGTCGGGGGCAACCAGGGCCTCATCGCGCAGCGCAGCAGCCACGGCCACGTGCGCGCCTACTTCATGTTCCGGGTGTCCGAGGCACAGCTCCAACAGGGGCTCGTGGATACGTCCTCCCCTGCCCGGGCCCGCGAACAACTCAAGGCGCTGCTCCCGGGGTGGGCGCCGTCCCTGCTCGCGTTCATCGACGCGTGCAATGACAGCATCGCCGCGCGCCCCATCGTCGCGCTGCCGGTGGGCCACCGCTGGACACACCGGCCGGGAGTGACGCTGCTCGGGGACGCGGCCCACGTGATGCCGCCCTTTGGCGGCGAGGGCGTGAACATGGCGATGCTCGACGGACTGGAGCTGGGGCTCGCGCTCGCGGCGGACTCCGACTGGAGCCAGGCCGTGAAGGGCTACGAGGCTGCCATGTTCGAGCGCGCCGCCATCGCGGCCGAGGGCTCCATGCAGGGCATGGATTTCCTCTCCGAGCACGCGCTCGAGCACGTGCTGGAGCACTTCCGTGGGGTCCAGCAGGAGCTGGCGGCCCTGGGCTCGCACTGAAGCCGAGCCCGAGCGCCCTCCCCTCCCCTACTGCTTCGCGAACACCGCGACCTGTCGCTCGGCGCCGGAGAACGGGAGCCGGTACGCCCGAGCGGACACCACGCGCAGGTTGCGCTCGGCCGCGCGCGCCTGGAGCTCCGCGTCCGTCTGCTGCTTGCCCAGCATCGCCACCACGCGTCCGCCCTCCTCCAAGTACGCGGGCGCCAGGTTCAGCCAGTCCGGCAGGTCCATGAACGCGCGAGCGATGAGCACCTGCGCGCGCGGAATCCCTTCCGTCTCCGGCTTCCCTTCCGCTCGAGCGTGCAGTCCGCGCACGCCGACGAGGCCCAGGCTGGCGGCGGCGGCCTTGATGAACGCGATCTTCTTGCCCACCGTGTCCACCAGCGTCACGCCCATCTCAGGCAGCTCCAGCTTGAGTGGCAGCCCGGGGAAGCCCGCGCCCGCGCCCAGGTCCAGGAGCGACGTCGCGCCCTTCACCTCCGGCAGCACCGCGAGCGAATCCAGGAAGTGCTTCTCCAGCACCTCCTCCGGCGCGGTGATGGCCGTGAGGTTCACCTTCGCGTTCCACTTCAGGAGCTCCGCCATCAGCCGCTGGAGCTTGGGGCCCACGTCCGGTCCCACGGTGATGCCCAACGCACTGCATCCGGATGCCAGCTGATCTGAGAACCGCGCGTTATCCACAACACCTCCACCCCGAAGGGCCCTTCAAGTCCTTGGAATCACTCAGGAGAAATCAATCCCCAGAAATGTCCACACGTTATCCACAGCCCTGTTCCTGATCACTTGACGGCCCCTGTCCCCGCTTGAGAGCGACCAGGAGCAGGGACACCGCGGCAGGCGTCAGGCCCGGAATCCGCCGAGCCTGCCCCACCGTCCCGGGCCGGTGCGCGGACAACTTCTCCACCGCCTCCGTACCCAGACCGCGCACGTCCGTGAAGCGGAACGTTTCTGGGATGCGCCAACGGTCGGACGCCTCCGCCTCGCGCGCCGCGGCCCGGGCGGCCTGGGCGATGTAGCCCTCGTACTTCACCTCCACCTCCACCTCCTCCGCGACCTCGGGGGCGAGCACCGGGAAGTCCTCGCGCTCTTGCGCCAGCTGCGCGTACGTCACCTCCGGGCGCTTGAGCCGCATCGCCAGACCGGTGCGCTTGAGCCGCGCGACCTCCGCCATCACCGCGTGGCCCCGAGCCTCCGCGCGCTCCATGGCCTCCTTCGGCAGGAGCCCCACGCGATGCCCGTGACGCGCGAGCCGCAGGTCCGCGTTGCCCTCGCGCAGCTTGAGCCGGTGTTCGGAGCGGCTGGTGAACATGCGGAACGGTTCATCCACGCCCTTCGTCACCAGGTCATCCACGAGCACCGCGCCGTGCGCTTCGTCACGGCCCACGACGAGCGCCGGTTCGCCCTTCACCTGGAGCGCCGCCTGGATGCCGGCCCACAGGCCCTGGAAGGCGGCCTCCTCGTAGCCGGAGGTGCCGTTGAGCTGGCCCGCGAAGAACAGGCCCGCGACGGCCTTCGTCTCCAGCGTGGGGTGCAGCTGCGTGGGCGGCGCGAAGTCGTACTCCACCGCGTAGCCGTAGCGGACCACCTCCACGCGGGACAGGCCCGGGATGGTGCGCAGGAACTCCAGCTGCACGTCCGCGGGCATGCTGGTGGACAGGCCCGCCGGGTACACGAGCGGCGACGTGGGCCCTTCCGGTTCGAGGAACACCTGGTGCCGTTCCCGAGCGGCGAAGCGCACCACCTTGTCCTCCAGCGACGGGCAGTACCGGGGCCCTCGCCCCACGATGTCCCCCTGGAACAGCGGTGAGCGGTGCAGGTTGTCGCGCAGCAGCCGGTGCGTCGCCTCTGTCGTCGCGGTGAGGCCGCACATCACCGAGGGCCGACGCGGGAACGGCAGGCCCTGCTCCACCTGCGTGCGCCAGGAGAACGGCCGCACGCCGACGTCTCCCGACTGCGGAGTGACGGCGTCCCAGTCGATGCTGTCGCGGGACAGGCGCGCGGGCGTGCCCGTCTTGAAGCGGCCCAGCGTGAAGCCGAGCACGTGCAGTGACTCCGACAAGCCGCGCGCGGCTTCGTCTCCCAGTCGGCCGCCGACCTCCTTCTGCTCGCCTACGTGCATGAGCGCGCGAAGGAAGGTGCCGGTGGTGAGGAGCACCGCGCGGGCCACCACCTGGGTGCCGTCCCCCAGCACCACGCCCTTCACCCTCCCCTCTTCCGCGACGACGGCCGAGACTTCGCCCTCGAGCACGGTGAGGTTCGGCTGGGTGAAGAGCACGGCCTGCATGCCGGCGGCGTAGGCGTCGCGGTCGCAGAGGACGCGAGTGGCCTGCACGGCGGGGCCCTTGGAGGGATTGAGGACCTTGACGTGAGTGCCCGCGAGGTCCGCCGCGCGGCCCATCTGTCCGCCGAGCGCATCCAGCTCGCGCACCAGGTGCCCCTTGGCGGTGCCACCCACGGCGGGGTTGCAGCTCATCACGGCGGCGCGCTCGCGCTTGAGCGTCACGCCCAGGGTGGACAGGCCCATGCGAGCACACGCGAGCGCCGCCTCGCAGCCCGCGTGGCCCAGCCCCACCACGACGATGTCGTATCGGAGTTCCATCGCGTCCCGGGGGTATCACGCCCCGGCGCGTCCGTGGCAAGCCGACCCTGGGGACACCGTCCACCCGGCAGGTTCCTCACCCGCCTGGGCCGTGGCCCAAACACAGACATGGCCTGGCCAAGTTTGGGAGCACGCGAGGCGGGCAGTGGGAGGGGTAACAACGCCGCCCGCCTCGCGCGCACCAGTCATCGTGGATCCGTCAAGGACGCGCCTGACACACCGGTGGCGTCTCTGGCCCTTCGACGGCGATGGCATCCATGGGACCTTGCCCGCACGAGTCCCCCGGACCTCGTGCCTTCACATGGCGTCGCACACACGGGAGCCAGACCTCCCCGTGCGGTGAGGGCGCATTGGGATTTCGGACTCGAACCAGCGAGGCCGGCGGACCTCCCGTGTGCGCGACGGGGAAGGGTATAGCGGGGGGGTCTGACATTGCCGGTTCCAGGCCCTTCACCAGGGCCCGGAACCGCTCGGCGTCAGCGGGTGGCCGGGGGGTTCGACCGGCTGGGGCAGTGCACGTTCTCCGGGCAGCGCCCGTCCGACTTGGGGATGCACGCGCCGCAGCACTCCATCTCGTCCGGCCGGCACGCCGGCACGCACGCGCCGCACTGCAACACGCCGCCGCAGCCGTCATCCGCGGTGCCGCACTTCAGTCCCAGCGTGGCGCACGTCGCGCGCTGGCAGACGCAGCGGTCGTCCACGCAGGACTCGTTGGGTTTGCACCCGGGGGTGCAGGTGCTGATGGGGCCCGAAGGGTCCTTCTTCGGCTCGGCGGGCACGGGCGGGGCCACGCAGCGGCCGTGGGTGCACGTACCGGCCTGACAGTCGCCGCAGTCGATGAACCCGCCGCACCCATCCGGCGTCCGGCCACAGGCCACCATCGCCTGCGAGCACGTGGCCGGCGCGCAGCCATCCGGCGCCACGTTGTCCCGCGACGCGCGCACGGTGCCGCCACCGCTTGGCGAGCACGCGCCCCACAGTCCCAATGCCAGACACAGTCCGGCCCACCGCCCCAGGCTCCGCACCACTCCCATGTCATCCGCTCCCTGGGCTCCCGTCTCGGGAGCCATGAACGGCCCCATCATGCGCACGCCGGGCTCGGATGTCCGGATGTTCGGGGGCATGCGACGGGGCAGGGGAGGGGAGGGCGCCTCAGCGCTGGATGAGCCCGCGAGCACCCTCGATGCGCTGCGCGGCGGTCCGAGCGTCCTCCTGCTTGCGAGGCGTGGGCACGTCCAGTCCACGCTGCGACGCGGGCCGGTTCTCGATGGCGGCCAGCCACCGCTGCACGCCCGGCAGCCCGTCCAGGGACACGCCCGCCCACTCGTGCGAGCGCACCCACGCCCAGTTCGCGATGTCCGCGATGCTGTAGTCGCCAGCCAGGTACTCGTGGTCCTTCAGCCGGCTCTCCAGCACCGTGTACAGGCGGCGCGTCTCGTTCTGGTACCGGTCGATGGCGGGCTGAATCTTCTCCGGGAAGTAGCGGAAGAAGACGTTGGCTTGCCCCTGCATGGGGCCCACGCCGCCCATCTGGAACATCAACCACTGGATGACTCGCGAGCGGCCCTTCGCATCCGTGGGCATCAGCCGGCCCGTCTTCTCCGCCAGGTAGATGAGGATGGCGCCGGACTCGAAGACGGCGAAGTCGCCCTCCGCGCGGTCCACGATGGCAGGGATGCGGCCGTTGGGGTTGATGGCCAGGAACGCGGGCTGCTTCTGCACCCCGGTGGAGATGTCCAGCGCATGCACGGTGTACGGCAGCGCCAGTTCCTCCAGCGCCACGGAGACCTTGAAACCGTTCGGCGTGCCCCACGTGTACAGGTCGATCATGTCACCCTCGCTTCGCGTGTGAAGAGGTGCGCTCCGTCTAACGGCGGAAGCGCACCACGCGCACGTCGAAAGAAGGGGCATCCCCCAACGCCTCGCGCATCAACTCCAGCGCGCGGTCCTCGTTGAAGCTCCCGGAGCCCGCGCCGATGATGGGGAACGCCACGGAGCGGAAGCCATGCTCCCCGGCCCGCTCCAGCGCGTTTCGCACCGAGTCCTGGATGGACCGCGCGGACGCACGCCAGAGCATGTTGATGCCCGCGACGTGGATGATGCCCTTGAAGGGCAGGCGCCCCGGCCCGGTCACCACCGCCGAGCCCAACGGCATGGGCCCCACGCGCGCGACCTCGCGGAACGGCGCCGTGCCACCCCGGCGTTTGATGGCCCCGGACACCCCCTGGGGCAACAGCAGCCACCAGGGGATGATGTTCCGGTTCCACGCGTTGACGATGGCGTCCACCGGCTGGTCCAGCAGGTCGCCTTCCACCAGTTGCACGGGCATGGGCGGACTCTAGCGCCCATGCCCAATGACAGACACGGACTTACGGAGCCGCGGGAGCCTTGGCCGGCCCCGAAGCGGGAACCGGGGCCTGCTGCTTGGCGACGTTCGCGAAGTCACCCGCGCGCACGAGGGTGGCCTTGCTGAAGTCCAGGTGGTTGGACAGGGCCTTGCGCACGTCCTCGGCGGTCAGCTTCTGGAGCTTCGCCTCCAGCTCCGCGTCGAACTTCAGCGTGCGGCCCAGATAAAGGCCTTCGGTCAGCTGCTGCGCCAGGTTCCCATCCTGCGCCCGGGCGGACTGCCGGTACTCCAGGAGGCCCGCGCGCGCCTTGTCCAGCTCCTGCTGCGTGAAGCCCTTCTGCACGGCGCGGGTGACCTCCTCGCGCATGGCCGCCTCCAGCTTCTGGGCGTTCTGCGGCGCGTAGATGGCGTAGGTGAGGAACCAGCCCACGGTGTCCAGCTCCTGGGCGGACAGGCTGCTGCCCACGCCATAGGACAGGCCGTCCTGCTGACGCACGCGCGTGGCCAGCCGCGAGTTGAGGAAGCCACCGCCCAGCATGAAGTTGCCCATCATCATGCCGGGCCAGTCCGCGTGGTCGTCGCGAATCTGGAGCAGCTGTCCCGCGAGGAAGTACGCGTTGGCCTTGTCCGGCATCTCCAGCACGACTGACTTCGGAGCCACGTCCTGGAACGTGCGGGGCACGCGCGCGTAGGGTGCCGGGCTCTTCCATCCGTCGAGCAGGGGGCCCACGAGCGAGGTGAGCTCCTTCGCGTCGAAGTCACCCACCACCGCGAGCTCCCCGCGCGAGGCGCCGTAGAACTTGCGATGGAAGTCGCGCGCCTGCTCCAGCGTGACGGCCTTCGCGTCGGCCAGGCGTTCATCCAGGGTGGGCACGTAGTACGGGTGGCCCTTGGGGTACTGGGAGCTGAGCAGGCGCCAGAACGCGATGCTGGCCTGGGGCTGCGGCTCGCTGCGCTGCGACTCCAGCGAGGCCAGCCGCTCCTGCTTGAGGAGCGCGAACTCCTTCGCGTCGAACGCGGGCTCGCGCAGCACCTCGGCCACCAGCTTGAGAACCTCCGGGAGGCTCGCGCGAGGGCACTCGATGGAGACGCTGGCGCCCATCGCGCCGCCGTCCACGCCCACGCGGGCCTTGAGCTTGTCGAGCGCGTCGTAGAGCTGCTGGCGGGTGTGCTTCGTGGTGCCGCGCATCAACATGCCGCCCGCGTAGGTGGCGGCGGGCAGCTTGCCGTTCAAGGTCTCCGCGGTGCCCCAGCGCAGGTCCAGCGCCAGGTTGACCATCTCACCGCGCGTCTTCTTGGGCAGCAGCGCGTACTTCACGCCGTTGGCCAGCTCGCCGCGCTGCACGCGAGACTCGATGTTGGCGGGGGAGGGGTCGAAGGCCTCGCCCTGGGCGACGGCGGCCTTGCCCTGGTAGCCGTCCACCATCTTCGCCACGTCCACCGCGGGCGGCAGCTCCGAGCGGTCCGGCTTCGGCGTGGGCACGAAGGTGCCCATCGTGCGGTTGGAGCTCTTGAGGTACGCGGCGGCCACGCGGGTGACGTCCGCGGGCGTGACGGCCTCGATGCGGTCGCGGTGCAGGAAAAGCAGGCGCCAGTCGCCCACGGCGGCCCACTCGGACAGGAGGATGGCGGCGCGCTCGGAGTTGTTGAGCAGCAGCTCCGTCTGCTTCGCGAGGGCCGTCTTCGCGCGGTTCACCTCTTCGTCGGTGAAGGGCGTGCGGGAGGCCTCCTCCACGGTCTTGATCAACGCTTCACGCACGGGGGGCAGGGGCTGATCCTGGCGGGCCTCGGCGCGGAAGCCGATGACGCCCGGGTCGCGCAGCTGGAAGTTGAACGCGCCCGCGCGCGAGGCCTTCTTCGTCTCCACGAGCGACTTGTAGAGGCGGCCGGACGGCACATCGCCCAGCACCTGGGTGAGCACGTCGATGGCGGCGAAGTCGGGGTGGGCGCCCTCGGGCACGTGGTAGACGCTGGAGATGAGCTGGTTGTCGCCCACGCGGCGCAGCGTCACTTCGCGCTCACCGTCCTGGGTGGGCTCCTCGGTGTACGTGACGGGCACGGGCTCCGCGGGCTTCTGCAGCTTGCCGAAGGTGGACTGCACGAGCGCCAGGGCCTTCTCCGGCTGGAAGAGTCCAGCGATGACGAGCGTCGCGTTGTCGGGGCGGTAGTAGCGCCGGTAGAAGGCCTGGAGCCGGTCGATGGGCACGTGCTCCAGGTCCGCCTTCGCGCCGATGGTGGCCTTGCCGTAGTTGTGCCAGCGGTACGCGGCGCTCATGGTGCGCTTGAAGAGGATGCCGCGCGGATCGTTCTCGCCGGACTCGAACTCGTTGCGGACCACGGTCATCTCGCTGTCCAGGTCCTTGCGCGCGATGAAGCTGTGGACCATGCGGTCCGCTTCGAAGGACAGCGCCCACGACAGGTTGTCGTCCGATGCGGGCAGGGTCTCGTAGTAGTTGGTGCGATCCAACCAGGTGGTGCCGTTGGGACGCGCGCCGCGTTCGGTGAGGGCCTGGGGCACGTTGGGGGTGGTGGGCGTGCCCTTGAACATCAGGTGTTCGAGCAGGTGCGCCATGCCCGTCTCGCCGTAGCCCTCGTGCTTGCTGCCCACCAGGTAGGTGACGTTGACGGTGACGGTGGCCTTGGTGGGGTCCGGGAAGAGCAGGACGCGAAGGCCATTGGGCAGGCGGTATTCGGTGATGCCCTCCACGCTCGCGACGGGGGTCAGGGCGGCCGGCTTCGTCTGGGCGCGCGCGGTCGAGGAGGCAGCGGGTTTCGGAAGGGGAGCCGGGGCCCGGGCCCACACGGGCGGGGCCGCCACGAGCAGGACAGCCAGCAGGGCGAGCGGTGTACGACGCGTCATGCGGTCCTCAGGGTGCGAAGGAGTAGGCACGGGACTTCTAACCGCTCCACCGGGTCCTCCCATCCCGAGAAACCCAGGCCCACCCGGCAGGCGTCCACCCAGGGACACCCGTGGACCGTCCAGGTCCTGTTCCGCGCTTCCAACCTCACAGGTCGTCATGTATCCTGGCGCGGATCCGATGTCAGGATGGGTTGGTAGGAGATTCGCGCGTCACCAGGGAGGGTACGGAATGGCGAAGGCGATGGGCGGGGACCTGATGCTGCAGATGCTGCAGGAGTTCCGCGAGATGCAGGAGGAGTCGGAGGTGCAGTACGCGCGAACCCAGAAGGCGCTGCGGGTGCTCCGCATGAAGTGCCGGGTCGTCTACAGGAAGACCCGGATCTTCGCGGATCAGGTGCGTGCCTTCTCGCGGGAGGTGGATGGGTTCCGCGACAACATGGGGGAGCTCACCACGCACGTCTCTGAGCTGGCGAGGGAGGTAGATGGCGTCAAACGCACCCAGACGAAGATGTTCGGTCAAATGGGTCGGATGCTGAATCACCTCGCGGATGCCCAGACCACGGACCGCAAGCGCATCGACGTCCTGGAAGTGCGCATGGACGGCCCAGGGGAGAACTGAGCCCTCCATGCGCCTCCTCACTCAGGCGTAGATGCCGCCAGGCGCCATCGCGGAGCCGGCCCCCAGGACCTCCTCCACCTCGCGGACCTCCTCGGACGTCAGCCGGAAGTCCCCCGCGTGGATGAAACCCTCCACCTGCTTCGCGCTGCGCGCCCCCACGATGGCGGCGGTGACGGCCGGATCCCGCAACGTCCAGGCAAGGGCCACCTCCGCTGGAGAACGCCCATGCCTCGCGCCCACTTCACGCATGCGCTCCACCAGCGACAGGTGATGCGACAGCTTCGGCTCCTGGAAGTCCGCGCTCCCGCGGCGCCAGTCGTCATCTGGCATTGCCAGGATGCGCTCGCGTGTCATCGCCCCGGTCAGCAGGCCGGACGCCATGGGTGAATACACAATCACCCCGATGCCCTGTTTCTGGCAGTAGGGCAGCAGTTCGTCCTCGATGTCCTGATGGATGAGCGAGTACTGCGGCTGCAACGACGTGACCGGAGCAATGCGCCGCACCCGCTCCAGCTGCGAGACATTGAAGTTGGACACGCCCAACCAGCGCACCTTGCCCTGCCGTTGCAGCTCCACAAGCGCCGTCCATCCCTCTTCAAGCTCCGCCTCGGCATCCACCGGCCAGTGCACCTGATACAAATCAATGGCATCCACCTTCAGCCGGCGCAGCGACGCCTCACACTCCTTGCGCACCGAGTCCGCCTTCAACCTGCGGCTGACCTTGCCCTCGTCATCCCAGACCATCCCGCACTTGGTGAAGACATACGGGCGCTTGTCCCGGCCCTTCAGCGCCCGGGCCACCACGTCCTCGGAGTGCCCCAGCCCATACACCGCCGCCGTATCAATCCAGTTGATGCCCGAATCCAACGCGCGCTGGATGGCTTCAATGGACTGCGCGTCGTCCTGCGCGCCCCAGGCGAACACCCAGCTGCCCCCTCCAATGGCCCACGCGCCGAACCCCAGCGCCGTGAGGTCCATGTCGGAATTGCCCAACCGTCGCTTCTGCATCCCGTGCCTCCCGGGGCCGGATACCCCTGGCTCCAAGAAGGACGGTGTGCACCGCGGAGGCCCTCGCCCGGGGCCGGATGCTGGCCCGCCCCAGGGCCACCAGGAGGGGAGGGCCCTGGCTCCCCGTCCGCCGTCCATCAATGCATCGCACGCAAGCGTCGTCGGACGCGCGCGTTGATGGTAGGCCGCCAGATGGGGGAACGCCCCTCGGGTACTTGGGCACCAGGAGTCCTTCCGGATGAAACGCTTCTTCATTGGCGCGCTGGCCTTCATTGGAGCGCTGTCCATCCTCTTCGTGGTGGGTGTGGTGGGGCTGTTGATGCTCGCGGCATCGAGCAAGCCAGGCGTGCCGTCCAACCTGGTGCTGGAGCTGGACCTGCAGCAGCCGCTGCCGGAGTACACGCTGGACACGTCCCTGGCGGGCGCCTTCGGCGAGGAACCCACGTCACTCCGGGACGTAGTGGAGGGCCTGGAGAAGGGCGCCACGGACCCCCGGGTGAAGTCGTTGGTGGTGCGAATCGGGCAGCCGGGCAGCTCGGCGCAGGTGCAGGAGCTGCGGGACGCGGTGAAGGCCTTCCGCGCGTCGGGCAAGCGAGCGGTGGCCTACGCGGATGGCTTCGGTGAGGCGGGCAACGGCACGGGCGCCTACTACCTCGCGAGCGCCTTCGACGCCGTCTACATCCAGCCCTCCGGCGACGTGGGGCTCACCGGCCTGGTGATGGAGACGCCCTTCGCGCGCGACGCCTTCGCGAAGCTCGGCGTGAAGCCGGAGTTCGGCAAGCGCGCCGAGTTCAAGAACGCCGTCAACACCTTCACCGACGAGTCCTACGGCCCCCACCAGCGCGAGGCCACCGAGGCCTTCGGCGGCGGCCTCTTCCAGCAGGTGGTGAAGGGCGTGGCCGAGGGCCGCAAGCTGACCGAGGACGAGGTGCGCGCGCTCATCGACCGCGCGCCCTTCATGGGACAGGCGGCCGTGGACGCGAAGCTGGTGGACGGGCTGCGCTACCGCGACGAGATCCACGACGAGCTGAAGAAGCAGGCCGGAGACGGCGCGGAGTTCCTCTACGTGGACAAGTACCTGGAGCGTGCGGGCCGGCCGCACCAGACGGGCACCACCATCGCGCTCATCTACGGCGTGGGTGAGGTGCTGCGCGGCAAGAGCCAGTCCAACCCGCTCTCCGGCGGCCAGGTGATGGGCGGCGACACGGTGGCGGCGGCCTTCCGCAAGGCGGTGGAGGACCCGTCCGTGAAGGCCATCCTCTTCCGCGTGGACAGCCCGGGCGGCAGCTACTCCGCCAGCGACACCATCCGCCGGGAGGTGCAGCGCGCGCGTGAAGCGGGCAAGCCCGTCATCGTCTCCATGGGGACGTACGCAGCCAGCGGCGGCTACTTCGTGGCCATGGCCGGGGACAAGATCGTCGCCCAGCCGGGCACGCTGACGGGGAGCATCGGCGTGTACAACGGCAAGTTCGTCACGTCGGAGCTGTGGGCGAAGCTGGGCGTGAACTTCGACACCATCGCCTTCGGCAAGAACGCCACCTTCTCCAGCTCCGACCAGGGGTTCACCCCCGAGCAGCGCGCGCAGTTGGAGTCCGAGCTGGACACCATCTACCTGGACTTCACCAGCCGCGCCGCCCAGGCGCGGAACATGCCGCTGGAGAAGCTCCAGGCGGTCGCGAAGGGGCGCGTGTGGACGGGCGAGGACGCGCTGGAGCGCGGACTGGTGGACGCGCTCGGCGGCTACCCGAAGGCGCTGGAGCTGGCCCGCGAGGCCGCGAAGCTGGAGAAGGACGCCCCGGTCCGCATCGTCGTCTTCCCGCGCCCCCGGCCCACGGGCCAGGTGCTGTCGGAGCTCCTGGGCAAGCACGAAGCGGACAACAGCGATGACGAGGCCACCGGCCACGCCGCCATGTCGTCCCAGGTGCTGGAGCAGGTGCGGGCCGTGTACCGCGTGGGCGCGAAGCTGGGCCTCACCGGGCAGGGCGCGGAGGGGCGCATGCTGTACGCGCCGCTTCCGGAGGTGCGCTGGTAGCTCAGACGTGCAGGGGGACCGGGACGCGGCCTTCGTTGGGCCGCACCGGCCGCCCGAAGATGCTGTGGTAGCGCAGGGCGTGTGACGCGCAGCGGTGGCGCCGCGGATCGAACACGAGACAGCTGGCCACCGGTCCGGCGTAGACGTGCAGCGTGATGCCCGGCGCGTTGCCGGCGATGCTCACGCGGTGGATGGAGGTGCCCGGGTCGCGGAAGTCCACGTGCCCGGCGCCCACCGGCCCCACTCGCACCGGCGCCCCCAGCCGCGCCAGGCCGGGCTGCGTTCCGCCCTCCAGCAGGGGGTAGTTCTCCAGGAGGAACTCGCCGCGCTGGATGCTGAACCAGCACTCCTGACCGTCATGGTCATGGATGGGCGAGGCCACGCCCGGCGACCAGCAGTTGACGATGATCTCCATGCCCTCGTCGCGGTGGACGAGGTTGCGCGTGTAGCGGCCCGGTAGGAAGTGCAGGTAGGGCTTGAGGCTGGTGGGCTCCAGGTGCAGCCCCGCCATCCGCGCGTCCACCCCCGCGAGTCCCCCGGGAGCGGCACGGCGCGCGCGGAGCATCCGCACGAATTCTCTCAGGCACGCGTCAGCCATGCGTACAGGCTAGGAACGTCTGCGACATCCGGCCACCCTCGGGTCTGCCAATGAACGTCCGCTTTGTCGTCCCCCCCTCAAGGATTGAGGCGGGGTTCGTTGAAGGACGGAGAAACCGCGGGAAGGCGTGGCCGAACGGCACCTTCTGGGTCCGAGCAGGCAACCAGCACCTGGCTGCAGCTCGCCTCCTACGGTTTAACTGTAATTTTACACCCTCCTGACGTACAGGGGCAGGAGTGGTGGGCAGGTCGTCCCGGCCGGAGCACGGAGGGGGGCCGGAGGAGAACGAGATGAAGAAGCGCCTGGGGGACATCCTGCTCGCGCGGGGTGTGGTGGATGCATTGCAGTTGCAGTCGGCGCTGGCGTACCAGCGCAAGTGGGGCGTGGCGTTGGGGCAGGTGGTGGTGGACCAGCGCTTCTGCACGGCGGAGGCGGTGCTGTCCGCGCTGGCGGCCCAGTCCGGCGTGGAGTCGGTGGACCTGGACGCCTGCCCGCTCGACGCGTCGCTCGCGAGGCTGATTCCGTGCAAGGTGGCGGAGGCCCACCGCGTGGTGCCGCTGCGGCTGGAAGGGCAGGGGCTCCGGGAGGTGCTGGTGGTGGCCCTGGCCGCGCCGGCGAGCCTGGCCACGCTGGACGTGGTGAAGAGCGTGTCCGGCAAGGCGAGGGTGGTGCCCCGGCTGGCCACGGACGCGGCGCTGGGACGGGCCATCGGGCGGCTGTACCGGGGTGAGCCGGCGACGCCGCAGCGCCGTCCCGGGATGGAGAGCTTCACCCTGCCGGAGTGGGAGGAGTCCATGCCCCTGGTGGTGGGCCAGTCCCTGGCGGAGCTGACGGACATGCTGGCGCCGGAGCCCGTCCGCGAACCCGTGCGGCAGGCGGACAGCGCGAACCTGCCCATGCTGGCGCCGCTGGAGCTCCCCTGGGCACCCGTGCCGAAGCCGCGCGTGACGGAGCGCGAGCAGGTGCTCGTGTACGGATGGGGCGCGGACGCGGCGGCGGGCCTGGTGCAGGTGTTGAGCGGGGCGGGCTTCACGGTGAAGGTGGCGAGCACGGGGGACGTGTGCGCCGCGACCGAGGCGCAAGTGGTGGTGGCGCCGCTGCCCGCGATGGAGGTGCTGGCGCAGCGGCTGCGCGCGCAGGTGCTGGTGGCGGGCAAGGCGCCGGAGCGGGACCTGCCCCGCGCGCAGGCCGTGCATGCGCGAGGCTTCGTGGCGGCGCCGGTGGATCCGGATCTGCTGCTGCGCTCCGTGCGGCGGCTGTCGCGCGCCTCCGACGAAGCGCGCCTCAAGCACGCGAGCTGAAGCGCGGCTTCAGGGCACCGCAACGAGCCGGGGCATCTCCTCCGGCGCGTCGGGGAGCCACAGCGAGCCGAGCTCCAGGGGGACGGAAGTAAAGGGCTCGGCGCGCACCAGGGCGTCGTCCTCGTGGCTCGCGGTGAGGAGCCAGCCGCGCTTGAGTCGCTGGTAGACCTCCAGCGTGCGCGCGACGGGGTCCACCAGCCAGACGTAGGACACGCCGGCCCGCGCATACAGGGGCAGCTTGCGGGCCCGGTCCAGCGCGGTGGTGGCGGGGGTGAGGACCTCGCAGACCCAATCCGGCACCAGGGTGAAGAAGGCGGCGCCGGGCTCCGGCGGGGCGGCCACGCGCTCACGGCGCCACGCGGCCAGGTCGGGCACGAGGATGTCCTCGCCCAGGTGCAGCTCCGGCGCGCGCAGGAGACACCAGCGGCCGTTGCCGCCACGGCGCGTATCCAGCCGCTCTCCCAACTCCACGCCCATCATGAAGGCCGCGCGAGCGGGCGCCACGGAGAGGCGGGGCGAGGCCACCAGCTCGCCATCGAGGATTTCCCCGACCCAGCCCGACGGAAGCGCCGAGAGCAGGGAGTGGGAGGTGGGTTGAAGGTGCTGAAGTGCCGTCATGAATCCTCGGGGAGCGCCGGTGAACGCGAGGCATTCTAGGGAGGGGTCTGACATGCGGACCGCCACCCGCGAAGGCGCTACTTCCCGATGCAGAAGCGCTGGAAAAGGGTGTCCAGAAGCGCTTCGGAAACGCTGGTTCCGGACACCTCGCCCAGGGCCTCCAGCGCGAGCCCCACCTCGCCGGAGAGGACCTCCAGGGTGGACACGCGTGACGCCGCTTCTGCACGGCCCAGCGCCTCGGCGGTGCGACGCAGGGCGTCCGCGTGACGCTCTGAGACGAGCGCCACCGCAGAGGGGGTGCCACCGCCCCACAGCCACGTGAGCACGGAGGTCCGGAGCGCCTCCACGCCCTCGCCCGTGAGGCCGCTGACGCGCGGCGGGGCAGGGGAGGGGAGGGCGGCGGAGCCGTGTTCCTCCCGAGCCTCCAGCATCACGTCGCACTTGCCGGTGACGGAGAGCACGGGTGTGGCGCCAGCCTCGCGCGTCCAGGACGAGGCCTCGTCCCGCGAAGTCCCCGGCGGCAGCACGAGCACGGCCAGGTCCACGGCCGCGAGCAGTTCCCGAGTGCGCGCGATGCCCAGGGCCTCCACGCGTCCGGGAGCCTCTCGCAGGCCAGCGGTGTCGTAGAGGGTGACGCCCAGGCCGTCCCATTCGACGCGAGCCTCCAGCGCGTCGCGGGTGGTGCCGGGCTCGTCATCCACCAGCGCGCGGGCCTCGCCCACCAGCCTGTTGAACAGCGTGGACTTGCCCGCGTTCACCGGGCCGTACAGCGCCACGCGAGCACCCTGGCGCACCAGCCGTCCACGGCCCACCTCCGCGCGCAGCGCTTCCGCGGCGGAGCGCAACGCGGTGACGCGAGGACCGGCTTCCGCGTCCGCGCCCTCCGCCTCGTCAGGGAAGTTGAGGACGCCTTCCAGGTCCGCGTGCAGCTCGCGCAGCGGCGTCTCCAGCGCGCGGATCCGCTCGGCCAACGCACCGGACAGACCGGCCGCGGCGGCGCGCACGGCAGCCTCCGAATCCGCGGCCACCAGGTCCGCGACCGCCTCCGCGCGGGTCAGGTCGATGCGGCCATTCAGGAACGCGCGCCGGGTGAACTCACCGGGAAGCGCCGGACGCACACGCTCGTCCTCCAGCGCCCGCGAGAGCAGCAGCCGCAACAGTCGCGGACTGCCATGCGCCTGCAGCTCCACCACGTCCTCGCCGGTGAAGGACCGGGGCGCCTGGAAGTAGAGGAACAGGCCCTCATCCAGCACCGCGCCCGCCGCGTCCACGAACGACGCCAGGTACACATGGCGCGGCGTGGGAGACGCGGGGACACCGGGCGCGAGCCTCCGCCCCACCTCCAGCGCGGCCGGACCGGACACGCGGAGGATGCCCACCGCCCCCGAGGCGGGAGCGGTGACGAGCGCGACGATGGTGGTGGAGTCAGCCCGGATCATTGGCACGAGGCGCCGAGGGACGTCAGGTCCTCCAAGAAGGTGGAGGCACAGCCCAGGATGGAACCTTCTTCCGCCGCCGGTCGGGACGAGAGCGTCGAGTGAGCCATCAGGACCGTCGTCCCGCCCTTCACGTAGCCCGCGGGGGAGAAGTTTTCGATGCTGGAATGATCAATCCGAAGGGTCACCCCGTTCCAAGGATTGGAGTCCACATAGAAGCCATGACCGGAAAGGCTCGACGTCCCAATCAGCTTGCTGGAGCGCACGACCAACCGCCCACCCGATGATTCGTTTGGGAATACGCCCACGGACACGGCCGCGGACAGGCCGCCCTGACCCACGGTGACCTCGGAATCCACGAGGGACGTGTTCGCGCCGTCGTCGGCCTGCACGCCGATGTTGCGCGGGCCGCCCTGGGCCCCCGCGGAGATGAGCAGGCGCCGCAGATGAACCGCATGCCCCCCGTAGGTCCGCACGCCCGTCACCGCCTTGGTGGGAATCTCGCCCAGCGCCTCCACCCGTGAGTCCTCCACGGTCACGTAGCTGTAGTCGAAGGCGCACCCCAGCACCTCGCCGGTGGAGGACTCGGCGCGGATGTCCGCGTGGGAAATCACGTTCATCCACATGGTGGCCACCATCGAGTAGTACACGCCGGCCGTGAACGTCTTGCCGTGAAGCGCTTCGAGCCGGACGTCCCGCACCGTGAAGTAGGGGCTGCCGCTGTAGAGCGCCACCGACCGGTCTCCACCGCCCGTGTTGCCGATGTAGAGGTCACGAACCCCGGCCCACACCCATCCCTCCACCGTGGCATTGCCAGACGTGGAGGACACGACGCGGGAGACCTGGGCACCCCGGCCCCGCAGGTACACGCCCTGCTTCAACGTCAGCCCCGTGTTCCCCAGATCGTAGGTCCCGGCCCCCAGCTCCAGCACCCAGACCTCCGAACCATCCGAGGGCACGGCGTCGACAGCGGCCCGCAGCGCGGCACCCGACTCCAGCGCGGTGGCGCCCAGCGGAATCAGCCGGATCCGCGCGGTTGCGAGCACGTCCGCGGTGGAGTCCCCCGTGTCACCCTTGGGGCCCGTGGCACCGGTCGCCCCCGCGGGCCCCGGAATCCCCTGAGGTCCCACCGCGCCCACGGGCCCCTGAGGTCCCGTCGCACCGTCAGCACCCTGGGGACCGGGCGCGCCCGCCGGCCCCTGAGGGCCTCGAGGGCCCATCTCCCCCATGGGCCCCTGTGTCCCCGAGGGTCCCGCCTCGCCTGACTTGCAGGCCGAAACGAACAACAGCAACGCCACCAGTGCACGACGAATAGACGAAGCACCCACGGGAGCAGCCCCCTCGAAACGGAAGGCGCACATTCTCACCTGGGATGCGTCCGCACCGGAAGGAGGCCTGCCCACGCCCGGGAGAGGGGCCGCGGAGGCCCCTTTTCCTCCTACCGGACGCCCTGCGGCGGAGTGGAGCCGCGAGCGGCGCGCTCCACGACGTCGCGGTGCTCCTCGATGTACTTCTCCACCTCGGCGTCGTCGACCGCCAGGTCGCGCAGCACGCCCGGGTAGACGAAGCGGAACGCCGGGGACTCCTCGTCCCCTCGCAGGCGGAAGCTCATCTTCAGCACCGCCGCGCCGTACAGCTTGTCCTTCAACCCCTTCGCCTTACCCATTCGCTCCTCTCGCGCCCGCCGGTGGCCCCGAAGCGGGCACACCTGCTCAGGCGTCGACGTCGTCCTCGTCGTCGTCCGGCAGCAGGCTCCGCTTGGGCATCGGGGCGGGCTTCGCCGGGGTGAACACCACGCGTCGGTTGCGGCCTTCGCCTTCCGCCGCCACCTTCACTCCACCCACTCCTTCTACTGCCTTCAGGACGCGCGCGCGGTCCTCAGTCTTCATCGCGGCGAACGCATAGAAGCGCCCCAGGCTGGCGGACTTCTCCGCGAGCTTGCGGACGGCCTCCCGGAACGCCGGATCCTCTTCGACCTGCAGCGTGCGCTCGTCCGCCTCCGCGCTCTTCGCGGGGGCCTGTGCCTGCGCGGGCTTCGCGGCCTGCTGCGCCGGCTGCCCACCCCGGGCGTTGCGCTGCTGCGGCTGCGCGGCCGGAGCGGGCGCAGCGGCCCGGGCCGGCGGCTGCGCGGGAGTGGCGGCAGCCGCCTGCGCCACGGACGTGACCGGAGCGGCAGCGGCGGCCTGCTGCTGTGCCGCCGCGTCACGGCGCGGCCGGGGCTCCGGGTGGGCGCCCGCGCCCAGCATCACCCAGCGGCGCTCCACGCCGGGGCGGTGGAGCATCTTGTTGAGCAGGAACTGGAGCGAATCCAGCACCTGGCTGCGCTTGCCCGGCTCCACGCTCGGAGGCGTGCCGGACTCGAAGTGGAGCGCCACGGACAGGCTGCCGTCGGTGGCGTCCTGCAGGTCCAGCCGCGCGGGGAACCCCATCAGCCCGAGGATGTCCGTGAGCAGCTTCTCCACCCGGGGGCGGAAGTCCCCGCCGCCCGCCACCACCTGTGCCCCGCTCACTTGCGTTTGCCTCCCCCGGCGGTGACGACCGCCGGCGTCCCGCCGCCCGTCTGGTTCTTCTTGTTGCGGTCCAGCCACTTGCGCAGGCCCCACTGCTGGCCGATGGAGAGCACGTTGTTCGTGAAGATGTAGAGCGACAGGCCGGCCGGGTACTGGAGCAGCGTGAAGGTGAAGATGATGGGCATCACCCAGGTCATCATCCGCGCCTGCGCCGCGTCCATCATCTGCGGCTGCATCTTCTGCGTGATGATCATCGACACGCCCAGCGCCAGCGGCAGGATGTACGTTGGGTCCTTGTAGGTGAGGTCACGCCAGATGGGGCCGAAGAAGGGCTCGCCGTAGATTTCGAAGCTGTTGCGCAGCGACGTGAACAGGGCGATCCACACCGGCATCTGGATGAGCAGCGGCAGACAGCCGCCCAGGGGGTTCACCTTCGCCTCCTGGTACAGCTTCATGATCTCCATGTTCTGGCGCTCTTTGTCGTCCGCGAACTTCTTGCGGATCTCCTCCATCTTCGGCTGGAGCACCTTCACCGCCTCCATGCTGACCATGGAGCGGTAGGTGAGCGGCAGCAGCACCAGCTTCACCACCACGGTGAGCAGGATGATGGCGACGCCCCAGTTCCCCACGATGCCGTGGAAGAACTTCATGACGGCCAAGAGGATCTTGCAGACCACCGCCCAGATGCCGAAGTCGACCGTGTCCTCCATCATGGGATGGAAGGTCGTGGTGGACAGGCCCGCCACCGAGCGCAGCTCCGCGCCGGGCACCAGGCGCAGCAGGTCCGGATCCTTGGGGCCCGCGTAGCCGCCGAAGCGGAACGTGGCCACCTGGCCGGGGGCCACGTTGAGCGGGAAGCCCGCGGACACCTCGCGCGCGGTGGGCGTGGCGGTCAGCGTGCAGTGGCCGTTGAGCGCGCCGTCCAGCGGGTAGAGCGCGGACAGGAAGTACTGCTGGTTGATGCCGAAGAAGGAGATGGGACCCTTCGTCTCCTCCGGCGGCTTGTCGCCCGGGGACAGGTTGTGGAGCTTGTCCTCCACCCAGCACGTGGAGCGGCTCAGGTTGCCCACGCCGCCGAAGAAGGACGGCGCGTGCTCGAACTCCGGATCGATGGCGCGACCGTAGTGCACCTTGAGCTCGCCCGACTGCGCCTGGGCGGAGGTGTTGCGCACCTGGAGGGTGTAGGTGAACTCGAAGCCCTCGCGCGGCCACAGCACCGTCTTCGTCACCTCCCACGGACCCTGGCGGCCGGTGAACACCACGCTGCCGCCGTTGTCGGTGGGGCCCTCCTGCACGGCGTAGCGGGTGTTCGCCGCCAGCGGAGCAGCGCCCTCAATCGTCACCGCGAGCGGCAGGGGCTGGCCGGGGACCGGGTGCGCCACGTTCATCTGCGGCGGCGGGGGGATGTCCTTGCCGAAGAGCTTCTCGAAGCCCTCCTTGACGGTGAGCGACTGCTGCTCGCGCATCTTCGTGCCCTGGAGCACGGCGGAGGTGAGGCCGGCGCCCTCCGAGGAGAAGGTGTACTTCACCTCCGGGCGGGCGAACTCCGCGGTGCGCGCGGGGGGCGGCGGGACCTCCGCGTGGGTGCCTGCGTCCTCGCCTCCCGCACCCGGCGGCGGCACGGCGGCCATGCCCGGGGTGCCGGCGTCCAGCGTGGCGGCGACTTCGACGCCCGCGTCCGTCCCCTCCGCGCCCGGGGGCGGTCCCTTGGGGGCGAAGAAGAAGGTGTAGGCGGCGGTGGCGGCGAAGGAGAGGGCGAGCGCCAGGAGCAGCCGCTTCTGTGAATCGTTGGACTGGGGCGACAGCGGGTCGTTCGTCATGGAGTTCCCTATGCCCCGGCGGCACGGCGCCGGAGGGCGGGCGGAAGCAAACCGTCAGGGGACGGGATCGAATCCACCGGGGTGGAATGGCTGGCAGCGCAGCAGGCGCCAGACGGTGAGGGCGCTGCCCTTGAACCCGCCGTGCTTCTCCAGCGCCTGCATGGCGTAGGTGGAGCACGAGGGATGGAACCGACACGCCTTCGGCAGCAGCGGCCCCAGGAACCGCCGGTAGAAGCGGATGGGCAGGGCGATGACGAAGGCGAGTGGACTCATGGGGCGGGCTCTTTAGGAGGCACGCGCGGTGCCGGAAAGAGCCGTTGCAGCTTACGGGTGACACCGTCGAACGCACGGGAAACTTGCGCGAAGGAGGCTTCCTTCGCCGAGGAGCGAACGACCAGGACTACGTCGAGACCGGGGGGCCATTGCCCGCGGTGCTTGCGGAACAGCTCGCGGAGCACTCTGCGCAGGCGTGCGCGCACCACCGCGTTGCCCACCTTGCTGGAAACGGTGAGGCCTACGCGGGAGTGCGCCCGGGAATTGCGTTGAACGAGGGCCAGGAGGCAGTCGGACGGAAGCTTCTGACCGCCCTCCTGGACTTCAAGAAACTCACGCCGCTGGAGCAGGCGAAAGGCCTTGGGGAAGCGCTCGTCGGTTGCCTGAGGCACCCGCGGCGCCGCTCCCTCGGCCATCGTCCGTGCGCCCAGTTACTTCTTGAACGACGACACCACCAGGCGCTTACGGCCCTTGGCGCGGCGGCGCTTGAGGACATCCCGGCCGCCCTTGGTGGCATTCCGCTTACGGAACCCGTGGGCGCGGTTGCGCCGGATCTTCGACGGCTGGTACGTGCGCTTGGACACAACGACTCCTGTAGAGCTGAAGGCAGCGCCTGAATCACCGGCGCGACCCGTACAGTGGAAAGGGGGCGTCCGTAACCCTAATTCTTGGACAAGTCAATCAAGGATCACCTGCGCCGACCGTACAGCCCTGCGCCGGGTGGACCGGGCGATCATGTAGGAAAAGGGGAGACGGGGCAAGGAAGAGGGTTTGGCTGAAGGACCCTGGGTCCGGCGTAGGGCGGGCCCGATCCAGGTCCTTCGCTGTTGACCCACGAGTGGTTGGCCGGTTGAACGGGCGTGGCCATGCGCCTCCCTGCCTGCATCCTGCTTTTGCTCCTAGCCTCGGCGTGCGCTCCCTCAACGCCCCTGAAGGCCCGCACGACCTCTTCCTTGAGAGTCGCCAACCTCCATAGGGCGTCAAAACTGCCCTGGAGTGATGAGGGACGATGCGTCGTCCAGGAGGCTTCTTCGCCTTGGTCCGTGGTGGTGGAGCGCTGCTTCGGAGCGCTGGACCATCACCGGATCCGGTTTCACGATCCGACGGGACGTTGCACGGTCGCCTCCGCTGGAGCTGCAACCCTGGGCCTTGGAGTTTGTGTCCTTGTCGCTCCTGAAATCGTCATGGGCGCAGTCATCATCACAGGGGTTGTCGTGGTGGGGGTCGCCATCAAAGAGGGACTGGACGCGTACGAGTTCCGCCAGCTCTATCCCGAGGAAGCTGGGGCCATGCGAGGAACGCAGGCCGTTCCCCGGGAGACCGTGGCGAAACGGAAGCCCAAGCTTGAACCCGACCCTGTCGGGAAGGACTGGCAGCCCCCGATACCTCCCGACGCCTTGGACCGGACGCGCCATCCCAGGTGCGAGCCCATTCCGGTCAAGCACCGGGGAGGAGACGACGCGCACAACCGGTGTGCCGACAGGATTCCACCGAATCGCTACCCCGGCCATGACGTGCTCGTGAACGGCAAGCACTTCGATGCGTTGCAATTCGGTGTGCGCGTGCTGTGGGAAATCAAGACCGACCAGTTCGACACGTACAGCGACTTCCTTCAAGCGCAGGTGGTCAGGGACCAGGTGGCCGAGCTGCTGGAGGAGCGAGACATCGCGGGGGAATGTGGCTACGCCTTCGTGGTAGGCGTGAGCAGCGAGGCGCATAAAGCCGCGCTGAAGGAGATTGCCGACGCGTTGGATATCGTCGTCACGGGGTGCGAACGATGACGACGCGCGACCGCCTCATCCTGAATGTCCATGCGCCGGCTCTAACGATGGACGACGGCCGTACGCTCGCTGTCGTTGAAGGCATGGAACGGGCGATGCCCGGCATGCGTCTGGCGTGGGAGATATCCAAGGAAGGAAAGCCCGTCGCGCTATCTCAGCGAGACGCGTGGCTCGCGGCCTCAGCAGCGCGAGGAGAGTTTCCACTCATCTGCAACGGAGACGAGGACTACCCCGTGACGATTTCCGGGCTGCGCAGATCCGCCAGTTCGAGTCCGGGCAGACAACCTCAACTCCAGGTCCATGCGAAGCTGCCTCAGGACACAGCCGGCATCGCGGCGGCAGCGGATGTGCTGGAGCACGTCGCGGAGGGTATCCGCGCATATTGGGGGCTCCTGGCGCCGTCATCCGTGATGCAGGTCATCGCGGATCAAACAGGTCCGAAGCGACATGGACCTGAAAGGCCACCTCTCGGACTGCCCGCCCTCAAGCTCCCAGAAGCGATTTCCGCTCCAGAGATTCCACGCCACCTGGGTTGGCTGAACTACTGGTCGGCCGAGGCCGCGAAGGCCCTCGGGTTCCCGGCCCCTGCACGTGACGCCGAGTTGCTGTCACGTGCCCGGCGCACGGCTACTGGCGGGTGGGTGGTCCGGCTCACGGATGCTCCGCTCGACCTGGGAAACCGTGCGCACCTGGCAGCACTCTTGTGGGCCTACGAGCGTTTTCCGGAGATCGGCGGACAGTCAGTGCCTTGATCGCACTCCCAATCCGCGTGTCAGACCTCCATGGCATACCCAAGGCGTAGGAACGAGAGACCGACTTCGTGCCATGCCTTCCGCTGGATTTTTTGGGTGCCAAAATGTCCTCCCCAACATCGCCTTCACCAAGAATCCCTGATGAGCGGCTCATGCTCCTATCGAAGGCGCTCGCGCTGCTGCCCCATGTCAAGCCGCGCCTAGCAAAGCAAACCCTCGAGCATTTCGAAAACGACTTCTTCAACGAGTACTACGACGCCTCCAAACGGAATGAAGCATGGGCGCAATCCTACGTTCGAGCGGACGGCACACCTATTCCCAAGCCTTCTGATCCACGCCGTCGAGAACCCAGTCCTGGGATGTTCATCACGCCTTCGGACCTGTACGAATGCTCCAAGGGCTTCGGGAACAATCGTGTGACTCCCACAGGTGCGTCCCTGCTCATCCGAATGTATGAAGCGGGACTCTTCGAGCTGCGCAAGAAAAAGGCGGGCCTCGGCGACCCCGTAGAGCTCCGGGCGTATGCCAATTCTCTTCCGGAGATCCTCGAAGCAATGCGCAAGGATGAAGAGGCCCGGCAGGCACGTGCCCTCTTGATCGATCAGCCAGAACGCATCACCGAGCAGGACTTCACATACAGCCTGCTCAACAGCGTATTCATCCGCCACCATGGGTTACAGGGCGGATCCATCCAAATGAGGATTGGGGGCCTGCTCGTGACCAAGAGCGTGTTCATCTATTGGAGTAACTCTGGGAAGAGTCACGACTCCGATGTCATCTTCTCGTGGGTTTCTGCTGATGGAGCGGCCCAGAAGATTCAGAAGGAAAGCCTGTACGCCAACAATCGCCACAATGACCCTGACCGCAACTGGGGCCTGGGGCGGGAATGAGCCGACGCGTGCGGAGGCCGCAAGGGCCCTTCAGAACAACCGGCGCGGCACCCCGGATGTTTCGAACAGGAAGTCCCGGGACGCGGTGACACGCTGACGCAGGCCCGCCAGGTCCACGCCCACCAGCGCACCCCGCCACTTGCGGACCTGTCCAGCCACGATGACGGTGTCCACGTTGCTCTGCTCCAGGAGCGTCACCACGGCGCCCAGTGCGTTGTTGAGCGGGGCCACGTTGAGCGCGTCCGTCCTCAAGAGAATCAGGTCCGCTTCCTTGCCCGGCGTGAGCGTGCCCACCCGCTTCGACAAGTGCGCTGCCCTCGCGCCCTCCACCGTGGCGAAGCGCAGGACGTCGCGGCAGGTGAGCATGGGCGGCAGGTCCTTCTCTCCGCGCAGGGCCCGCTCGTTCACCAGCGCTCGCTGCAGCGTGTAGACCGTCCGCATCTGCGTGAAGAAGTCCGCGGTCATCGTGCACTCCACATCCACGCTGAGCGACGGCTGGAGCCCGAAGGCCAGCACCTTCTCCAGCGGGGGCATCCCGTGCCGCATCGTCATCTCGATGGGCGCCGCGATGGAGATCCCTCCCTCTGTGTCCTTCATCCACTTCCACGGCGCATCTCCTTCCAGGCCGGAGACGTGGATGTATTCATTGTCCTCGCCCAGAAGCCCTTCACGGCCCAGTTCTTCCAGGACGGCGCCATGTCCCCGGCGGCCCACCACGTGCGTCACGATGAGCACGTCCACCTCGCGCGCCAGCGCCCAGGTGTCCCGGAAGCCCGGCGTGAACCAGCGTCACCAGCGCGTGCTCACCGGACGCGAAGTGCTGTTGCTTCAGCCGGGGCAGGTCCTTCGGGTACGCGGTTGCCCTTCTTGCCCGTGCCGAACGCGAACACCGCCCGCCGCCCGGCGTCCTTCAAAGCCTGCACCAGCGCGTCCGAGTGCTCCGGCGTGTGGATCACCTGCGACGTGTCCACCACCGTGGTGACGCCTGCGTCCAGTTGGCTGAGCGATCCCAGCAGCACGGAGGCATACACGTCCTCCGAACGGTACGCGGGCGTCAGCTTGCCGATGATCTCCTCGAAGTAGTTCCGCTCCCCGGGCGCGCGGTCGTCATCCGTCACCAGCCCTTCCGCCAGTGCGCCTCGCAGCGCCGTCTCGAACTGGTGGTGGTGCGTGTCGATGACGCCCGGCATCACGATGCAGTCCGCCGCGTCGATGACCGCCGCGTCCGGCGCCTTCACGTCCGGCCCCGCCTCCACGATGCGCCGCCCCTCCACCAGCACGTCCGCGCGGGCGAAGTCCCCCACCGCCGGGGACATGCTCATCACCACGCCGCCCTTCACCAGGTAGCGGCGGTCCGCCTTCCCCGTGTCCGAAGGCAGCACTTCGCGAGCAGGCACCGTCCCCCGTCGAAGACATCCCGAGCCCAGCAGCAGGGCCCCCGCGAACAGCGCTCTCCTGCGCGTCAGCCCCACTCCACGATGCGCCTCACACATCCCGCCGATCCCAGTCATCGAGGGTCCCCACCCATGATGCCGGGAGTAGGGGAGAGCCACGGAGGGACCTTCGCCATCCGTCCAGCGGCAGACTCCGCTATCCGGAAACCGCGAGCGGGTGGTTCCAGTAGAGCGCGTGAATGCGTTCGACCTCCGCGTGGAAGTCGAACTGGAAGCCACCCGTCACTCGGAGGACCTGGGCCTCCAGGTGGGTCTTCCGCGTGAAGGGGATGCCCCAGAGTCTCAGCGCCTCCTCCAGTTCCGTCCTTGTCGTCGACGGCTCCAGGAACCAGCCTGTGAGCTCCAGGCTGGTGAAGACCCCCACGCCGTCGTCGATCTCCAGGCAGATGAGCCGACCGTGCTCCAGGTATAGCTGCACGGCGCCGTAGAACCAGAGGACGGCGCCAGCGTCCCTCGATATGGACATCACCTCCTCGGGGACTCCCAGCAGGTCCACCAGTTCATCGGAGGTCATCGAGGGCCGCAACGGCTCCAGGCTCCCGACCTTCAGGGCGCGCACGAAGTCGATGGCCACGTGACGTCCCCGACGAACATCCTCGAACGCGGTCACCTCCGGATGCCTGCGCCGGACCTGCTCCAGAGCCTCCGTCTCCGCGGTGAAGCCTTCGGGAGGAAGTCCCTGAAGGGGCAACTCCTTCGGCATGGGGCCGAGGTAGTCCTCGTACAAGGAGAGCTCGTACGACGCAGGCTCCCCAGGTGGATCGTACCGGCGGAGCAGGAACGTCCGTCCCTCCCCGGTGGTCGCGAATACAGTCCTGCGCTCGGTGATGGCCATGCGTTCATGTCCAAGGTAGCGGGTGGGACCCGGACGTCCACCCGCGGACATGCTGACATGCCACGGTGGATCCGTTCAGGTGGCTCCACGACACACCTCGCACAACCCGGCGGAACAGCTCGCGCCGGAGGAGAAAATGCGGATCCACCGGGAGTGTTCATCCCCACCCGACAGGGTGCCCCGCTGATCCGTGCTACAGGCCGGTTCCTTGATCAGCCGGAGAGCGGGTGTTAGCACCGCCGAACGCCCGCGGGTTCCCTCGTTCCGCGCCGTCCCTGAGCCTCCAAGTGAACGCCCTCGCCCAAGCCCCTTCGCCTTCGCTTCCCAGTGCCGGCGTCATCTGGACCCGCACGCTGGAAGCCATCCGTCAGGAGGGGCTGCACTACGCCCTCACCTGGCTGGAGCGGATGCGCCCCATGGAGGTGCGCGAGAACGCCTTGGTCCTGGGCGTGCCGGACCGCTTCTTCCGCGACTGGGTGGATGACCACTACCGCGCCATGCTGGAGACGCACCTGGCCCGGCTGGAGCCGTCCCTGGGCCGCGTCGCCTATGAGGTCGTCGTCGGCATCCCGCCGTCCGCGGACCTGCCGCCCACGCCCATCGTCAAGGTGAACTCGCTGCGGCCCGCGCGGCTCAACCCGCGCTTCACCTTCGACACCTACGTCGTCGCGGACAGCAACCAGCTCCCCGCCGCCGCCGCGCAGGCCGTGGCCCACCGGCCGGGCCACAACTACAACCCGCTCTACATCTACGGCGGCACCGGCCTGGGCAAGACACACCTGCTCCAGGCGGTGGGCAATCACATCTGGGAGAAGGACCCCACCCAGCGCATCGTCTACCTCTCCAGCGAGCAGTTCACGAACGAGTACGTGGAGAGCGTGCGCGAGCACCGCATGACGGACTTCCGCCGGAAGTTCCGCGAAGAGTGCGACGTGCTGCTCATCGACGACATCCAGTTCCTGGGCAAGCGCGAGGAGACGCAGAAGGAGTTCTTCTACACCTTCGAGACGCTCTTCGGCCTCAACAAGGCCATCGTGCTCACCAGCGACATGGTGCCCGCGGAAGTGCCCGGCATGGAGGACCGCCTGCGCAGCCGCTTCGCCATGGGCTTGATGGCGGACATCCGCGAGCCCTCCTATGAGACGCGCGTCGCCATCCTCCAGAAGAAGGCGGAGCAGGAGGGCCTCGACCTGCCGGACCCCGTGGCGCACTTCATCGCCAAGCACGTGCAGAAGAACGTGCGTGAACTGGAAGGCGCGCTCGTGAAGCTGTCCGCGATGCACAGCCTCACCAAGCAGCCGGTGACGGAGGAGTTCGCGTCCCAGGTGCTGCGCGACATCCTGCCCGCGCAGCGCGCCGTGGACGTGGACGCCATCCAGCGCGAGGTGGCCCGCTTCTACAAGGTGACGGTCGAAGCGCTGAAGGAGGACCGGCGCCACAAGGCGCTCGCGCACGCGCGCCAGGTGGCCATGTACCTGAGCCGCAAGCTGACGAAGAGCTCCTTCCCGGAGATCGCCTCGCGCTTCAACAAGGACCACTCCACCGTCATCTCCGCCGTGCGCAAGGTCGAAGGCCTGCGGGAGACGGACGCGGCCGTGCACCGCGACCTGTCGGAGCTGGAGACGAAGCTCGGCGGCATGTAGCCCGCCTCAGGGTTGTGCAGGCTGTGACGGGGCGGAGACCTCCTCGAGCGTCCTGCCGCTCTCCTGGTCGCTGAGCTCCGCCGAGACATCTCCCAGCGAGAGGATGCCCACCAGCCGCTTGGCCCGGTTCAACACCAGGATGCGGCGGATCTGCGAGGCCCTCATCTTCTGGGCCGCCTGGGTGAGGTCGTCGTCGTCGTAGACGAACTCCACTCCCCGGGTCATCGCCTGGGCCACCTGGGTGCGCTCGGCGTCCAGTCCCTGCGCCACCGCGCGGATGACGATGTCCCGGTCCGTGACGATGCCCACCAACTGGTCGCCGTCACACACGGGGATGGGTCCCACGTTCAGCAGGCGCATCTTCTCCGCGGCGATCCTCAGGGAATCAGACGGGCGGACGACCTCCACGTCGGATGTCATCACGTCGCTCACTCGTTGCGTTGCCATGGCGTCTCTCCTGTGGGGTTCCTCCTTCAGCGTGGGCACCGGCCTGTCCGCTGGCATGCGTTACCGTCGCGGGTGTCTGTCCATTTCCCCTGGCTTCGGGCATGCTGAGGCTTCGTGGGCCCTCCGGGGTCCGCGCATCGGGACGCCCGGCCGGAGGCGCTCCCCCTCACGCATTGCTTCCGACATGCCCTCCATCCCCTGGTTGCGTACCTCCGGCCTTGCTGCCGCCGTGCTGTGTCTGTCTGCCTGCAAGAGCGACTCGGACACCACCGAGCTGCGCTTCGGCATCAACCCGACGACCTACATGCGTCCGCTGACGGCGGAGTCCTCATCCCAGCGGACGGCGATGGAGTCTCCACTACCACCGCCCTCCTTCCGCTCGAACGACGGCCTCGTGTTCACGGTGGAGGGCGCCTACGCCACGCTGTTCGACGTGCGTCTGGAATTGCCGTCCGGGCACGAGTGCTCGGACTCCGAGGGCAAGCTGGCCCCGTTGATGACCTGCACCGACGCGGCGGACGGAAGGCCCGGGACGCTGAGCGTGCGGGAGCCCTTGTTTGTGAATTGGATGAACGCGGTGAACCTTCCAAACGGGCCGCTCCGTATCCCTGAAGGAGGCTATTCCCGCATCGAGGCCCGCCTGGGCCAGAGCGAGCCCGAGCTCTCCAGCTTCATCATGGACGCGAGCTTCACCTGGGAGGGCAAGCGCCATCTCCTGGCAGTGGCCTTCACCTCCACCGCGGCCCTGCGCTTCGAGCCACGAGGGCCCTTTGACATCGCTGGCTCCGGAGAGGACACCGTCGTGGTGGGCAGTCTGGACCTGACCACCTGGCTCGACGGCATCCCCGTGGCGAGCTGTCTGGCGTTGGGCGACCTGACCCTGGACAACACCATCCTGCGCCTGGAGACCGGGACGGGAGCATGCGCGGGCGCCGCCGAGCGCGTGAAACAAAACATCGAAACCAGCACCCGGTTGCTCTTCGCTTCTCACCGGTGAACCCCATGTCCATGTCTTCAAATTGGCTGTGTCTGTCTTTGATGTCCCTGGGGCTGTCCGGCTGTGACACCGGACCCCATACCCGGTTGCTCTTCGCGCTCAATCCATCGTTCCTCCAGGGAGATTCCCTGTCGGTCCCGGCCTCGGGGGTGCGGGCGATGACGGACCCGGTCACGCTCCCCGATCTCACGTCGGATGACGGCTTGAGATTCCAGCTGGCAGGCGCTGGCGTCACCGTGAAGGACATCCGTCTGGAGTTGGGCGGAGGGCTGCGTTGCGAGGACGTGAGCGAGGAACTCCAGGAAGGCACCGGGTGCGTCTCGTCCGAAGACGGCCCGGATACGGTCACGCTCGCGGGCCCCTTCTCCTTCTTTCTGCCGGACGGGGAGCCTTCGGAGGGCTGGAAGGAGCCACGCATCCCCACTGGCAAGTACCGGCGGGTCGACTTCGTGCTGGGGGAAGGCGGCTTGAGGGCCTACCCCCGGCTGCAACAGGGCTCGATTGACCTGGCCATGAACCTCACCCTGCCCGAGGGCACGGCGCTGGGCTTCGAGGTCCCCTATCCCCTCACGGTGGCGGAAGGCGGCTCCCTGCGCGTGACGTTCCGCCAGGCCACCTGGTTGAAGGGCCTCCCGCTGAGGGCCTGCTTCCAGAGCGGGGACCTGCCCCGGACGGACTCGGAGCTGCTCCTGGACGCCGCGAGCGGCGAATGCCAGGGCGCGGGGGACAGGGTGCGGGAGGCCCTGCGCACCCAGGTGGGCCTGAGCGCCCTCCCGTTCTGACCACCGCGGTCAGTAGTGGATCAGGTCGGACATCCACGGCAGCAGGACGAGCCACCACAGCAGCGGACTGACCAGCCCCAGGACCAGGCCGGCAATGGCCTGGCCCTGGCGGCCGATGGGCGGGGTCGCCGCCGGGTCCACGCGTTGGAGCGCCACCGCGCCGCAAATCACCGCGAAGGGCGCGAACAGGGGCATCAGCACCGAGCCAAAGCCATACCGCAGGGACTGATGCGCCATCGGGTTGTTGAAGCGCTGGTCCCAGAGCGCCTTCAGCACTCCGGGCGACACCGGCAGCCGGAAGAAGAGCTGGTTGCGCGCATCGCGGTGGATCCGCACCCCCGTGAGCACCCCGGGGATGGCGCACAGGAAGTAGAAGAAGCGCCCATCCCGGTTCATGGCATCCGCCACCACGGCCATCACCACTGGCGTGACCAGCATGGCGTGCCGCGCCCAGCGCTGACCCAGGAAGAAGGCCACGCCTACCGGAACGGGCAACAGCAGCAGCAGCGTGAACAACGACTGCTTCGTCGCGCGCAGCCCCCACTGCGCCAGCGCGGCGGCGGTGGCCACGCAGAGCAGCAGCGTCACGCCTCCCACCACCCACGCCCAGTCATCGCGCCGGCCCCAATAGCGCTGGCGCAGGGCCTCCAGGTAGTTCACGTCCGGGCGCGCCGCGCAGGCCTTGCAATACAACCGCACGCCCAGGCCCGCCACGGACGTGGCGCAGTCCGCGCAGAAGAAGCTCCCGCAGCGGGAACAGGTGCCGCCCGCGGGCAGGTCCGGGTGGACCGCGCAGCGGCCCTGCTGGGAGAGGGGCACCTCCGGGCTCATGGCCGCAGTGTCGCACGGCGAGCAACACCCGGCACCCCCGGGCCCACCCCGTCTCCTTCCGGCTTACAGGCCCCGGGGCGCGTGCTAAGCGCGCGAGAGAACGTCCTGAACCGTGGAGGAACCTTGTCCCGATTGAAGGCCCTCGCCGCAGCGGCCCTGTTCGTGGGGCTTCCGGCGCTCGCTCAGACCCCCGAGGCGAAGCCGCTGGAGCCCGGCCGCGAAAACCTGGCCATCCCGTATGAGAAGTACACGCTGCCCAACGGCATGGAGGTCATCTTCTCCGTGGACCGCAAGCTGCCCGTGGTGGCCGTCAACATCTGGTACCACGTGGGTGCCTACGACGAGCAACCGGGCCGCACCGGGTTCGCGCACCTCTTCGAGCACATGATGTTCCAGGGCTCCAAGCACGTGCCGGACGACGTGCACATCGGCCTGCTGGAGCAGGCGGGCGCCACGGACCTCAACGGCACCACCAGCTTCGACCGCACCAACTACTACGAGACCGTGCCCAGCAACCTGCTGGAGACGGCCCTGTGGTTGGAGAGCGACCGCATGGGCTTCCTGCTGGACGCGCTCACGCAGAAGAAGCTCGATACGCAGAAGGAGGTCGTGAAGAACGAGCGCCGCCAGAGCGTGGAGACGGCCCCCTACGGCGAGGCGCAGGAGAAGGCGTGGCAGGCGCTGTTCCCCGCGCCGCACCCGTACTCCGGCAACGTGATTGGATCCATGAAGGACCTGGACGCGGCCACGGTGGATGACGTGAAGGGGTTCTTCCGCAAGTGGTACGCGCCCTCCAACGCGACGCTCGCCATCGTGGGCGACTTCGACCCCGCGAAGGCCAAGGCGCTGGTGGAGAAGTACTTCGGCACGCTGACCTCTGGACCCAGGCCCCAGCGTCCGGACGTGAAGCCGGTGAAGGTCACGCGTGAGACGGTCATCCGCCACGACGAGAAGGTGGCCACGCTGCCCCTGCTCACCATGTCCTGGCTCACCGCCCCGTACCTGAAGCCCGGGGACGCGACGGCGGACGTGCTCGCCACCGCGCTGGGCACGGGCCGCGCGAGCCGCCTGTACCGCCGGCTGGTGCTGGACAAGCAGCTGGCGCAGAGCGTGGACGCCGTGCAGCAGAGCCAGGGCGCGCAGTCCGTCTTCTCCATCGAGGCGGTGGCCCGGCCCGGCGTCACCACGGACACGCTGAAGAAGGAGATCGACGCGGTGCTGGACGAGGTCCGCAAGGACGGCGTCACGCAGGAGGAGATCGTCCGCGCGCGCACCCGCTATGACACGCGCCAGCTGGCGGGTCTGCAGGCGGTGGGCGGCTCCGGCAGCAAGTCCGACACGCTCCAGAGCTACAACCAGTTCGTGGGCGAGCCCAGCTACGTCGCGCAGGACCTGGCGCGCTACCAGGACGTCACGCCCGATGCGGTGAAGCAGTTCGCCAACGACGTGCTGCGCCCGGACGCGCGCGTCGTGCTCCACGCGGTGCCGTCCGCCGACAAGGCCGCGCCGTCTTCCACCCCGGGCAAGGAGGCCCGCTAGTCATGCACCGCCAAATCCTCACTGCCCTCCTCACGCTGTCCGTCGCCGGCTGCGCCACCACGAAGCCCGCGGAGACGCCTCCCACCGAGACGCCCCCCACGGCGCAGCAATCCCAGACACCCGCTCCGGACGCGGAGGCGTTCCGCGACCAGCAGCCCAAGCCCGGCAAGCCGCCGGAGCTGGTGCTGCCCACCTTCGAGCAGGGGAAGCTGGACAACGGCCTCACCGTCATCGTCAGCACGCGCAAGGAATTGCCGCTGGTGTTCGTGGGCATCGCCTTCGCCGCGGGCGGGTCGCAGGAGCCCGCCGCGAAGCTGGGCATCGCGGACCTGTCCTACCGCATGCTGCTGGAGGGCGCGGGCAAGCGCGACACGGTGGCGCTGGACAACGCGTTCGCGGACCTGGGCGTGTCGCCCGCGCTGTCGGTGGACCCGGACGGCGCCTTCGTGGGCGCGCGCGTGCTCACGACCAACGTGGACGCGGCGATGAGCCTGCTGTCGGACGTCGTCCTGCGGCCCACCTTCGACGCGAAGGCCTTCGAGCGCCGCAAGAAGCAGCAGCTGGGCGAGCTGGTGCGCCGCATGGGCGACCCGAACTTCCTGGCGCAGCAGGCCTACTACCAGGCCGTGTTCGGCGCGGACCACCCGTACGGCCACACGTCCGGAGGCACGCCGAAGACGGTGGAGTCGCTCACGCTGGCGGACGCGAAGAGCTTCTACACGAAGAACACGGGCCCTCGCGCCGCCGCGCTCATCATGACCGGCGACGTGACGCTCCCGCAGGCGATGGAGTGGGGGAAGAAGTACTTCGGCGGGTGGAAGGGCGGGGCCGTGGCGCCCAAGCCGCCGCCCGCGCCGCCCGCGCCTCCGCGTCAGCTGGTGCGCGTGGTGCCCAAGCCGGGCCTGGAGCAGACGGTGGTGCTGGTGGGCCGTCCCGGCCTCGCCACGGGCCACCCGGACGAGTACCCGCTGGAGCTGGCCACCACGGTGTTCGGCGGCTTCTTCGGCAGCCGGCTCAACATGAACATCCGCGAGGACAAGGGCTACAGCTACGGAGCCAACGCGCACCTGGGCACGCGCCTGGGCGTGGGACCGCTCACCGCGTACGCGGCCGTGCGGAAGGACGTGACGGGTCCGGCCCTCAACGAGTTCATCAAGGAGCTGGCCGGCATCAAGTCCAACCCCATCACGGAGAAGGAGCTGGCCGCGGCGCGCGAAGGCCTCATCCGCGCGTTCCCGGGCGCCTTCGAGACGGTGGAGGGCCTGGGTGTCAGCGCCGCGAATCTCTACTTCCACCGCCGGCCGATGGATGAGTTCAAGCGCACCGTGGAGGGACTGGAGAAGGCCAGCGCCGCGGAGGTGCAGCGCGTGGCCGAGTCCTACCTGGACCCGGCCAACATGCAGGTGGTGCTCGTGGGCGACCCGCTGGTCATCCAGGAGCAGGTGACGCCGCTCAACCTGGGCAAGCTCACGCTGGAAGAGACGCCGGCGTCCAAGTAGCGCAGCGCTTCACTTCGAGATGTTGAAGCCGGGGTCCCGACGTGGGTGTCGGGGCCCCGGTTTTTTTCATTCCCGGGTGGGCTCGTTCTCTTCCTGGCGGGCTTCGGCCCTGAGGCGGCCGCGCTCCTCGCGCTCCTCGTCGTCGACGTCATCGAGGACGCTCTGGGGGTTGTTGCGATCCCCGCCGACGGGGGCGTCGCTGTCGAAGGCGAACTTCTGCTCCTCGGTGGAGTGCTTGGCGTCGTCCGCGTACAGGGGCTTGGTGTCGTCCGCCTCCAGCCCCCGCTCCACGCGGTCCTTGGCGAAGCCGGGCTTGTGGGCGGTGTCGCTCTTCTTGCGGGTGGCCATGGGTTGCTCCTGAAGGGGGTGGGACAGCTCACACACGCTCAATGTCGGCAGCCCTGGCCGCGAGCACCACGGTGGGGACCGTGGAGCGGGGGATGGGTTGCCTGCCCCCTGACCTTGGAGCGCGGAAGCGGCTAGGATGGGGACTCCATGGTTGGACGCAGCGGGAACAGCCAGCGGCACGAGGGGACGACGTCCTCCGTGGGCGCGCGCGTCCAGACCGTGATGACCGAGACTTGCACTCGCACCGGCCTGACTCCTCGCGGAGCGCGGACCGCCTGACTTCCGAAGTGGACCTCCTGAAGGTCCCTCCTTCCGAACCCGGCCCCGCGCTCCTCCCGAGCGCGGGGCTTTTTCGTTGCCCCACCTGCCAGTCGTCACCCCCGAGGACCCGCATGACGCCGCTTCCGATGTGCCGCCCCAGCCACCGAGTCCCGTCGTTCCGGAAGGAGTCCGTGTCATGCGCGTGATGAAATTCGGTGGCACCAGTGTCGGAGATGCGGAACGGATGCGCGGCGTGGTGGCGCTGGTGGAGGAGGCGCGCAAGGCCGAGCGGGTGATGGTGGTGGCGTCCGCGGTGTCGGGCATCACGAATCTCTTGGTGGAGGCGGCGAAGGTGGCGCAGGAGGGCGAGTCCGTGCAGGAGGCCTGCGCCCGGTTCGACGACACGCATTCGGCCATCGCGAAGGTGCTGAGCGTGGACCTGAAGCCCGCGCAGACGCGGCCCCTGGCGGAGGGGCTGGTGGCGCTTGGCGTCGAGCTGCGAGGGCTGTTGCAGGGCGTGGGGTTGCTGCGGGAGTGCTCGCCGTCGGTGCTGGCGCACCTGTCGGGGCTGGGGGAGCGGGCGTCGTGTCTGCTGCTCGCGGCGATGCTGGAGGCGCGGGGCCTGGAGCCCGTGAGCGTGGACCCGAGGCAGGCGCTGGTGTGCTCAGGGGACCCGCTGCAGGCGACGCCCCGGGTGGAGGAGATTCGCGCGAGGTTCGCGACGCTGCGTGAGGGCGGGCCGGGGCTGATGTTGATGCCGGGCTTCTTTGGAGGGGATGCGCGCGGCAAGACGATGTCGCTGGGGCGGGGAGGGTCGGACTACTCGGCGGCGCTGGCGGCGGCGGCGCTGGATGCGCGGCTGTTGGAGATCTGGACGGACGTGGACGGCATCTTCAGCGCGGACCCGCGGCTGGTGCCGGAGGCGTTCGCGCTGGAGGAGGTGAGCTTTGAGGAGGCGATGGAGCTGGCCTACTTCGGAGCGAAGGTGCTGCATCCGAAGACGATTGCGCCCGCGAGGGAGCGGGGCATCCCGGTGCGGGTGTGCAACAGCTTCCGGCCGGAGCATCCGGGCACGAGGGTGACGGCCACGGCGCCACTGTCGCGGCACCCGGTGCGGGGGTTGTCGTTCCTGCCGGACATCGCGCTCATCAACATCGCGGGGGCGGGGTTGAAGGGCGTGCCGGGCACGGCCGCGCGCGTCTTCGAGGCGATGGCGAGGGCATCCATCTCCGTGGTGTTGATTACGCAGGGCTCCAGCGAGTCCTCCATCAGCTTCTGCGTGGGGGAGGCGGAGGCCACGCGGGCGGTGCTGGCACTGGAGGACGCGTTCGAGGTGGAGCGCGAGGCGGGGAAGGTGGACCCCATCGAGCACCAGCCGGGGCTCGCGGTGTTGAGCATCGTGGGAGACGGGATGCGACACCGGGTGGGCGTGGCGGGGACGTTCTTCAGCGCGCTGGCGGACGTGGATTGCAGCATCGCGGCCATCGCGCAGGGGTCGAGTGAGCGGAGCATCTCCGCGGTGATTTCGCGCGAAGACGGGCCGCGTGCCATGGCACACGTGCACCGCAAGGCCTTTGGCACCACGGAGGTGGTGGAGCTGCTGGTGGCGGGCGTGGGCACGGTGGGCGGGGAGCTGTTGCGGCAGATTCATCAACAGGCGCCGAAGCTGCGGGCGCATGGGTTGGATTTGAGGGTGTGTGCCATTGCCAATAGCAGACACAGCCTGGTGGCGCCGGAGGGCGTGGCGCTGGACGGGTGGAAGGCGCGGCTGGAGGCGAGCGAGTCTGGATTCACGCTGGACACGTTCCGGGCCTGGGCGAAGGCGCGGCGTCCGGGCCGGCCCATCTTCGTGGACTGCACGAGCAGCGAGGACGTGGCGCTGGGTTATCCCGCGTTGATGGCGTCCGGGCTGCATGTGGTGACGGCGAACAAGAAAGCCAATGCGGGGCGTCAGGAGCACTGGAAGGCGCTGCGGGAGACGGCGGTGCGGCACCAGCGCAAGTTCCTCTACGAGACGAACGTGGGGGCGGGGCTGCCGGTCATCGACACGTTGAAGAACATGCTGCGCACGGGAGACACGGTGCACCGGGTGGAGGGCATCCTGTCCGGTTCGCTGTCGTTCATCCTGGGGCTGACGGAAGCCGGTGTGCCGCTGTCGAAGGCGGTGGGTACGGCGATGGAGAAGGGCTTCACGGAGCCGGATCCGCGAGACGACCTGGAGGGCACGGACGTGGCGCGCAAGGTGCTCATCCTGGCGCGGGAGTTGGGGAGGTCGCTGGAGTTGGAGGACGTGGCGCTGGCGTCGCTGTTGCCGGAGGAGTTCGACGCGAAGGGACCGCTGCCGGAGTTCCTGGCGCGGTTGCCGCAGGCGGATGAGCTCTTCCAGCGGAGGGTGGACGCGCACCGGAAGGAAGGAAAGGTGCTGCGCTACGTGGGCAGCGTGGGGCCGGAGGGCGTGCGCGTGGGATTGGTGCCAGTGCCGCTGGAGCATCCGCTGGCGGCGGTGAAGGGCGGCGAGAACGCGCTGAGCTTCCTGTCGGAACGGTACAGCCCCACGCCGCTGGTGATTCGAGGGTATGGCGCGGGCGCGGCGGTAACGGCGGCGGGAGTGCTCGCGGATGTGTTGCGATTGGTGGAGGGGCCGTTGCCCTGAGCGTGGGTGTTAGGCTTTTCCGTCATGAGGAAAAGCCTGACGTTCCTGGCCCTGACGCTGTGGATGGCGGCGTGCGCGTCCAGCACGCCGCTTCAACAGCGGTGGGACGAAGCCGAAGCGGAGTGCGGTGACGCGCGCAGCGACGCCTGTGTGACCCTGGTGTGTGGGGACACGGCGTGCGGCTTCTTCCGGTGTGAGGACGTACCTGGGGAGATAGTGCTGGCGCGGGGTCTGCCGCCCCGGCCTCCACCCGTGGCCGTGGCTCCCGCGCCGGGAAGTGGGCCCCGGCGCAACTGGGGGCCCGGGATGGACCTGCCGGGCGGTGCGGAACCGGTGATGGTGTTCCCCTGGTACGGGAACCCCAAGCCCGTGCCTCCTCAGCGGCAGCTGCCAGCGGGGAAGTTCGAGAAGCACCACATCTTCCCGCAGGCGCGGGACCTTGCTGAGTGGTTCAAGAGCAAGGGGATCGACATCCACCAGTACACGATCCCCATTCCCGTGCACGTTCACCGGCGTATCCACAGCGATGGTCCCAAGGGAGGCATGTGGAACGAGGCCTGGCGTGACTTCAAAGAAGAGAATCGAGGCGCTTCACCACCGGAAATCTTCCGGCATGCCGGAGAGCTCATCTATCGCTTCCAGCTTCTGGGCGGTCCCGTTCAGCAGTACAACTGATCTTCAAACGAATCCCACAGCACATGGCCCTCTTCTATTGGTTGCGCGACGACAAGGTGGCTACAGCGCGCTATAGCGCGGACTTCGACGCAGGACATAAGTGGGGACTGCCGGGCATCAAGAACTGCCCGGGGTGCGGTGCTACCTGGTCTGATGCGGGACACGAGTATCCGGCCGTGGATCTCTCGCTCATCCCCGAGCATGCGGAATTCGAAGAGCCCCGACCTGAACCCCTTCACGAGTTCCTGCGTCTTCAGGCCCTGGTGCGCCCACTGGCCCCTCCACATGCTGAACTCCCTCCCGGAACGAAATTCGGCCCACTCGAAGGCCGAGCCTCCGGTCAGTTCGGTCCCGTCACGTGGTTGGGGAATTCGCTGATGATCATCCGCCGCGATGCGCTTGAAGGTCTCCAAGTCGCGGGCGTTCGTGGGCTGCTGGGATGCAGGACGGAGCTGCGGTTCCGGCAGAAGACGGCTCCGGACATCCTTGAGCTCCAATTCGAACTGCGCGGCCTCCTGCACCGCGACTGCCTTCCGCCCGACCTGGCACCGCCCTGTCCCACCTGCGGGCGGCAGGCCTTCCGCCGTCCGGACGATCCCATCCTCGACGGTGCTTCGTTGCCCACGGACAGGGACCTGTTCCGCGTGGGCAACTTCAGCACCATGATCATCGGCACGGAGCGCTTCAAGGACGCGGTGGAGCAGGGCGGTTGGACCGGCATCTCCTTCCGTGAGCTGCCCGTGCGTTCCTGAAGTTCAGACTGTCTTTCGTGAAGGTAGTCTCTGGGCGAAGCGCTCCTCGACCCCGGGAAGGAACAGCGACTGACCGGCACGTGCGGCTTCCACGGCCTGACGGAAGTGGAGGTCGCCGTAGCGGTCGAGCACCGAGGGGTCGAAGTACGCAACGCCATCCCCCAGGCCTTCGTTCTCGATGTCAGGTGTCAGGGACTCCCAGCTTCCCTGCGGCGCGTAGATCAAGGCCCGCACGCCTCCGTCCGCGTAGACACGGGCGCCTTGCGCGAGGAAGACAGCCCGCGCCTGGAGTTCCCCCTTCGCGCTGAGGACCGCGTTGCGGTCTCCGTACTGGCCGAAGAGACAGTCCTCCACGAGGACGGAGCCCTCGACGAAGATCCGGGCTCCGTTGCCGAATGACAACGTTCGGGCGTGAAGGTCTCCGCGGACGATGACGAGCCCGGGAAGGTAGTCGTCGGTCCAGAGATGGAGATGGTCCGCTGTCTTGAGCGAGCCGTTGATCTGGATGACGTAGGGACCGTTGCCCGTATCGATGCCTTCGGGAACATTCACGCCTGTGTCGATGCTCCGGATGGTGCAGGGATTGAGTCCCTCGAAGATACGGAGCTCCGCGTCCCACCGGGAATCGCGAAGGGCGTCGAGGGTCGTTGCGTTGCCCAGGTCTTCAAGTCTGACGTTGGTCACAGGGACGCCGGATATGAGTAGGTTTTGCCGCTATGCGAAAGATGCTGATGTTCCTGGCGCTGTGGACGGCGGCGTGCGCGTCCAGCACGCCGCTCCAGCAGCGGTGGGATGAAGCCGAGGCGGAGTGCGGTGACGCCAGCTCGGACGCCTGTGTGACCCTGGTGTGTGGGGACACGGTGTGCGGCTTCTTCCGGTGCGAGGACGTACCTGGGGAGATAGTGCTGGCGCGGGGACTTCCACCCCGGCCTCCACCCGTGGCGGTGGCTCCCGCGCCGGGAAGCGGGCCTCGGCGCAACTGGGGCGGCAGCATGGGCCTGCCGGGCGACCCGGAACCCGTCATGGTGTTCCCCTGGTACGGGAACCCCAAGCCCGTGCCTCCTCAGCGGCGATTGCCGGCGGGCAAGTTCGAGAAGCACCACATCTTCCCGCAGGCCCCGGACCTTGCTGCGTGGTTCAATCTCAAGGGGATCGACATCCACCAGTACACGATCCCCATCCCCGTGCATGTCCACCGGCGTATCCACAGCGATGCTCCCAAGGGGGGCTTGTGGAACAAGGCTTGGCGTGAGTTCCGGAATACGAACGGAGGCGCTCCCGCAGAGGAAATCTTCAAGCATGCCGGGGAGCTGATCTACCGATTCCAACTCCTGGGTGGTCCCATCCAGCAGTACAACTGAGCCTTCACCCATCTGAGGCTTGACGGTCCATGCCCCCCTTCTTCTGGCTCCGTGACGACGAAGCAGCCACATCCCGTTACAGCGGAGACTTCGATGCCACGCACAAATGGTTCCTGCCCGGCATCAAGGATTGTCCTGGATGCGGCGTGACCTCGGCTGGATGGGGACGTCAGTACCCCGCCGTGGACCTTTCACTCATCCCTGAGCATCGGGAATTCGAGGAGCCCCGAGCCGAGCCGTTCCACGAGTTCGTCCGTCTCCGGGAGCTGGTGCGCCCGCTGGTGCCACCCAATACATCGCTTCCTCCCGGAACAAGCTTCGGTCCGCTCACGGGCACTGCGTCCGGTCAGTTCGGGCCGTTCACCTGGCAGGGAACCTCGTTGATGATCATCCGCCGCGACGCACTCGACAGTCTCAAGGCAGCGGGCATCCGTGGACTGCTGGGCTGTAAGACGGAGCTGCGGTTCCGTCAGAAGACGCCTCCGGACATCCTCGAACTCCAGATCGAACCGCGCGGCCTCCTGCACCGCGACTGCCTTCCTCCGGGCCTGGCGCCGCCCTGTCCCACCTGCGGACATCAGTACTTTCGTCGTCCGGACGACCCCATCCTCGACGGTGCTTCGTTGCCCACGGACAGGGACCTGTTCCGCTTGGACAACTTCAGCACCATGATCATCGGCACGGACCGCTTCAAGGACGCGGTGGAGCAGGGCGGTTGGACCGGCATCTCCTTCCGCGAGCTCCCGGTCCGCTGAAACTCTCAGCCCACGGCCGGGAAGGGCGGTGGCTCCACCACCACCTCCATCGGCAGGTTCTCCTTCTCCGCGATCCACTTCACCCACAGCTTCGGACGCGCGGTCGTGTCTCGGTGCTTGGGCCGCTCCAGCCGGATGGACAGCCAGTTGCGGTCTCGCAGGTACAGATCCTTGCCCACTGGCAACAGCTCCGTCTGCAGGAACCCTGGCAGGTCCTCTCGGGAATCCTCCGACAACGCCAGCATCCCCTTGAATGCGAGCCATCCCGGCGGCGGATGCACGATGGGCGAGGACGTCGCCTGTTCGATGAACACCTCCCCCACCGTTCCCAACGCCGGCACCAGGTGATCCGGATTGCGTGAACGCACGCGCGCCCTCGCGCCGACGTGCACGTCCCCCGACAACACCGTCACCGCGCAGTAGGACTTCTTCGCCAGCGAGAACAGGTTCATCAACAACCGCGTGCGCTCGCCCCGGTGCACCGAGGATTCCCACTGGTCCAACAGGTCGTCGCGCAGCTCGATGCCCCCTCCGCTCATCCGCTCCATCGCTGGACCGAACCGCAAGTGCACCAGCGGCACCGACGACACCACCAACACGTGCCTCGCCTTCTTGCCGTTCTCCGGCCGCTGGCGGTGCTCCTCGCGCCACGCGTCGAAGGCGTCCCACTGTGACCGGCTCATCACCGTGAACTCGGTCTGCGGATGCGCGTCTCCGGTGTCCATCACCCGGCTGGTCCTGCCGCTCCTCAGGTCCAGCAACACCACGTCCAGATCGCAGTCCACCGTGGAGAAACAGAACGTCTGGAAATAGTGCTGCGCGGAATTCACCACGCCCCGGTCGTCCGGCTCGCGTGCCTTCGCCGGCTGCTCCAGGAAGCCCCGCTGGAAGGCCTCGAACGCTCGCGCCGCCGCGCTGTAGAGGGCCCGGTACCAGGGCGCCTGCTGGAGCTCCTCGTGCGAACCCCACCCGTCGAAGATGTCGTGGTCGTCCCACATGAACAGGCCCGGCACCCGCCGCAGCACCGGCGCGATGCCCTGGCTCCCGCCCCACCGCTCCCGGTAGAGCCAGACGTATTCCGCGAACAGCTTCTCCGAAAGCCCGTCCGGCACCGGCAGCTTCAACCGCTCCGACCGGGGCAACTTCATGAACGCGTTCAACACATCCATCGTGTTGTGCAACGAGTCCGCGTAGAGCTGATCGCCTCCCCCGAGCAGCAGCTGGAAGCCCGGCGTCTTCGCCGGATCCGCCGGGTCCTGCTGATGCTGTTGCAGCATCCGCTCCCATAGGGCGAAGGGCTGCGCCAGGTTGCTCCAATCACTCGCACGGCTGGCGCCGTTGCAGGAGAAGAACGCGATGTTCGGCGACACGCCCTTCGCGGGCACGACGACGTCGGACACCACCAGCGGCTCCGGCGGAATGACCTTCGAGGACCACGGCCGGTCAGCTCGCGGCTGTGGACGCTCGAAGGTCACCGGCACGCCGGGCGTGTCTGGCGATTCGAAGTGATAGGACAGCCGCTGCGCCACGTCCGTGCGCGGCAGGATGACCTCCCAACGCCACACCACGCCCCGGGTGTCCTTGGGCAGGGCGGTGAGGTCCGCGGCGGCCTTCACCTCGTCGAAGGCGGCGACCCGCTTGCCCTTCGCGTCCCTGAAACACAGCCTCAACGCCGGAGGCTTCTTCCCCGACGTGCTGTCCAGGAACACGTTGACGAAGAAGCTCCACACGTCGTGGGACTTCGGGTCCGGCGTGGCCTGCGCCCGGGCGTACAGGATGGGTCCCAGCAAGAGCTTCATGAAGAAAGCCTTACATGGACGCACCGCCCCGTCGACGAAGGCGCCTCACCCCTTCGGCGGAGGCACCGCGAGCGGCTGGTACGTGCCGAAGCTCCAGACGTTCCCCTCGGGGTCCAGCGCGCTGAAGTCCCGCGAGCCGTAGTCCGTGTCGTGCAACTCCATCGCGATGGCCGCGCCCGCCGCCTTCGCTCGCGCGTACAGCGCATCCGGGTCCGTCACCACCACGTAGATGCCCTGGTTCTTCAGGGGCACGTCCTTCGACGCGGCCATCTTCAGCCGGCCGCCCTCCGCGCCGCCGAACATCACGAGCCCGTGGCCCAGCGTCAGCTCCACGTGGGCGATGGCGCCGTCAGGCTTGCGGTAGACGACCCGCTCCTCGCAGCCGAAGGCCTGCTTCAGGAAGCGCAGGGCGGACTCGGGGTCGGCGTAGTGGACGAAGGGATACAGGCTGGGCAGGGACATGGTGTGTCTTCCTTTCACCACGCATCCTGCCCATCCACCCCCGGCCTTTCTTGGACGGATTTTACCTACGCGCCGGATTCGAACCCGCCCGCGTCCGGAAGCGCACGCCGCAGGAGCGCGGACGGCGGCCCGCCGGTGAACTGGCGGAAGTCCCGGTTCAGGTGCGCCTGGTCGAAATAGCCCAGCTCCAGTGCCAACTCCGCCCAGCGCACCGGGCCTCCGGATTTGATCCGCTCCACCGCCCGGTCGAAGCGCAACAGGCGCGCAAGCCTTCGCGGAGGCAGCCCCACCTGTTCGTGGAACTGGTGGATGAGGTGCTTGTGGCTGTGGCCCAGCTCGCTCGCCAGCGTGGCGATGTCCACCTGGCCTCCCGTGCTCTGGATGCGCTCCACCGCCCACTTCACGCCCGCGTCCACCGCGGGGCCCCGCTCCGCGCGCTGGAGCAGGAACGCGTCCGCGATGGCGAAGCGCGCCGCCCAGTCCCGCGCCTCCGCCAGGGACTCCACCAGCCGCCGTGCTTCGCCGCCCCACAGGTCCTCCAGGCCCGTCACCCGGTGGGACAGCTCGTGCATGGGCAGGCCGAAGAGGCGCCTGGCCCCCAGCGGCGTGAGGTTCACCTGAAGCCCGTGGGACTCGCCGTTGTGCTCGGTGGTGCTCCAGCGCTCGTCCAGCCCCGCGACGAAGCCGGAGCGATGCCGCGTCACCTGACCCGCGTCGTCCAGGTGCTTCAGCAGCGGACCGAACTCCAGGATGAGCACCACCTGCACGCCGGGCAGCTCCTGCCGGCGCATGGGCTGGGGCATGGCCTCGCGAAAGCCGCAGTAGTCCCGGATGAGCGGCGCCAGCGCCGGGGGCGGCGTGGCCAGCGCCATCTCCCAGCCGCCCCGCCCGGACGCGTGGCGCACCACGCGGATGCGATGCATGCGGCGCAAGTTACTTCGAAACCTTGCGCAGGAAGTCCAGCAGGGCCGCGTGCCACTTCTCCGGCGACTCGAAGTGCGGGATGTGGCCCACGTTCGGAATCTCCACCAGCGTGGCGCCCGGGATGGCCGCGGCGGTCTTCTTCCCCAGCGCCGGGTACTGCCCCAGCTTCGGCAAGAGCGCGGGCGGCACGCTGCCCTTGCCCACCACCGTGCGGTCCTCCTGACCAATCACCACCAGCGCGGGCACCTTCACCAACGGAAACTCGTGCACCACCGGCTGCTCGTAGATCATCGTCTGCGTGGCGGCGGACACCCAGGCCAGGCGCGGGTACTCACCGCTGAGCGTCTGGCGGTAGAGGACCTGGACGTATTCGTCGTACTCGGGCTTCCACTTCACGTAGTAGCCGCGCTGGTACTTGCGCAGCCCCTCCTCCGTGGCCTTCAGGTTCTCCTGGTAGAGGTCCTCGGTGGACTTCCAGGGGACGGACTCGCGGTAGTCCTCCAGGCCAATGGGGTTCTCCAGCACCAGCTGCGTCGTCACCTCCGGGTACATCAGCGCGAAGCGCGTCGCGAGCATGCCGCCCATGCTGTGGCCCACCACCACGGCCTGCTTCACGCCCACTTCATCCAGCACCTGCTTCGTCAGCGACGCCAGCGTGTGGAAGCTGTACGCGATGGCCGGCTTGGATGACTTGCCGAAGCCGATCTGATCCGGCACCACGACGCGGTAGCCCGCGCCGGTGAGGACGCGAATCGTGTCCTTCCAGTACGCGCCGAAGAAGTTCTTGCCGTGCAGCAGCACCACCGTGCGCCCGTTCGCGTTGCCCGTGGGCTTCACGTCCATGTACGCCATGCGCAGGTCCTGACCCTCCAGCTTCACGGGCAGGAACTGCACGGGGGCAGGGTAGGGGTAGCCCTCCATGCCCAGGCCCAGCGCCTCCGGGGCGCGCTTGGGCTCCTGTGCGTTCGCGGCGGGCGCGGAGAGGAGCAGGGCGGACAGGAGCAGGGCGGGGACGCGAACGGACGACATGGGGCTCCTTCGGAACGGGGCGCGAGGGAACGGCAGTCTGGCCGCGACATTCCCCCGCGTCGCGGATTTCAGAACGCCCCGCCCTCCCGAAGGTTGATGCCGTATTCCAGATAACCCTTGAGGCAGAGCATCATGTGCATCCAGCCACCCGCGTTGCCGTAGGACGCCGTGATGCCCTTCTCATCCGGCTTCCATCCGGACTCGCTGATCTTCACCATCGTGTTGCTTGCGTCCAACGGCACGAAGCGCATCTCCACGCGCGTGTTGTAGCTGTCGTCCGCGGGCCACTCGAAGACGATGCGCTCGTTGGGAATCACCTCGCGCGTGATGACGTCGAATTCGCCCGGCGCCTCCGCGAAGCTCCACTTCACCGTGGTGCCCTGCGCCAGCGGACCGCTGCTCGTCTTCACGAAGTAGCCGCTCAGCTTCGTGGGGTTCACCACCGCCTCGAACACCTGCGCCAACGGCTTGCGGATCTTCAACTGCACCTGGAACTTCGGCTCCATGGGGCACCCCTGGTCGTGAACTGGTCCTGCCCGCAAATAGGTTATATAAATATAACATGTCAAGGAGCGACCAGGACGACCTCATCTTCAAGGCGCTGGCGGACTCGCGCCGGCGGGCCATCCTGGACCTGTTGAAGGACGCGCCGAGGACGACCGGGGAGCTGTGCGAGCACTTCGAGAAGACCCTGGACCGCTGCACCGTGATGCAGCACCTCAAGGTCCTGGAGAAGGCGGAGCTGGTGCTGTCCCACAAGGAGGGACGCACGCGGTGGAACCACCTCAACGCGGCGCCCATCCAGGACATCCACTCGCGGTGGATCAGCTCCTACGCCACCCACGCGGTGAAGCTGCTGACGAAGCTGAAGCGGGACCTGGAGGAGGACTGACGGTGCGTCAGTGCGCGCTGTCGGAGAACGGCTGGACGTCCGCCGGGGCCAGGGGCTCGTTCTCGAAGCGCGCGGGCTTGAGCAGGCGCGTGGTGAGCACCAGCGCGAGGAAGACGGCGCTGCTCCCGATGGTCACGAAGCGCAGGTTCATGCGGTCCGCCAGCGCGCCCTGGAACCAGACGCCCAGCGAATAGCCCGCGCCCAGCACCATGCTGTAGAGGCTGCCCATGCGGGCCTGGAGCTCACGCGGCACGCGGCCCTGGCAGGACGCACTCAGGCTGCTCATCAGGATGAGGTAGTTGGCGCCGAGGAAGAAGATGCACACCGCCGCCACCTGGAGCGTGGGCGCCAGCCAGTACACGCCCGACAGCACCGCGATGGTCGTCGCCGAGTAGCCACGCAGCTTGCGCTGACCGCAGAGCTCCGCGAGCGTGCCCACGCACAGCGCCGCCGTCACCGCGCCCGCGCCCTGGCACGTCACCAGCAGCGACGTGGCCGCGGCGCCCTGACCCAGCTCACGGATGGCGAACACCGGCACCAGGCCGATGAAGGGCGCCACCAGCGCGGCCACGAAGAAGGTGGCCACCAGCACCAGCGAGATGTCCTCGTCGTCGCGCGCCACGGTGATGCCGCGGCGGATGCCATCCCAGAGCGGCTCGCGCTTCACGGACGGGTCCCGCGCCGGTGGCACCACGCGCCACAGCGCCACCAGCACCGCGAAGAAGGACAGCGTGTTCGCGAGCAGCGCCCACGCGGGTCCGCCCGCCTGAAACACCACCGCGGCCAGCGTGGGCCCCATGATGCGGCCCAGGTTGAACTGCGCGGAGTTGAGGCTGGTGGACAGGTGCAGGTCTTCCGGCGGCACCAGTTCGGCCAGCAGCGCGGAGAAGGCCGGATAGGTGAGCGTGCTCACGCACCCGTTGAGGAACGAGATGACGCCGATGACGGACACCGACAGCTGCCCGCGGAACGCGAGCACCGTCAGCACGGCCGCGAGCGCCGCCTGGAGCAGCGCGCCCAGCCCCGCGTACGCGCGACGGTCGAAGCGATCCGCCAGCGCGCCGCCCACCGGCGCCAGCACCACCGCGGGTAGGAAGGACAGCGCGACGATGGCGCCCGTCCACTCCGCGCGGCCGGTGGTCTGCGTGACGTACACGCCCATCGCCACCGTCTCCATCCAGGTGCCGATGTTGGAGATGAGCGCGCCCAACCACACGGCGAAATAGCCGGGGTATTCGAAGGGGCGTAGCGAAGTCAGTCGTGGGAGTCGATGGGCAGGCACGTCGAAGGCTGTCTTAGCGCACACCGCCCACGCATGCCTTGCACGGCGCGGCACCCTTGGAGGCGCAATGAAGCGCACGCCAGCCCAGGCAGCAGCCCGGCTTCAACAAAGCACGCATTCCCTGACGGTGATGCGCGATGCGTGACACACAAAACACCCACGGAGGCTGTGGCTTCCGTGGGTGCGGGTGCGGCGTTGTCGTGAAGACTCGGCGCTACGGCGCGGTGCTGGAGGCCGTGATGGGCGACTTGCGCGGAGAGAGGCGGCCGTCGTCGGCGATGCGGGCGCCCGTGTCGGGGAAGTCCTCGGTGGTGAGCTTGCGCACCAGCGAGACGACGTTGGCGGCCGGGTCCGGCTGCGTGATGCCTTCGCCAATCTGCTTGGTGGGGAGGATGCGTCCGTTGGAGAAGCCGCCACGGCTGTCCAGCTCCACTTCGAGAATCATGCCCAGGCCCTGCGGGCCCTTGAGGTTGAAGCGGCCATAGGTGGCGAAGTTGCCCATGGAGTAGGCGATGAGGCGGCCCTGGTAGAACTCCATGGCGCGCGCGACGTGCGGACCGTGGCCGAGCACCAGGTGCGCGCCCGCGTCCACCACCGCGTGGGTGAAGACGCGCAGGTCGCCGCGGTCCTCGCCGAAGAACATCTCCTTGCCGGCGGGGACGTGCAGGGCCTTGCCGCCCTCCGCGCCGCCGTGGAAGGAGACGATGACGATGTCGTGCGTGGCGGCGGTCTGCTTCACCAGCGCGGTGGCGGTGGGCAGGTTGTTGAGGTGGTTGCAGCCCGCGGACGTGTGGAAGGCCACGAGCCCAATCTTCAGCCCGTTGCGCTCCACGGTGGCCACGCTGCCCGGCGGACCGCTCCAGGCGATGCCCAGCGCGTCCAGCGTGGACTCGGTGGCGCGGCGGCACTCTTCGCCGAAGTCGCCGGAGTGGTTGTTCGCGGTGGAGACCACGTCCACGCCGGCCTGCTTCAGGTAATCGCCGAAGGAGGTGGGGGAGCGGAACGCGTAGCAGTTCGCGGGCGAGCGGCACTTGGTGGTCTTGCCGGTGTCGCAGAGCGGCCCTTCCAGGTTCACGAAGGTGAGGTCCGCGTCCTCCAGCAGGGGGCGCACGGCCGCGATGACGCTGCCGCCGCCCTCGGGGGGCAGGTAGCCCTCCGGCACGGTGGTGCCGAGCATCAGGTCACCGGCGGCGCGGATGCGCAGCTTCGCGCCCGGCGGCGGGGGCGGGCGGGGCGTGCTGTCCACAGGCTGCGCGAGCTTCGCCTGGAGCGCGGCCTGGTTGCGGGCCTGCGTGAGCGCGCCCTCCAGGTCCGGTTGGTTGGGATTGAGCGCGCGCACCTGCGTCCACTGCGTGAGGGAATCCGCCCAGAGGCCCTCGACGGAGTAGGCCCAGCCGAGCTCCCAGCGGCAGTCGGCGCGGGACGGCGCGGCCTGCACGCACGCGGACAGCTCCGCGATCGCGGTGCGCGAGTCCTTGGACTGGAGGGCGGCGACGCCCCGGGCGTAGTGCTCGTCCGGGTTGCCCACGGTGGCGAGACCGGACGCGGAGGCCTTGCCGTGCATCGTGATGGCGGCGGCGCGCAGGGCACCGAGGCTGGCCTCCACGGCGATGCGGCCTGCTTCGGAGAGGGATTCTGTCTGGCTTTGCGCGGCGCCCGTGGCCGGCACCGTGTTCGACTCGCGGGGCGGCGTCGGGATGGACTCGGCGACGCCCGCGGGCATCCGCACGGAGACAGGCGTCTCGGAGTCATTGGGACGGTTCCGCGTGGCGGCCGTCACGGACGCGAGCCCCGCCACATCCAGCTGCCGCGTCACCCGCGAGGTCCCCATCGCCCCTCGCACGGAGGCCATGCCCGCCGCGGTGAGGCGCGCGGTGCTCGCATCCCGAATGACGGAGCGCACGGAGGCCATGCCCGCCGCGGTGAGGCGCGCGGTGCTGGAGGACTCGGCTGTGGAGAAGTTGGGGACGGACGCGGCGGGCGCGGCGAGCGCCAGCATCAGCAGGACGGACGGGGGGGCCATGGCCCGCGCATCTTACGGGATGAAGCGGGGGCAGGGGCGCCACCGGCGTGCCCGGTTCGCTGGCAGCCGGGCAGGCGACACCCCTACACCCCTCGGAGGCCCTGGCCCCGGCTACCCGAGCGCGTCGAGCAGCACCGAGCCCCGGCGCTGACGCGGCAGCAGCCGGAAGTGCCTCAGCTCCCGGCGCTTCACCCGCCGCTCCAGCGCGCTGTGCAGGGACAGCCGCCCCGGCCCGCGCATCAGCGTCCCCAGCGCGATGGCGATGAGCGCCACGTTGAACTCGTAGCCGCCCTTGGTGATGTCGAAGCCGTTCTTCCTGTGCACCTTCGCGATGGCCATCGCCTGCGTGACGATGACCGACACCGCCGTGAAGCGCGTCGCGATGCCCAGGATGGAGCTCACCCCGGCCACCAGCTCCGTGATGCCCGTGGCCAGCAGCCACGGCTTGCCGGGCTTGATGCCCAGCTGCTCGAACATGCCCGCTTGCTCCTCGATGCCTTCCTTCTTCAGCTTCGCCAGGCCGTGATGAATCATCGTCGCGCCCAGCGACAGGCGCGGCGGTAGCAACGCGGCCGACTTCAGCAGCGACGGTTGTTCGTTGAGCATCGTCACGTTCATGGGGCTCTCCTCGTCGGGACGCGGACGTCCGGTAGGTGAAGTGCCCCCTTACGTTGTGACGCATCCGCCCATCCGGCCCCGACGCTCGCAGGGCCCGACGCTCAGCGTCCGGGCACTCAACCCCCGTTCCGCTCCGCCAGCGGCACGTCCATCAGCGCCGCCACCTCCGCGCCGTAGCCGCCGGGTCCCTCGCCATGGACGATGAGCGGCGCACGCACCGACAGGCCCCGATCCTGGTCCCTCAACGCCTGCACCAGGAAGCGCGTGGCGGGCGCGTCCACCCGCGCGTGCACGGAGCGCAGCACCCGGGGGAACAACCGCGCGCCCGCGAGCACCCCCAGCACCTCCGCCAGCCGCGCCGCCGGATACACCAGGCTCACGCCACCCCCGGGCCGCAGGGCATGCCGCGCCGCCGCGGCCACGGACAGCGCATCGCACGCCACCTCCGACTTGGAGACGGCCCGCTCCGCGTCCGGGCTCACCACGCCCGCCTCGGCCCGGCGGAACGGCGGGTTGGACACCACCTGCCCATAGGTCCCGGCCGTGAACAGCGACCGCGCCTGCCGCAGGTCCCCGAGTACCGGCCGCACCCGGCCCTCGCACCCGTTGAGCGCCACCGCGCGCGTCAGCCGTTCGTGCACCGCGGGCTGCAACTCCAGCGCATCCACCGGACCCGCGACGCCGAACTGCTTCACCAGCAGCAGCGACACCACGCCGCTGCCCGCGCCGAGTTCCAGCACGGGCCCGGGCAGGTCACCGCCCTCCGTGGCCGCGAAGTGCGCCAGCAGCACCGCGTCCAACGTGAAGCGGTAGCCCGTGCGGCGCTGGAACACGCGCACGTCCGCGGTGCCAATGGAGTCCAGCGTCTCGCCGTCCTCCAGCCTGACGGACCCCACGGTCAGCGCGCGCCGTGCATCCGCTCGGCGACGTCCAGCACGCGCGCCTCGCAGGAGACGCCGTCCAGGTGGCTGGCCTCCACCAGGCCCGTGGGGCTGGTGACGTTCACCTCCGTGAGGTAGTCGCCCAGCACGTCGATGCCCACCAGCGTCAGCCCCTTCTCCTGGAGCGACGGCTTGAGGCGCTTGCAGATGTAGAGGTCGCGCTCGGTGATCTCCGCCTTCATCGGCGTGCCGCCCGCGGCCATGTTGCCCCGGTGGTCCGCGTCCGACGGCACGCGCAGCACCGCGCCCACCGGGTCTCCGTCCACCAGGATGATGCGCTTGTCGCCCAGGCGGCTCTCCGGCACGTACGCCTGCGCGAGGATGGGCTCCTTCCCGCCCTGCGTGAGCAGCTCCACCATGGAGCGCGCGTTGCGGTCCCCCGGCGCGAGGAACAGGATGCCCTTGCCCCCGAACCCGTCGATGGGCTTCAGGATGGTGCCCTGCGCGTTCTTCGCCGCGAACTCCAGCACCACGGACAGCTCGCGCGTGACGCGCGTCTCCGGCATCAGGTCCGGGAAGTTCAGCGTGAAGAGCTTCTCGTTCGCGTCGCGGATACCGGACGGGTTGTTGATGAAGATGGGAGAACGGTCCGGACACAGCTCCACCAGCTGCGTGGCGTGCAGATAGTCCGCGTCCACCGGCGGGTCCTTGCGCAGGAAGAGCACGTCCAGCTTCGACAGCGGACGCACGTCCTCGCTCAGCACGTCGAAGTGGTGCCCCACCTCACGCCGCACCCGGACCCGGCGCATGCGCGCCTCCGAGCACCGGCCGTTGAAGCGCAACCACCCCTGTTCGAAGTAGTAGACGTCGTGCCCCCGCCGCTGTGCCTCCAGCATCAGCGAGAACGTCGTGTCGTGGTCCACCCGCACGCTCTCGAGCGGGTCCATCAGGAAGCCTAGGGAGAGGGCCATGAAGGGCGGAAGATAGCGGACGCCCTCCGCCCGTGCCGCTCCTTCGAGCATGCCTTCGTCCACGCCGGAACGGACGGGGGTCCTCAGCGGCCCGGCAGCTCCCTCAGCTTGAGGTTGAGGCGCACGGGCTTGCCCGTCTCCACCGGCACGGCGAGTACGCGGCGCTTCTTGTCCTCGCCCACCAGAATCAGCTCCGCCTGTCCCACCGGCAGGGAGCGCTTCACCAACGGCGCGCGACCCAGGGACTTGTTGTTGAGGAAGATCTCCGCGGGCTCGTCCAGGAAGAGCGTCACCTCGCCCTTGCCCTTGCCCTTGCGGCTGCCCCGGTTGGAGGTGGCCTCGTCCCGGTCGTTGTCCCGGTCCTTCGCGCCTGCCCGGTCGCGGTCCTTGTCCCTCGTGTCGCGGTCCTTGGTGTCGCGATCCTTGTCCTTGTCCGGCTCCACGACGGCCACGTCCCCGCCGGGCACGGGGGCGTTGGGCGGCAGGATGGGGACCATGGCGCCCAGGCCCATGGGTGGGGGAGGGGGCGCCTTCTCCTCGGCCTCCAGCAGCTGGGTGAGCCGGAACGCGCCGTAGGCCAGGCCCAGGAACAGCGACAGCGACAGGAGCGCCCACACCCTGCCCAGCTTCGAGCGCTTCACCGGGGGCGCGGTCTCGTCGCTGCCGGGGCCTTCCGCGCGAATCTTCGCGATCTCCGCCTTCTTGCGCGCCTCCACCACGCTGAGCGCGGTGGCCTTGCGCTCCGGCAGGTAGGGGCCGTCATCCTTCTGGAGCGCCCGCTTCGCCGACGCCAGCACCTGGCTGCTCGTGGTGACGTCCGCGCTCTCCAGCAGGGAGCGCGTGGCCGCCATGCGCTCCGCGAACAGGCTCTTCATGAGCGCGGCGCGCTGGTCCGCGTCCATCAGCTTGCCGCCAGCCACCTTCTCGATGGCGCGCGCCATGTCCCGCCCGGACGGGTAGCGGCGGTCCACGTTGCGCTCCAGCGCGCGCATCACCACGCGGGAGATGTCCTCGGAGACGTGCGGCAGCAGCACCGACGGCCACGGGATGGCGTCCTCGAGGATCTTCACCATCTCGTCGCGCTCGGTCTTGCCCGCGAAGAGCCGCTCGCCGGTGATGAGCTCGTGCATCACCACGCCCACGGAGAACAGGTCGCTGCGGCCGTCGAGCGAATCGCCGCGCACCTGCTCCGGGGACATGTACCCGGTGGTGCCCTTCACCGTGCCCACGTTGGTGCGCTCCAGGCTGTTCTTCGCCTTGGCGATGCCGAAGTCGAGCAGCTTCACGGTGCCGTCGTACGTCACCATGATGTTCTTCTGCGCCACGTCGCGGTGGATGACGGGGCTCGCCTCGCCGCCAGCGGACGTGAAGGTGTGCGCGTAGTGCAGCGCCAGGCACACGTCGCGGGCCACGGACAGGGTGAAGGCCAGCGGCACCGGCTGGCGCTTCTTCATGCACGCGCTGGTCACCTGGTTGAGGTTCTGCCCGCCGATGAACTCCATGGCCAGGTAGAGCCCGTCGTCCTCCTCCCCCAGGTCGAACACCTGCGCGATGTTCGGGTGGTTGAAGGCCGCGGTGATGCGCGCCTCGTCCAGGAACATGCGGACGAACTGATCATTGGAGCGCGCGTCCGGGAGGATGCGCTTGATGACCACGTACTTGCGGAAGCCGCCCGGGCCCGACGTGTAGCCCAGGAACAGCTCCGCCATGCCGCCCACGGTCAGCTGCGTGAGCACCTCGTACTTCCCGATGCGCTCGCCCCGATGGAAGTCGATGAGCTCATCCTCCAGCGCCATGGAAAGAGGGCGCCCGCGTCGTGAAGAAAGCCGCGCGGACCATAACAGGGCTGTTGCATCCCGGGTCTTTCTTGCCGGTGGAACCCTCGAAGGAGGGGCCCGCATGCCAGCCCGCACGACCCCCAGGTCCCTGTGGATCACCTGTGGATGGTGTGGATGGCCCTGTGGACAACCCGGGGCACGGAAACGGCGTTGTGGATGCCCGGGGGAAACCGGCAATTTGCCCACATGTAGCAGATCGCCGATTCGTGAATAAATCCGCGAGCTTGCTGACTTGTCCCCAACTCCGCTGTCCCTACCTCTTCCACCAGTTGATCAACACTCCAATTAGACTGGTGAAAAGAAGAGGGGCCCGTGCAGAAGTCGGAAACCGACAGGCATCCGCGGGACGACGAACGACGCGGGACAGAACGCTACATGATGGTGGCGCGAAGCCGCTCCAGCAGCCCGGGCAGTTCCTGGAGCAGCTGCCGGTCCAGGTCCTCCAGCGCGGCGCGGTGCATGACCAGGTCCTCCGGCTCGCGGTCCGCGGTCATCATGCGATGCAGGCCGCGCAGGCGCTGGTTGCGCTGGACCAGGCGGGCCAGGGTGTCGTCCAGCTCCTCCGCGAGCGCCGAGTCCAGGCGCAGCTCGTGGCCCACCAGCTCCCGCAGCTGCTCCACGCGGTAGGTGAGCTCCCAGCTCTCCTCGTAGCCTGCGCGCCGGGGCAGCATCTGCCCATACGTCCACCGCTCGTTCACCGCGGCCTCTAGTGCGGCCGGGGCCGGGTGAGGCCCGTCAGGGACAGGCGGGTGCGCGTCGGGTCCAGCTCCACGTGCATCCGGCAGTCCGCCACGTCCAGGCGCAGGGTGTAGGGAGGACAGGCGGCCTGCCCCGAGTGGGCCTCACAGGCGAGAGCGCCCATGCGGAACAACTCGGCCAGCACCGCCCGCCGGACCTCCGCCGAAAGCCCGTCCACGGTGGACTGCACCCCCCGGGCGATGAGCACCGTGAACGCCTGCAATCCTGGAGAATCGTGCGGAGGGCCGGCCAGGGTCATACCCGCGCTGTTGCCAGAACCGTACCCTGCGACAGGCCTGTCGTTCCGGGGGGTTGGAGGGGCTCGAAGCCCTTGGGGCTGAAAAAAACTCAGTCTGGGAAGTGCCCAATCCTGAAACCCCGGGGGTGGGGTGCAGTGGGACAGGGGGATGGAGAGGGGTGTAAAGGCAGGGGCAGGAGGGCTCGATGGCGCGCACGCGGACGGTGGGCAGTGGGGGCCTGAAGGGCCTTCCGGAGGCTCCAACGGTGTCCCCCGGGTCGGTGCCGGGCCGGCCGGTGGCCCTGGCAATGGCCCTGGCGGCCCTCCTGGCCTTCGGAAGCGCTTGCCGGGACGAACCCCCGCTAACGGGCGCCCGGAGCCTCCTGCGGGTCTCCCAGGAGGCCGTAACGTTCCCGGCCAGCTACCCCCGGGTGGAGCGGGTGGTGGAGCTCCGGGTGGTGAACGCGGGCCGGACGACGCTGGACGTGGAGTGGACGGCGCTGACCGCCCCCTTCTCCGCGTCCGGGTTGCCCGCACGGATGGTGCCGGGCGAGGTCCCGGTCCGGCTGTCCTACCGGCCGGAAGCCACGGGCGTGTTGACGGCCACGCTGGTGGGGCGGGCGCCGGGGGGCGGGGAGGTGCGGGTGGAGCTGCGCGGGGAGTCGAACCCGTATCCGGACTGCCCCACGCCGGTGGCCTGCCACACCTCCACGTTCGACGTGGCGACGGAGAAGTGCGTGGAGGCCGAGGAGCCGGACGGCACGGCCTGCGACCCGGGCAACGCGTGCATCCAGGGCGCCACGTGCACGGCGGGGCGGTGCAAGGGCCCGGAGCGCGTCTGCGACGACGGCAACGCGTGCACCACGGACGTGTGCAACCCGCTGGACGGCTGCACGTCGGTGCCGGCGCCGCCGTGTCCGGGGGACGGGAAGTGCCAGGTGGGCGCATGCGACCCGAAGGTGGGGTGCACGCTGGCGAAGGCGCCGGACGGGACGTTCTGCGGCCCGGAGCGCGGCTGTGACGCGGCGGACGTGTGCCTGGACGGGACGTGTCAGCGCCGCGATCCGCCGGACAACTTCACCTGCGCGCCGGCCAGCCCCTGCCAGGGACCGGGCAAGTGCAAGGGCTCCGTGTGCGAGCGCCCCGCCGCGACGGCGCTGGTGCCGGACTGGACCTACGACGCGGCCTCCAACGGCGAGGCGCTGCACGACCTGTTGGTGGGGCCCACGGGGGACGTGACGCTGGTGGGCTTCTTCGTGCCGGCGCTCTTGGACGCGGCGGGCCCGGTGCCGGTGCGCGCGAGCACGTCCGGGCGCCGGTGCATGCTGTGGAACGACCGGCTGTTGTGCATGGACCTGCCGCTGTCCGGGCAGGTGTCGCTGTTGGACAGGGTGACGGGCGCGCCGAGGTGGACGTTCGACCTGACGACGGCGCGGCCGGACTTCACGCAGGGGCTGACGACGGTGTTCATGGCGCGGCTGGGGGTGATGCAGCCGGACCGGTTGGCGGCGCTCTTCGAGGCGTACCCGACGGGCACGTCGCGGAACACGCTGTGCCGGCAGTACTTCCTGGTGGTGTTGGATGCCTTTGGCGGGATGGTATCCGCGCAGGCGTTGCAGGATCCGCTGCTCGCGGAGTGCAACCACCCGCACCCGTACGGCGTGGCGTCCGACGCGGCGGGGGATGTGTATGTGGCGTTCGGGCCCACGCAGAACGTGGGGGCGCCGCTGTATCCGGGAGCGCCGACGTTGGTGATGGCGTTCTCGCAGGACGGGGTGCCGCGCTGGCGGAAGACAGAGGCCTTCGCCGCGGGGGAGCTGGCCATCGTGAACGGGCTCCTGCTCAACGAACGCTCCACGCAGGCGCTGAGCACGCGGGACGGGCAGGCGGTGGGTTCACAGACGTTCCCCCGGGGGCTGGGCCGCGCGTTGGCGACCTCCGCGCACGTGATTCCCTCGCCCTCCGAGGACGACACCGTGGGCGAGTGGACGCTGGAGGGCTACGCGTTGCCGAATCTCACGCCGTCCTGGACGCACGGGTTCCAGGGGTGGCCGGGGCCGGTGGCGCCGGAGGTCCGGCTGGCGAGCTGGACGACCTGGCCGGGCCAGCCGCCGGAGACGGTGGTGGTGGGCACGGGCATGAACGCGACGGGGCCGGTGCTGTTCGCGGTGAGCGCGAAGGACGGCAGCGAGGTGTTCCAGTGCCCGGTGTCGAACGCGGCGACGCCCGCGCAGTTCCTGGAGCTGGGGCCGGACAGCATCGTGATGATGGACGGGGCCACGACGTGCGGTGAGTGCGATCCGCCGTATGCCTATAGCCAATCGCGCTTCCGGCGCTTCCCGATTCCCGGCCTGAAGCCCGCGGAGGAACCCTGGCCCGGAACGTTCGGCGGGCCAGGGCACGACCATCACGAGGACCCGGTGCGCGGGCGCTGAGTCCTCACAAGCTCACGGCGTGAGCGCGGTCCAGTCGCTGTTGGGCACGGAGACCGAGAAGTTGTACGTGCCGTTGGTCCAGCACAGGCCGTAGGGGCCCAGCTGGGTGCTGTTGCTGGTGGTGAGCGCGGGCCAGGCGCTCACGGTGTAGATCTGGATGCCAGAGGCGCGCACGCGCGGGAACGCGGGGCAGCGCTGGGCCACGTCCATCAGGTAGTGCGACTCCCACATCGTCCAGCCCGTGGCGAAGCCGGAGTTGCCGCAGATGGGCGTCAGCTTCTCCTCCCAGAGCCCCAGGGTGAAGTTGTAGAGCAGGCCGTGCGCGCAGCCGCTGCCGTCCTTGTAGGCCTCCGTGAAGTAGCGCTCCTCGCCGTCCAGCACGCGCACGTACTTGCCCTTCCACGTCGCGTCCATGCCCTCGAAGGTCTGCCAGCCGGTGGCGCCGTCGAAGCCGCAGTGGTCCCAGAAGCCGTGCGCGTGCGCCGTCGTCGCCATGCCCGGTGGGAGTTGAGAGGGATTAAACAATATTAAGCAGTAATAATAGCAATAGCTGATTACAGTAGAGTCAGGTCCAGGATACGTCCCTCGCGCAATGTTCCATCCGCGTCACGCGTGAGGGGCAGGCCCACCGCGATGACGTCCCCGGGCCGGGTGCGTGTGAGCCACCCCAGCCAGGCGCAGAGCGCGGCATCCAGCTGGTCGTGCGTGCACGTTGCTGCGTCCTCGAAGCGCAGTCCGGATGCTTCCAGCAGGGCCTGTCTCCGGGCGCGTCCCTCCGGCGTGGCTTTTGCCCCCAACTTCTCCACAGCCAGCGCGCGCCAGGTGGCACCGGGGAAGGCTTCGAACAGGCGCGCGTGTGACAGCGACGGCGTGTCCAGGTCCAGCATGGGAACCCGGGCATGGGCCCGCAGCGCGGCGAACAGCAGCACGCTGCCGCGCACGAAGCCCGCGAAGGGCGCACCGGGCACGGGCAGCACGTCCGGGGTGCGGCCCGGGGCGCGCAGCTTCCGCTCCGCGTCCCGCACCTTCGCGCCGGGGTTCGCCAACGCCTGCGGCCCGTCCACCACCACCACGTCGCCGGGTCCCACGGCGAAGGCCTCCGCGAGCGCCTCCGGGTCCAGCCCGTGCCGCTCCCGTGCCGAGGGCCAGACGCGCTGGGAGAAGCGCACGCGGCCGTCACCGTCCACGATGGCCTCGTCCACGGGGCGTGGCGCGCGAGCGAAGGGGTCCGTCAGGTCCCAGCCCACGAAGCGGCGCGCGTCCGTCATCGTGTGCCTTCCTGCTGCGGGATTGCGCACCGGACGTTAAGAGGGGCCGCCTTCACTTCCACCCAAGGTGACACGCACATGCACTACCGTCCGCTGGGCCGCACCGGCCTGTTTGTCTCTGAACTGTGTTTCGGCGCCATGACCTTCGGTGGCGAGGGCTACTGGAAGAACATCGGGCAGCAGGGCCAGTCGGAGGCTGACGCGCTGGTGGGCCGGTGCCTGGACGCGGGCATCAACTTCTTCGACACCGCGAACGTGTATTCGTACGGGCAGTCGGAGGAGCTGCTCGGCAAGGCGTTGGCGGCGAAGCGTTCGCAGGTGGTGCTGGCCACCAAGGTGCGCGGCCGCATGGGCCCGGGCCAGAACGAGACAGGCCTGTCCCGCTACCACATCTTCGACTCCGTGCACGCGAGCCTGAAGCGCCTGGGCACGGACCACATCGACCTCCTGCAGATCCACGGCTACGACGTGGCCACGCCGCTGGAGGAGACGCTGCGCGCGCTGGACGACCTCGTGAGCCAGGGCAAGGTGCGCTACCTGGGCGCGTCCAACCTGGCCGCGTGGCAGCTGATGAAGGCGCTGGGCATTAGCGACCACCGCGGCCTGGCCCGCTTCGAATCGCTCCAGGCCTACTACTCCATCGCCGGCCGTGACCTGGAGCGCGAGCTGGTGCCGCTGATGAAGGACCAGCAGGTGGGCCTGATGGTGTGGAGCCCGCTCGCGGGAGGCTTCCTCTCCGGCAAGTACCGCCGCAACGCCGAAGGCCCCGAGGGCGCCCGCCGCACCACCTTCGACTTCCCGCCCGTGGACCGCGAGCGCGCGTACAACGCCATCGACGTGATGGATGAGGTCGCGAAGGAGACGGGCACCACCGTGGCGCGCGTGGCGCTCGCGTGGCTGCTGCACCAGCCGCACGTCACCACCGTCATCCTCGGCGCGAAGACGCAGGCCCAACTCGAGGACAACCTGGCCGCGTCCGAGCTGCGCCTCAGCGCCGAGCAACTCTCGAAGCTGGACGCCGTCTCCAAGCTGCCCCCCGAGTACCCGGGTTGGATGGTGGAGCGTCAGAACGCGGACCGCTTCCCGCCGGCCCGCTGAGCGGTTGCTCGCGGAGTCCCACGCATGCGGAGTTTTCCATCATCGCTGGATGGACCCGACCTGACGCGTCTGAACGACGCACCGTGTGAGCGCGGTGCTTTCGTATTTACAGTCCGTCGGGGACGGCAGGCGTGGCGGGACGCGGGTTCCCCTGCGAGTCGTGTGGCGAAAGCGACGCTGGGTGTTTGGGATTGGGACGGGTTCCCGATATCTTGGGGACTGCGAAGCGTTCGGTCACTCGAGCGCGTTCCATGGGGCCCACGCGCCTGTCCGACGGCACTCCGGTGTGGTCGGCATCCACGTGGAAGGTAGGACGGTCGCCCGGATGACCTTGGAGGTCCGGTGTGCGGCGTCTCTTTTGCTTCGTGGGGGGCCTGTCCGGGCCCCGGGAACACCCCGGGGCCCGGCTAACCTTTCCCGGTACCGCTGCTAGTTCGAGGCGTCGAGGCGCGAACCGCCGCTGACGTCCACGTTGGAGTTCTGGGGCCGCTTCGACAGGCGGATGATGCTGCCGCCGGAGGCGTCACCGGAGACGCTGGTGGGGGCATCGGCCTCCACGATGGAGCCGCCGCTGGCCTCCACCTTCAGGTCGGTGATGCCCTGGAGCTTCTGGGCATGCACCTGCGCGCCGCCACTGGCCTCGGCCTCCAGCTGCGTCGCGCGGCCGCTCAGGGTGATTTCGGAGCCGCCGCTGGACTCGGCCTCCACCTTCTTGGCGTCCACGCCGCGCACGGTGAGCACCGAGCCACCGCTGGCCTCGGCGTCGAACTCGCCGGACGCGGTGACGTCCGCGTTCATGCGGCTGCCGCCGCTGGCCTCCAGGGAGTCGATGCGGGGCGAGGACACGATGAGCTTCACCTTGCCGTTGAGGCCGCTCCAGCCCTTGCGCTCCACGCGCGTGGTGAGGATGCCGTCCTCCACCTCCAACTGAAGGCGGGAGAGGTTTTCAGGGGAGCCCTCCAGGCGGACGGACTTGGGGCCCACCTTCACCTCCGCGTGCATGCCGTGACCCACGGAGACGCCGTGGAAGTCCTCCACCTGGCGCGTCTCACCGGCGCCCTGGGAGGGCCGGGTCGCGTCCTCCGCGTGGGCGGTGCAGGCGGAGGTGACGAGACAGCAGGCGGCGAGCAGGGACAGCGAGGACATCCTCATGGGCGGCTCCGGGCGAGGCGCGAGGACGTAGGAGCACGTCCCGGCGGAATGCCTCGGGTACGGAGGACCCCAGCGGATGATTGCGTGGCGAGGCGCGAACTTGTCCGACAGCCGGACAGGTTCAGGGATTGTCCAGCATCTCCAGGGGGACCCGGACGGAGGTGACGTCGTCGGGTTTGATCTCCACGAGGAGCCTCAAGGGGCGGCCGGTGCCGTCCATGAGCTTCAGGGTGTGCCTGCCCACCGGGAGGGCGACCTTGTTGAGGGGGGTCTCGCCCAGGGAACGGCCGGCCAGGGACACGCGGGCGGAAGGTTCCGTGACCAGGGTGAGGAATCCCTGGGGCGCGGCCGCTTCGGTGGCGCCGTCATCCGGGGCAGGGAGGTCGGCATCCGAGTCGTCGACGGGCGCGGCGGTGCGGGACTTGCCGCGGACCGGAGTGGCCGTCGGGTCGCTGGCGTCGCGCTTGCCGGTCTTGCGGACAGGGGTGCGCGTCTTCGCCTTCGGGGCCTGGGCGTCGTCGGTGGCGGTTTCGTTGCTGGGAGGAGGCGGGTCCGAGGGCGCCGTTTCCGTGGGAGTCGCGGGGTCGGCGGGAGGCGTGACCTGGGCGACCTCGGTGGAGGGTTCCGGCGAGGCGGGCTCTGTGGGGGCGGGCTTCTGGGCCCCGGGCTCGGAAGGGGGCGGTGGAGAAGTTGTGGATGAGTTCGTGTCCGGCTTGCGCGAGAGCACGGAGCTCCACAGCGCGGACACGCGGCCGCCGTCGAGTCCCAGGGCGACGGTGGTGCCGAGCCCCGCGATGGCGAGGAACACGATGCCGGCCGTGATGAGCCCGCCCTTGCCTCGGCGGGGGGCGGGGGCATCGGCGAGGAAGTCGTGCGGTTCGGTGGGGCGGCCGGAGGCGCGCGCCGGGGTGGAGCGTGCGGGAGGCGAGGACTGCTTGCGGCGGGAGGACGGGGAGCGGCGGACCGCGGGCGTCTTCTCGGGGGCCTCTTCGGGAGGCTTGGACGGCACGCGGGAGATGGCCGTCTCGCTGTCGTTCAGCAGGGCCTGCGGCGCGGTGTGGGGCTGGGTGACGCGGAGGCTGTCCTGTGTGGCGGACCGTGAGGGCCGGGGACGGGAGTCCTCGGAGCTGGTGTTCGAGGCGTCGCGAGGAGGACGGGGACGGGAGTCTTCCGCACCGTTGTGCGAAGCATCGCGGCCAGACCGGGCACGTGCATCGTCGGTGGACCCATTCGCGGAATCACGAGGAGGACGGGGACGGGAATCCTCAGTGGACCCATTCGCCGCATCCCGCGCGGAGCGGGACCGCGCATCCTCACCGGACGCGCTGAAGGCTTCACGCGGCGGTTTGGGCCGAGCCTCCTCGGGAGGCGCGTTGAGGGCTTCACGCGGCGGACGGGGCCGCGAGTCCTCGGCGGATCCATGGGCCGCATCACGTCCGGCGCGCGGACGCGGCTCCTCGGAGCCGTTGGCGGAGCGCTGCCGTGCATCGTCCGAGGCTCCAGACCGGGCACGGCCTTCCTCGGACTCCCGTCCACCCCGGGCGCGAGGCTCGTTGGGCGGCGGCACGAAGGCCGGAGGCTCCTTCGCATGGCGCGCCTTCGGTTCCTCGGGAGGCTGCGTGCCCATGCGCGACAGGGGCGTGAGGATGGTCTCCCCCTCGGCATAACCGGGGGACGCCGTCACGGGCGCCGTGATGCGCAGCGATGAATCCAGCATCACCGGAGGCAGGGCTGGCTGGGTGCGCACGCCCGGTTCGGAATCCTCGGGCTGCGCGGACATCTCATTCGTGGGCGGAGGCGGCCGGAACGGCTCCGTGGGAGGCGACACCCGGCGCGAGGGTGGCATCGCCGCGGGCTTGCGGACCGCCACCTCTTCCGTCGTGTTGCGGCGGCCCCCCGCGGCGGCAGCGGGAGCCGGCGGCGCCTTCGCCGGAGCGGGTGCCTTGGCGGGCGCCGCGGGCGCGCGAGGCGGCAGCGTGGAGGAGATCTGCGGCAGCGCACTCGCGGGCGGAAGCGTGGCCGGCTCCGGGACCTCTCCGCCCCGGGCGAGCACCTGCGCCACCTGCGTCTCGCTGGAGGTGCCGTCCCCGGTAGACTGCCCGCTCATGAGCAGCAGGCGGGTCTGGTCGCGGCGCTCGGTGAACAGCCGCAGCATCAACTCGCTGCTCTGTTCGGGGTGCCAGATGCGCGGTCCCACGGCGCGCTCGATGGCGCGAGCGAACTCCAGCGTGGTGCCGTAGCGGTCCTCGCGCCGTTTCGCGAGCGCCTTGAGGACGATGGCGTCCAGCTCCGGCGGCACTTCCTTGTTCACGCGCGAGGGCGGGGGCACATCGCCGCTCAGCACGGCGTTCATCATGGCTTCGGCGCTCTTCGCGTAGAAGAGGCGCATGCCGGTGAGGCACTCGTGCAGCACCACGCCCAGGCTGAACAGGTCACTGCGGGCGTCCAGCGGGTCGCCCATGATCTGTTCCGGGGACATGTAGCCGCTGGTGCCCTTCACCATGCCCACGGCGGTGCGGCCCGCGCGCGCCAGGCTCTTGGCGATGCCGAAGTCGAGCAGCTTGGTGACGCCTTCGTACGTCACCATGATGTTCTTCTCGGCGACGTCGCGGTGGACGACGGGCGAGGGCCGGCCCAGCGGGTCGGTGAAGCTGTGCGCGTAGTTGAGCGCCACGGCCGTGTCGCGCACGGCCATCAGGCTCAGGCCCATGGGGATGGGCTCATGGGCGGTGCGGCACGCGCGGGCCACCTCCACCAGCGTGGCGCCCGGGACGAACTCCATGGCGAGGAACAGCTCGCCGTCCGCCACGTCCAGGTCGTACACGTGGGCGATGTGCGGGTGGTTGAACGCGGCCGTGACCTTGGCCTCGTCCAGGAACATCCGGACGAACTCCTCCTCGCCGCGGATGTCGGGGAGGATCTGCTTCAGCACCACCATCTTGCGGAAGCCGGCCAGGCCCTTCTGGGCCGCGAGGAAAATCTCCGCCATCCCGCCTGTCGACAGGCGGCAGAGCACCTCGTACTTGCCCAGCACCCGGCCGCGGAACCCGTCCGGGGTGAGCGTCAGCGTCGTCCCAGCCATTGAAGGGGTCCGACTCTACACCGGGGCAGGCACCGGCGCGAAAGGCCCGGACCCCCGTTTCTGGCCGGATGCCAGGGTTTACGAGGATGAGCCTCCGTCCGGGCGAGGACAGGGTTTCTGGAACGGACGCGCGCGAACTGTCCGACACCGGAGGGGCCGCCCCTGGGGCGGACGGACCGCGGGGAGGGCGCCGCTACTGTGCGTGCCATGCGGCTGCGAGGGCGTCAGGCAGGGAGGTGGGGGCGGCGCGTGGGGGCGCTCCTGGGGGTGCTCATCGGGTGGGGTGGGGCGGAGGCGAAGAAGGGGCTCCACATGGAGTACGACCTGCAGACGCCGCTGTTCCTGGACCGCACGTACCTGTTCGTGTCGCCCAGCCGCATCCAGCGGCAGGGGGACCCGGACTCGCCCTTGCCGCTGGTCTTCGAGGGCCAGTTCGCGCCGAACCTCTTCCTGCCGCAGTTGAAGCTGGACGACTTCAAGGAGGACGGGCGGGAGACGCTGTTCTCGGCGGTGTTCACGCCGAACATCCGGCTGCGGATGGCGAACACGGACAGCAACCCCATCCTGCCGCCGTCGTACCTGATGAAGTTGACGCTCCAGGCGGCGCACCTGCGGCTCCTGCACGGCCCCGACAAGGACGCAGCGCCCCGGGTGCTGGCGCTGGGGTTGAACGTCATCGCGGGGCACTACTCCAACGGCGAGGACGGGTGCTTCTTCGCGAACCAGACGGGGACGGACCCGAACTGCGAGCCCGCGGAGGGCACGCTGCCGTTGAACGAAATCACGGGGAGCTTCTCCACGAACGTGCTGCGCTTCGAGCTGCACAGCAGGCTGGGGTTCGGAGTGGATTTGCACCGACTGAGTGCATGGCTGGTGGGGGCGAATGCCTTCTACGAATTGAACTCAGCCATTGGACCCGGAGGGATGAGCCCGGCGCAGCGCCACGTGTATGGGAATGGGCACTGGGGGGTGGGGCTGGTGGGGGAGCGCGAGGTGAACGGGAACCGCTTCCGGCTGGAGGGTTCGTTCTCGCATCCATTCGGTGAGACGCCGGCGCAGCGGGGAACGCTGAGCGTGGAGGTGGCGGCGAATCCGCGCTGGGCGTCCGGCTTCGGCGTGTTCGCCAGGTACGTGCGGGGGCAGGACTACTACAACATCCTCTTCCTGGAGCGCATCAGCCTCTGGCAGTTCGGGCTCGTGTTCGAGCTGAACCCGGGAGCGAGGTTGAAGACAGACAGTGGGAAGCCCCCTGGCTTCCAGTGACGTTCGTCCCGACGTGGGCTAAGCACGGCACCGACATGGACACCTCCGCTTCCCCGCGCACCGTCACCGGCCGCGTCGACGTGCATCCTCGTGGCTTCGGCTTCCTCACCGTGCAGGAGCCCGGCACTCCGGAGGTGCTGTCCGCCTTCATTCCTCCTCCGGACCTGAACCCCCTGTTCGCGGGTGACGTCGTCTCCGCCACCGTGACCGCGTCCGGCGAGGGCCGGTGGACCGCGTCTGGCCTGTCGCTCGTGGAGCGCACCCGCACCGTCGTCTACGGCGAGGTCGTGTCGCGCAAGGGCGCCTTCTTCCTGCGCATCGACAAGGAGGTCTCCAACACCGACTGGCCCCTGGACCCGGGCACCACCCCCGTCCAGCACAACGACGCCGTCGTCGCCCGCATCGCGGACGGAAAGGTCGTCCTCCTCTATCGCCTGGAGCCCGGCGCGGACCGTTCCCTGGAGCGGGTCATCGCCCGTCACGGCCTCCACCGGGACTTCCCCTCGGAGGTCGTCCAGGAAGCCCTCCGTGCGAAGGAGACCCCCCACGCCCTGGGCGGCGCCCGGCGCGACCTGCGCTCCATCCCCACCGTCACCGTGGATGCACCGTCCACCCGCGACATCGACGACGCCATCTCCGTGCTGCCCGCGGGCCCTGACGGCGCCTTGCGCCTGCTCGTGTCCATCGCGGACGTGAGCGAGTCCGTGAAAGAGAACACCCCCCTGGACCTGGAGGCCCGCGCCCGCGCCACCAGCGTCTACCTGGCGGGCCGCGTGCTCCCCATGCTCCCGGAGGAGCTATCCGCGCACTGGCTCAGCCTCGTGCCCAACGAGGAGCGCCACTGTCTCACCGTCGAATTGCGCATCGACCCGGACGGCCGTGTCACCGCCGCGGATGTCTATGAAAGCCTCATCCGCTCCTGGGCACGGCTGAACTACGACGAGGTCGCGGCCTTCCTCGATGACAACTCCATCTCCCCCGCCATGGAGCCCGTGCGCGAAGCCATGCCCTGGTTCCGACTGGCATCCGCGCGGCTCGCCGTGTCCCGAGGGGCTCGCGGCGGCATGGCCATGTCCCGCGACGAGGCGCGCTTCACCTTCGACACCGCCACGGGCGCCGTGTCCGGGCTCGCCGGGGAGAAGGACACCTCCGCGCACAACATGATTGAGCGCTTCATGGTCGCGGCCAACGAAGCCATCGCCACCTGGCTGATGACCCGTGGCGTGCCCACCGTGTATCGCGTGCATGAACAGCCGGATCCGCAGCGCGTGTCGGACGTGAACGCGTTCGCGTTGCACTCGGGGTTCGCGGCGGGCTTCGGCGCGCAGCTCACCCCGCTGGCCCTGGCCACGTTCGACCGGCAGATCTCCGGAGCGAAGGCGGAGGCCGCGCTGCGCTCCGTGCTGCGCCGGTCGCTGGGCCCGTCCCGCTACACCGTGAAGCCGGGCCCGCACTTCGGGCTCGCGGCGCCGCTGTACCTGCACTTCACGTCGCCCATCCGCCGGTACGCGGACCTCGCCGTGCACCGCCTCATCAAGGCGTACCTCCACGGCCGGCGCGACTTCGTGCACGAGGACCCGGAGATCGAATCGCTCTCCCAGCACATCAACGTGCGCGCCCGCTCCGCCAACCGCGCGGAGGTGGACCGCCACCACGAGTTGGAAGCGCGCTTCATGTCCACCCGCATCGGACAGCAGTTCCCCGCGCGCATCGTGCGAGTGAAGCCCTTCGGCCTCGTCGCGCAGCTGGATGGCATGTGGGTGGAGGGCATGGTGCCGGCGGAAGGACTCGCGGGCGGCCCCTACCGTCCGGACACGCGTGAGCTGTCCATGGTGGGCAAGACGCGGACCTTCACCGTGGGCATGCCCATCACCGTGAAGGTCGTCTCCACGGATGAGCAGTTGGGCCGGGTGGAGTTCGCCCTGGTCGAATAGCCATGGGCGCGATATCGGCCAAGGAGATCGACGGTTACGAATTCGATTGGCTCGCGAGCGACGTGGAGGGACACGTCGCCCTGCTGAGCACGGCGGGGGGAGGTTATGTGCCGTGCGAAGTCTTGCAGGACACGGACGCCCTGGATGCCGCCATCAACGCCATTCTCGTGTCCCCTGTCTCTTCAGAGGTGCGCTTCGCGCCGAGCGTGGCGGAGGGCTGCGAGAACACCTGGCGGATGATGGCGGAGCGGGGCGTGTTCGCTTTCGACGCGGATCCGTATGGGGGACCGTACAAGCGGGTGGCCATGCCCGAGCGACCCATCCGGGTCGGGGAGCTGGCTGAGGCCGCCAGACCGTTGGTGCGCCGGATGGCCCTCGAAGGTCTGCGGTTCTCCGAGCTCGAAAAGATCGACAACGACGTCCTGGTTCGACGGGACGGACCGAAACCCTGATTGAAAAGCATGAGCGAACCGACAGACCCTGGCTTTCATGGCACCTATACGTGGGAGGTGCTGGATGAAGGCCCCGGCGCACAGACCTCCCCACGGCATTTCTTCCCCGGGAACACCGCCGCAGGACAGGACGGCTTGCTGGTGCGTGTCACGCCAGCAGGCGGTGCACCCTGGCTGGGGATGTTCGCGTCCGGAAACGTGAAGGGTGCGGGAGTCAGCCGCGTCCTAGCAATGCCAAGCCCGGAGAAGCTCTGTGTCGTGTCACGAGGTGCGGGCTATCTCGTCACGGCCCGCGACCCCAGCACTTGGGAGCCAGTCCAGGTGGCGCCCGTGATGGACGTCCGCGCCGTGCCTGCGGCTGGAGTCGTGGTGTTCGCGGACTTCACCGAAATGGTGGCCTACGGCGCGGAAGGCCTGCGGTGGCGGACGAAGCGGCTGTCATGGGATGGCTTGAAGATCGTCCAGGTGACGGAGCGCTCCATCATCGGTGAGTACTGGGACATGCGGACGGAGGTGACGCAGACGTTCGAGGTCGACCTCGCCACGGGAGCGCAGAAGGGCGGCGTGGATGAGTGACGTGTTCTCGATTCCTGACGAGCTTGAGCTTCTTGAGTTCTTCAGCGCGGAAGCGGTCGAACGGTCCGTCGAAGATGGCTACTGGTGCTACGAAGTCTCGGACCGCCGTGGCGTCAGGCTGCGGTTCTCATTCAATCTCTTCGAGCGGTCGGTGCAAACCGCTCTCCAGGTCATGGACCTGCCGCTGATCACTGTCTCCCATGAAGGGGCAGAATCAATGACAGTCTCGGGCAAGACCATGACATGTCGCTTCTTGTATCAAGGAAGTGATGCCCGGCTGGTGCTGCGCCTGGATGATTCAATCAACCTGGATTGGTCAAGTCTTCGGAAATACTGAACATGGATTACGACGCCGTCATTGCTTCACTCCGCCCGGACGTCCAGCGTGGCCTCTCCGTGGAGGATACAGTCGTGGCGCTCCATGACGCAGGCCTGCCTCTAGCCAAGAGCATCATGGGGCTGGCGCAGCTCCATGGCCTGCCCTTCGGTGATGCGAAGTTCATCGCCGCGGGCCACCCTGTCTGGCGCGGCATCGTCAAGGCGGCGGAACCGCTGCACGATGACCTGGAGGCCTACGCGGAGAAGATGAAGGGGAGCGGTAATCCCGATGATCTCTGAGACGAGCAAGGCCTGGATTCAAGCCGGGAAGATCCTCGCGGGGAATCCAGCGGCCCAGGTCCGCTGCCCGGAGAAGGCAGACGGCTTCCTCACCGTTCAAGATATGACCGCTCCAACAGACCCGACACGGTTCGAGCGGTATCTGGTCTGCGACGTCTGCGGAGCACGCAACATCCTCCTCATGCGTGCTTCGCCCGGGACGGAGTAGCTCACCCCGCCAGCGGCAACCCGTCCGTGGACTCCACCAGGATGTTGCCGGGCACCCAGCCCAGCAGCCCGGTGGACGACCTCACCAGGTACAGGACCTCCCCCTTCGCGGGGACGCTCGCGGCCAGCACCGTCACCTTGGAGCCCTGCGCCGTCGTGGCCAGCACCGCGGAACCGGTGCGGCTCTGCGTCAGCGGGAAGGACTTCTTCACCGTGGCCGTGACCTCCTTCCCGGGCTCGGCCGTCACCGCGTACAGCTCCTGCGGCACGTGCACCAGCTTCCACGCCTTGCGGTCCAGGGTGTACTTGTCCCGCTTCTGCCAGAACCCCATCCACCTATCGACCAGGACGATGCCGTTGCCCTTCGCCTCGGTCAGCGCGTGCACGTCTCCCAACAGCTTCACTGCCTTGCCGTCGTAGCCGTAGACGAAGTAGCGGTGACCGTCGTCCAGCTCCCCCAGCGTCTGGACCAGCAGCTCCTTCCACTTGTCGCCCGTGTCCAGGTCCACCACCTGGAAGCCCGGCACTTCGTTGCCGGCCGCGTCGCCCTTCAACGTCGCGCCGCCCACCTTCAAGGTGAACTTCCCGTCCTCCCCCGCCGTGAGCGACACCGCCTCCGGCTTGCCGTCCCCGTCCAGGTCCACCTGAGTGGACTTCACGAACTCACTGCTCTGCGCGGAGGCTGGCGCACCAGCGAACAGCACGGCGGACGACAACACGGCCAGCAGGGACGTCTTCACGGGAGCAGGACCTCCGTCGGAGAACAGGACCTCGCCACGCTAGCCGCCCGAGCGGCGGAAGCGCCCCCGGAAGTGCTGGTCCAGGTACACCTCCGCGTGCGCCAGGGATTCTCGTGTCTCGGGAGCCAGGGTCAGCGAGGCCGCGGCCACCCGGGCCTGACGCATCGCGGGACCCCTTCCGCCCTCAGCGGAACCTACACCGCGCACCACCGCGTCCACCTTCGCATGCGCGGTATCCACGACGCCCTTTGCCTCCTCCAGGGACACCTCTCCCTCCGCCAGCGCGTTGAACAGCTGGCAGCGGTAGCGACGGCAGGCCTCGGGGCGCTCCTCGTACACGGTGCAGCACAGACCCTCCAGGGCGGCGCAGCGCTGGGGCAACACCTCCGTGCCGTCCTCCTTCACGGACAGCGACAGGCCGCGCTGGCGCAGGGCTTCCGCCTCGGGGGGCCGCAGCGGCACCTGGGTGAAGAGGGTGCCGTCACAGCACATGCCGCAGTGGAGACAGAGGGTGGACAGGGCGGAGGACATGGCGTGCTCCCGGGATAACGCCTCGCGGGGAGCCGAGTCATCCCCGACGTGTGTCGCCCCGGCCTCCGTCCCTCCAAGGCAATCCATGTCTCACCAGTAGACATGCGACATGTCCCTTGTGTTCCATGTGTCGGAATCACCCTGTGTTTCCGGGGTCCGCGCGACCCGAGGGGAGGGACAGGTCCGCACCTGTCTTGGAAGGTGATGCGCCTGTCCGTGAAGGAAATCCCCGACTCGTGAGAAACCAATTCGCGACAGTCCAATGCGTGGCCGCTGCACCGGCCCGAAGGTCTCAGTGCAGAAGGGATGAATGATCTCCACTCTGTGGGAATCCGAGTTCCCCGGGTCACGCGTAACTGGGGACAACACAGTTTCTTCGGACGTCGTAGGATCATGCCCCGTAGGACATCAGGGAGCCCCCGCATGCACACTGACACTCACGACGCGCCGGCCGGCCGCGAAGCCCTCCTCGGATACCGGATGGGAACCGAGCTCAGCGCGGCGGCCTCGTTTGGAGCGGACTTCTCTCCCGGACGTCTGGTGCAACTGTCCCTGGAGCATCTGACGCTCCGCCTGGAGTCGCGCGCGGTGCCCCGCAAGGGACAGGCCGCGTCCGTGGTGGTGGGTGAAGGCGAGCGGTGGGCCACCGCCCTGGACGCGGAAGTGATTGGCGTCAACTCCATGCGCCCGGAGGTGAGCCTGCGCTTCGTCGCGCCGCCGCTGGACGCGGGCCGACGCATCGTGGGCCTGTTGGAGTCGCTGCGTGACAACGGCCTGCTGCTCACGCCGGAGACGCGGCCGGTGTGGCGCGAGCAGATCGACCACGCGGACCGCGTCGCGCGCATCTGTGAAGCGCTCGCGTCCCGTCAGGCCCGCGGCGTGCTGCGCTCGCGTGATGGCCAGACCGTGGCGGAGGTCACCTGCGCCTTCTTCGAGCCGCTCCAGGACGCGTTCGGCTGGCAGCTGCACGGGACGCTTCCCCCGGGGCCCCTCACCCTGGAGGCGTTCGGCTACTCCAGCGTGGTGCACTTCCAGATGGACGCCGCGCGCGTGGAGGATGGCCTGCTGCTGATGCCGGCGCCCACGTCGCTGGTGCGCTTCCGCCACCGCTGGCTGCGCCGCACGCAGGCCCACGCGTCCTGCACGGTGGAGTTCGACCATCCGCTCTGGCCCCAGGTGCACGTGCACCGCGGCCTGCTGGATGTCTCCTACGAAGGCCTGTCCTTCCTCACCGAGCCCGGCGAGGACCTGATGTACCCGGGCCTGCGCCTGCCGGTGATGGAGGTCGGGCTGGAGGGCCACGCGCCGGTGCGCCTGCGCGCGGAGGTGCGCAACATCTCCAGCACGCCCAACGGCCGCCGCTGCGGCGTGAGCGTCCGGCCCCTGGACGCCGAAGGGGCCCGCGCGTGGCGCGCGCTGGTGGAGGCCCAGGCCCACCCCACCACCAAGGTGGAGGGCGACTGGAACGACGCCACCTGGAAGCTCTTCGAGCGCTCCGGCTACTTCCGCCTCCCGGGCAAGGAGCCGGAGAAGTTCACCAGCCTGCGCGACCAGTTCTCCCGCACGCAGGACAAGCTCCAGGAGGCGCCGCTGCTGGGCTACCGCGTGGTGCGCCCCGCGGAGGACGGCATGGAGGCCACGCTCTCCGTGCTCAAGCCCTACGCGGGCAGCTGGATGGCGCACCAGCTGGCGCGGCACCAGCCCCCGGGCAGCCGCTCCACCGCTCGCGAGGCCCTGCGCGACATCTACCTGCGCGGCTACGAGCCCACCCAGGTGGACCCGGAGGTGAAGTGGTTCTTCGCCTACTGCGAGGCGAACGTGCGCTGGGTGCGCTACACGAAGTTCGACTTCGCCACCTGGTACGCGCACACCGGCCAGACGTGCCTGGTGCCCTTCCGCCTGATGGAGGGCGAGGTGGACAGCGCCTGGACGCAGCCCGCGAACATCGCCCTGGGCGCACCCACCCAGGAGGAGCGCGCCAGCTTCTTCGCCCGCGTGGCCGACACCCGCCCGGAGGCTTACAGAGAAGCGCTGGACCTGGTGCCGGAGCGCTTCGACCTGGAGACCACGCGCACCGGCTGGGGTGACGCGGGCCTGTCCCGCGAGCGTGAGCTGGTGGTGGCCCGTCATGAAGGCCGCGCCGTGGCCTTCGCGGTGTTCGAGTCCGCGCAGCCGGGCCTCAACCTCTTCAACGTCCTGGACGGCGTGCGCCTGGTGCCGCTGGAGGACGACGCGCGGCCGGAGGTGCAGGACGCGTTCGTGGCGCTGCTGGGCCGCGCGGCGGAGTGGTACCGCGCGCGCGACCGCAAGGTGTTCGTCCACTACGTGGAGGCCACCTGCGTGGAGTACGCGGAGCGCGTGTCCCTGGCGGACCTGGGTGACGGCAAGCTGTGGGTGATGTCCGCCCGCCTGCTGCCGGAGTTCCTGGAGCACCTCTGCGAGTCCACCACGCCGCGCGCGACGTAGTGGACTCGAGGGCGGGGGGCCTTAGAGCCCCTCGTCGTCCGGGTCCGGGTAGGACTCCAGCTCCTCTTCTTCCTCCTCCACCGGGACGGGCGCCTTGGCGTGGCGCCCCTTGCCGCCCTTGGCTTCGCGCGGCGGAGCGCCGACGTCCGAGTCCGGGCCCACGATGTAGCCCTGGCGCCCCTGCTGGACGCGGCGCAGCAGGCCTTCCTGCTCCAGCGCCTCCAGCAGCCGCGCGAAGGTGGAGAAGCCGTGGTCGCGCTCGTCGAAGTCGGGCTCCTTGCGGACGATGGTCTCCTTGACGAGCGACGGGTTGAGCGGGCCGGTCGCGCGGCGCAGCAGGCTCTGCACCACCTCGCGCGCGACGGCGGGCACCTCCGCCTTGGGCTTGCCGCCCTTGGACTCGGCGGCTTCCTTGCCGCCCTTGTCGTGGCCCTTGTCGTGGCCCTTGCCGCCCCGCTTGCCGCCCTTGCCCTCGTCGGACTTGGAGCCCCGGCCGCCGTGGTCCTTGTCCTTGTGCGAGGACTCGCCCCGGTTCTTGGGCTTCATGTAGATGAACTGGTCGCACGCCCGCACGAACATCTGGGAGCTGGCCTCGCGCACGGCCAGGCCAATGACGGTGCGGCCGTTCTCACGCAGCTTGTACGCCAGGGGGCAGAAGTCGCTGTCGCCGGAGGCGATGACGAAGGTGTCAATCTGCTCGCGCGCGTAGCACAGCTCCAGCGCGTCGATGACCAGGCGCATGTCCGCGCTGTTCTTGCCAGCGCGGGTGGAGGGGGGCACGTCCACCAGCTCCACGCCCACGTCGTGCAGGCGCTGCTTCGCGTCTTCGAAGCGCGACCAGTTGCAGTACGCGCGGCGGAAGACGACCTTGCCCTGCTCCAGGAGCTGGTCCAGGGCGGGCTGCAGGTCGAAGTTGTTGGCGCTGATGCCGGTGTTGGTGACCAGGTTCTCGAAGTCGATGAAGAGGGCGATGCGGTGCTGCTCGTCGGTGCGTCCAGCCAAAGGTGCCTCGTATTCGTATGCGAGCGGTCCTTGGCTCGCGTGCGCGCCACCCTACTGTGGGGAAGCTGCCTCACGCACGGCCTGTGTTCCGCCGCTGAACATTCAGTGCTGCCCACCCTACGTTTAGGCCTGAGCCCGGGGGCAGCGCCCCCGTGCCACGGAGGTGTCACCATGATGCACGGATTCACCAGACGTTGGCGAGCCATGGCGTGGACCGCGCCGACGCTCGGTCTCTTGTTGTGCGCAGGCCCCGCGCTGGCGAGTGAGCCTACGGTCACCAAGGACGGCGACCAGGCCGGGCAGATGGTGGCGAATTACACCAATCCTGCGAGCAGCAGCCCGTCGAACGTTCCGAGCACCATCCCCACCCTGACGCCGAACATCGTCGCCCCGGGCCAGGCCGTGCGGCAAATCACCCCGGACCCGGACAAGATGCGCCAGGTCAGCGGACCCGTGGTGAAGCGGTCCGGGTTGATTCTGTATGTGCGGGACGTGACCGGGCCGGTGGTGCCACTGGATATGAGCAACCTGACCATCTACAAGCCACCGCTCAAGGGGCAGCAGGTCCTGGCCCTCTACCAGGTGGACGAGACGGACAACGTGGCCCTGTCCCTCCAGGGGGAGAAGCTGGACTAGTTCGGCTTCGCGCCGCCGCCCCGCACCTCGTCCAGGACGCTCAGGTCCACGAGCCCCGCGACGTCGTCACTGGGGATGAAGCCCAGTGACTTCGCGTGCTCGGCGGACGTCTTCAGCGCGGCGGGCACCGGGTCCAGGCTCGGCTCCAGGCGGGAGAACGCGTCCTGGAGCACGGGCGCCGGCAGGGGCTTGCGCGTGAGCTGGCCGAAGGCGGCGTTGACGGACGTGGCGAAGGCCGCGGGGTCCGCGCGCCAGCGCTCGGTGAGCCGCACGTGGATGCCCAGGAGCGCCGCGATGCGCGGGCGCTGCGTCTCCAGCACCTTCTTCGTCGTCACCACCACCGTGGTGGGGAAGCGCTTGTCCGGCCAGAGGTCGCGCTCGTCCACCAGGATGTGACCGCCCCCTTCGGCGAGCATGCGCGCGCCCCAGGGCTCGGGCACCCACGCGCCCTCGATGGCGCCCTGGAGGTACTGGGCCAGGATGTCCGGGTTGCTGATGGGAATCACCTGCACGTCGCCGCCCGCGTCCGTGGAGATGCTCAGCTTCTGGGCCTTCAGCCAGTGGCGCAGGGCGATGTCCTGTGTGTTGCCCAGCTGCGGCGTCGCCAGCTTCTTGCCCTTGAGCTCCGCGGCCGTCTTCACGTTCTTCACCACCAGCACCGCGCCGCCGTTCACCGCGCCCGCGATGATGCGCAGCTCCTTGCCGGCCTTGAGGTACGTGTTGATGGCGGGGCCCGGGCCCACGTAGGCCACGTCCACGGAGCCCGCCACCAGCGCCTCCATGGCCGCGGGGCCCGCGTTGAACTGCCGCACCTCCACGTGGCCCATGCCGGGCTGAGAGCCGAAGAGCCCCTCCGCGTTCGCCACCAACGCCTGCGCGTGCGTGATGTTGGGGAAGAAGGCCACGCGCAGGGGAGCGTTGGCGCCAGAGGGCGTGTCCTTCTTGCAGGACGTGACACCCGTCAGGAGGAGGACGCAGACACCGAGGAGCAGGGACAGCGGACGCGCGGAAGACATGGTGCGTCACGCTACTGGAGATTCCCCGCCTGTTATCAATGCCCGCGAGTGCACAAGCGTCTTGAGGCTCACACGGACGCCGTCAGGCCCCACCTGCGCCTGAGGCGCGTCTCCACCGTCTGGAAGAGGACGCGATCCACCGTGATGCCGATGAGGATGATGGCCAGCATCACCGCCATCACCTGGGACACGTCCATCAGCTCGCGGCCCATGGTGAGCAGCTGGCCCAGGCCGCCGGAGACGAAGAGCAGCTCGCCCGCGAGCAGCGCGCGCCACGCGAAGCTCCACCCCAGCTTGAGGCCGGTGACGATGCCGGGCAGCGCGCCAGGCAGGAGCACGCCGAAGTAGAAGCGCAGGCCCCGCACGCCCAGGGTGCTGGCCACGCGGGACAGCTGCGGATCCAGGCCGTTGACCGCGTCCTCGGTGGCGATGGCGATGCCCAGCACGCTGCCCATCACCACCACGAAGAGGATGGCGCTGTCGTTGAGGCCGAACCACAACAGGGCCAGGGGCAGCCAGCAGATGGAGGGCAGGGCCTGCAGGCCCATCACCACCGGCTTCACCGCGTTGCGGAAGAAGGACAGCCGCGCGATGCAGAGTCCCAGCGGGACGCCGATGCACACGGACATGAGATAGGCGTGCGTCAGCCGGCCCAGCGAACGCAACGTGGCGCCGCCCAGCTGTCCATCGCGGGCCATGGCGATGAGCGTTTGAATCACCTCCAGCGGCCCGGGGAACAGGTGCTTGTTCCACATGCCCGAGCGGGACAGCCCCTCCCAGAGCGCGAAGAGCAGCGCGATCATCCCCAGCTTCTGCGCCCATTTCAGCATGGCGGTGTTCCCTCTAACGGCTGCTCACGACGCTGGCGCGAGGCAGGCTGGACGGCGTGCGCGTGCGGCGCTGCACGGGCTCCGTGGGCGGGGTCTCCGCGGCGTGCCCCTCCGCGGCGCGCAGGCGGTGGCGGATGTCGCGCGCCATCGCGTCCAGGGACGGGTCCTCCAGCGAACGCGGCATGGGCAGGTGGATCTCCAGGTCCTCCACCACGCGGCCCGGCCGTGGCGCCATCAGCACCACGCGGGTGCCCAGCATCAGCGCCTCCTGCACGTCGTGGGTGACGAAGACCACGGTCTTGCCGGAGCGCAGCCAGATGGCCTGAAGCATCTCCTGCATGTGCACGCGCGTCTGGGCATCCAGCGCGCCAAAGGGCTCGTCCATCAGCAGCACGGTGGGGTCCACCGCGAGCGCCCGGGCCAGGCTGGCGCGCATCTTCATGCCGCCGGAGAGCTCATGGGGCAGCGTGTCCGCGAAGCCTTCCAGGCGCACGCGCTGGATGAAGGCGTTGGCCCGTTCGCGGCGCTCGGCGCGGGGCACGCCCCGGGCGGCCAGCGCGAAGGTGATGTTTCCGCGCACGGTGAGCCACGGGAACAGCGCGGCCTCCTGGAACATCAGGAGCCGGTCCGGACCGGGCCCGTGGATGGGCTTGCCGTCAATGGCCACGCGGCCGCCGGTGGGCACCACGTGGCCGGCGAGCGCGTAGAGCAGCGTGGACTTGCCGCAGCCGGAGGGGCCGAGCAGGCAGACGAACTCACCCGAGCGGACGTTGAGGTTCACGTCCTTCAGCGCCACGACCTTGTTGGAGTAGTGGTGGTCCAGCTGGGCGATGGAGATCTTCGCCCGGTCCGCGTCCACGTTCGCGGGCCGCAAGAGGTATGGCGCCGCCTGGCGCAGGCCCCGCATCCGCTCGATGAGGCGTCGAAACATTCGCCACAACCTATTCACCTGCCCCGCGGTCGCACAGGAGGGGCCTGGAAGCGGGCAGGCGCCTTTCACTGTAGGACAGGAAGTGAAATCCGCGGCGCACGTCCGGCTGCTTTTCGACGCGCTCTGTTGTCCGTCAGGAGACGGTGGCCCGCTCCGCCTTGCGGTGCGCCAGCGTGCGGGAGAGCAGCCACAGGCTCAGGGCGAGCACGCCCAGGCCCACGACGGTGAAGGCGCCGCCCACGCGCAGCGACGCCTTGCGGTCGTCCTGGAACACCTCGAGTGCGTCCGTGCGGGGACCGGTCAGGTAGCGCCGCACGGTGTCCGCGAAGGCCTGGGCCTCCGGCTCGGCCTCCGTCCATTGGTAGGCGAGCGGCTGGACGCCAGAGCGCGTCTGCAGCTGGGCCCGGAAGATGGGCGCCGCGCCCTTGCGGGTGCTGCGGCTGCGGGCCACCTCCACGCCTTGGATGTCCGCGGGCGCGTAGCGGCCCACCTCGTCGTGGCTCAACCAACTGGAGCGGGTGAGGACGCACGGGCCCTGGGGTTCGCAGCGCAGGTCCATGCGCGCGTTCTGGCCGAGGAAGAACACCCCCAGCACCAGGAAGGGCAGGGCGAGCATCAGGAAGGCCGTGGCACCGATGGCGGTGGCGCGGCTGCGTCGGTAGGCGGGGGGCGAACGCACGGCCTGTTTCTATAGACCCGCGCGCCCCAAGGGGGCAGTGCTTTCGAGTGTCGCCCTCCAGGCAGGCGGGCGGCCCGGGATGTTCAGCGGCGGTCCCCTCTGGCGGGCCGGGTGGGGAAACGCAGGGCGGCGGACGGGCACTTGCGACATGGGTCCCAAGTCCGCACCCCTTGTCCTGGGACATTCAGCACTTCGCCCGGAAGGAGTCCTCATCCCATGAAGGCCGTGGCCGTCATGTTCCCCTCGCGCGAGGTGCGCGTCCTCGACGTTCCCGAACCGCGGCTGCACTCGCCCACCCAGGTCAAGGTGCGCACGCTGGAGGTGGGCGTGTGCGGCACCGACCAGGACATCTTGAAGGGCGACCACGGCGCGGCGCCGAAAGGAGAGGACCACCTCATCCTGGGCCATGAGTGCCTGGGCGAGGTGATGGAGGTGGGCGCGCACGTGCAGGGCCTGAAGCCGGGGGACCTGGTGGTGCCCCGGGTGCGCAGGCCCTGTCCGCACACGCACTGCCCCGCGTGCCGCCATGGCCACCCGGACTTCTGCGTGACGGGGGACTACACGGAGCGCGGCATCCAGGGCGCGCACGGCTTCTGCGCGGAGCACTTCGTGGAGGACGCGGCCTACCTGCACAAGGCGGACGACGGCTTGCGCGGCGTGGCCGTGCTCACAGAGCCGCTCACCATCGCGGAGAAGGGCCTGCGCGAGGTGGCGCACATCCAGTCCCGCCTGCCGTGGAAGCTGAACCCCGGCAAGGCGCTGGTGCTGGGCGCGGGGCCGGTGGCGCAGCTGGGGGCCATGGCGCTGATGCGCGCGGGCTTCGACGTGACGGTGTACTCGCGCAGCCCCAAGCCCAACGAGAAGGCCGCCGCATCCGAGGCGGTGGGCGCGCCGTACATCTCCTCGAAGGAGGTGACGGTGGAGGCCTTGAAGAAGCAGCTGGGCGGCGTGGACCTCATCTACGAGGCGACGGGGGCGTCGAAGGTGGCCTTCGACTCGCTCCAGGTGCTGGAGGAGAACGGCGTGCTCATCTTCACCGGCGTGCCTGGACGCGAGGAGCCGCTGGAGCTGCAAGGTGACCAGGTGCTGGGGCAACTCGTCCTGGGCAACCGGGTGATGTTCGGCACGGTGAACGCGTCGGACAGTGACTTCCGTGAAGCGCTGGAGGACCTGGCCCGCTTCCGCGCGAAGTGGCCGGGGAGATTGGAGGCGCTCATCACCCAGCGCCACCCGCCGTCGGAGTTCGTGAAGGTGGTGGAAGCGAAGGGCGGCATCAAGCACGTCATCTCGTTCCAGGAGCATGCCCGGTGAACCTGCATCACTCGGACCTGAAGGGCGGCGTGGCCATCGAGGACCACGGCATCATCGGAGACCTGCGCACGGTGGCGCTGGTGGGCTACGAGGGCACCATCGACTGGATGTGCTTTCCGCACTTCGACAGCCCCAGCATCTTCGCGGCGCTGCTGGACCCCGAGAAGGGCGGGTACTGGCGCGTATCCCCGGAGCCGGACAACGTCCAGAAGCGGCAGTTCTACTGGCCGGATACCAACGTGCTGGTGACGCGCTTCTACACGCCCGACGGCGTGGGGGAGCTCATCGACCTGATGCCGCTGGGCAAGGGGGCGAAGGCGGAGGGGCGCGAGGTCCTGCGGCGCATCCGCGTGGTGCGCGGGCAGATGTCCTTCCGCATGGAGTGCTTCCCGGCGTTCAACTACGCCCGGGACGAGCATGAGACGCACGTGGTGAACGGCGGCGCGGCCTTCGTCTCCAAGGGCCTGAGCATGCAGCTGGTGACGCCCATCCCGCTGAAGCAGGACAAGAACGGCGTCGTCGCGCACTTCACGCTGAAGGAGAGCCAGTCCGCGGTCTTCACCCTGCGCGAGGGCGGCGTGGAGGGCTGCCACCACCACCTGCACACGCACGACTCCGCGGAGAAGCTCTTCCGCGACACGGTGGACTACTGGCGCCACTGGGTGTCCAAGTGCAAGTACACGGGGCGGTGGCGGGAGATGGTGCAGCGCTCGGCGCTGGTGCTGAAGCTGATGACCTTCGAGCCGTCCGGGGCCATCATCGCGGCGCCCACGTGCAGCCTGCCGGAGTCCCCCGGCGGCACGCGCAACTGGGACTACCGCTTCTGCTGGCTGAGGGACGCGGCCTTCACCGTCTACGCGTTCATCCGCATCGGCTTCAACGAGGAGGCCGCCGCCTTCATGCGTTGGGTGGAGAAGCGCTGCGCGGAGAACGGGGATGGGCCGCTGCCGCTGATGTTCCGCCTGGACGGCGGCCGGGTGCCGGACGAGGAGGAATTGCATCACCTGCGCGGCTATGGCGGCGCGCGTCCGGTGCGCATTGGCAACGCGGCGGCGGACCAGCTGCAGCTGGACATCTACGGCGAGCTGATGGACTCCGTGTACCTGTCCAACAAGTACGCGGCGCCCATCTCCTATGACTTCTGGCGGCACCTGCGGCGGCTGGTGGATTGGGTGTGCGACCACTGGCAGAAGGAGGACGAGGGCATCTGGGAGATTCGCGGCTCGCGCCGTCAATTCGTCTATTCGAAGCTGATGTGCTGGGTGGCGGTGGACCGGGCCATCCGGCTCGCGGACAAGCGCAGCCTGCCGGCGGACCGGGCGAAGTGGCTGAAGACGCGCGATGCCATCTTCGAGGAGATCATGGAGAAGGGCTGGTGTCAGGAGAAGGGCGCCTTCATCCAGGCCTACGGGCACGAAGCGCTGGATGCGGCGAACCTCCTGATGCCGCTGGTGTTCTTCCTGTCGCCGGTGGATCCGCGGATGATCTCCACGCTGGACGTCATCCGGAAGGCGCCGAAGGAGGGAGGCCTGACGTCGGACGGCCTGGTGTTCCGCTACGAGGCGGACGAGAAGCTGGATGGGATTGAAGGCAGCGAAGGCACCTTCAACCTGTGCAGCTTCTGGCTGGTGGAGGCGATGACGCGCGCGAGCAGCGTCCGGCCGGACCTGCTGGACGAGGCGCGGCTCATCTTCGAGCGGATGCAGGGCTACGCGAACCACGTGGGGCTGTACGCGGAGCAGACGGGCATGTCCGGCGAGGCGATGGGCAACTTCCCGCAGGCGCTCACGCACCTGTCGCTCATCAGCGCGGCATATAACCTGGACCGGACGTTGGGCCGCCACGATTGACGGAGGGGACGGTAGACTCGCGCGCACCCGCCATGCCCGACCTGTACCCGCTGCTGTTCCGTTTCGCCGTCAAGGCGGATGCCCAATACGACGTGCTGAGCCGCCGCGTGCGCAAGGGGCTGGGCATCGCCCCGCCGCTGCGCATCCTGCCGTACCGGGGCTACGGCACCCCGGAGCGCGTGGTCATCAAGGCGCGCGTGCTGGAGGAGCGCAAGGTGACGCCCCAGCGCCAGCGCCACACGCTGTGGAGCAGCGCCGTGGCCTCCTACAAGCGCTACATGACGCGGGAGATTTCCAGCGCGCACGTGGCGGTGCGCTGGGGGGAGAAGCGCTGGGAGGGCGTGACGGACGAGGAGGGCTTCCTGGAGCTATGGGTGCCTCCGCCCGAGGGCGTGCGCTCCGGCTGGCACATGGTGGAGCTGGAGCTCCTGTCGCCGGAGGCCGAAGGCGTGCCGCGCGTGTCCGCGCCGGTGCGGGTGGCGGGGACGAGCGCGGAGCTGGGCGTCATCAGCGACATCGACGACACGGTCATCGCCACGGGGGTGACGGATCCGCTCAAGCGCGCGTGGGCGTTGTTCCTCACGGAGCACCGGGGGCGGCTGCCCTTCCCGGGCGTGGACGCGTTCTACGCGGCGCTCCAGGCGGGCGCGAGCGGCACGGCGGACAACCCCATCTTCTACGTGTCCAGCAGCCCGTGGAACCTCTACGAGCACCTGGACGAGTTCCTCTCCATCCACCGCATCCCCATTGGCCCGCTGCTGCTGCGTGACTGGGGCCTGTCACGGCATGGCTTCGCGCCGGGCGGCGGGCACGGGCACAAGCTGGACAAGATTCGCGGCGTGCTGGAGACGCTGTCGCATCTGCCCTTCGTGCTGATTGGGGACAGCGGCCAGGAGGACGCGGAGCACTACCGCACCATCGTGCGCGAGTACCCGGGCCGCATCCGCTGCGTCTACATCCGCAACGTGCCGGGGGGCTCCAAGCGCGGCGAGGAGATGGAGACCATCGCGAAGGACATCCGCGACGCGGGTAGTGAGCTGGTCGCCGTGGACGACACGGTGGCCGCCGCGAGGCACGCGGCGCGCGCCGGGTGGATCCGCTGGGAGGAGGTCCCGGAGGTGGAGGCCCACCGCCGCGAGGACGCCGCGCGGAGCGCCCTGGGCGAGCGGGGCTGAAGATTTCCAACCCCGCGCGTCACGGCGCGGTGACACGTGAACGGGTGACGTGTTGTGGCTTGAGGGCAGGGAGAGGGCTGTGGCACACGCGGGCCTCCCTCGTTTCATCCCCCCGAGGTCGTCCACATGTCGCGAAACACCCTGAAGTGGTCCGTGCTGGCTTCCGCGCTGTTCCTGGGAGCGTGCAACAACGCACCGTCCGAGCCGGTGCCCGAGTCCACCCAGTCCGTGCGCACGGTGGAGTCGAAGCTCAGCCAGATCGAGCTGGAGTGGGAAGGCCCCACGCCGCTGCTCGAGTCGATCATGGAGGCCGGCAACGACGAGTGCGACACGCACAACAACTGGTGTGACGGCACGCTGGACGTGTACGGCTTCCCCTGGTCCTCCACGCAGACGCCGACGCTGTCGGACGCGGTGGAGTCCGTGTTCGCGCTGATGCAGGACCCGCGCGAGCAGAGCCGCATCAACTGGCAGGACCAGGGCACCGTGCCGTTCAGCACGCTGTCCGACGCGCTCTTCTTCTTCGACGCGCTGGACCCGCACCTGCTCACGGAGATTGGCAACGGCACGGAGCAGGTGCAGATCCGCTACTTCTACAGCTCGTACCTGGTGGCTCCGGGCGCGCATGACTGGAACCACCTGTTCATCGTGCTGTTCCCCCAGTCGCACCGCGTGGCGGTGTTCAACCTGGTGAACCACGAGATTTGAGCCGTCCCCCGCTCAGGCCACGGGGCGCCCGCTCTGCATCTGCACCATGCGGATGGCGCGCTCCATGAGCTCACCCTGGGCGGAGCGCTTGTCGTTGGGCGTGGCGGCGGTGCGCCGCCGCCACATGCCGTCCGTGCCCAGCTCCCACGCGCCGCTGGTGTCCACCATGCAGCGCTCCACCACGTCTCGCACCTGCGCGGCCAGGGTGGGGTCCTCCACTGGCGCCAGGATTTCCACCCGGTGGTCCAGGTTGCGCGGCATCATGTCCGCGGAGCCGATGTAGCACCGCGACGTCGCGCCCCGCTCGAAGGTGTAGATGCGCGGGTGCTCCAGGAAGCGGCCCAGGTTGGACACCACCCGGATGTGCTCCGACACGCCCGGCACCCCCGGCCTCAGGCAGCAGATGCCTCGCACGTTGAGGTCCACGCGCACGCCCGCGCGGGACGCGTCGTAGAGCGCGCGGATGATGCCCGGGTCCACCAGCGCGTTCATCTTCATCATGATGCGCGTGGGCGTCTCCGGCGTGTGCGCCGCCTGCGTCTTCTTGATCTCCTCCAGCAGCCCTTCCCGCATGGTCAGCGGCGCCACCAGCAGCTTGCGGAAGGAGCGCGGCCGGCCGAAGCCGGTGAGGAAGTTGAAGACGTCCGCCACGTCCGCGCCAATGTCCGGATCCGTGGTGAACAACCCCAGGTCCGTGTAGAGCCGCGCCGTCTTCGGGTTGTAGTTGCCCGTGCCGATGTGCACGTAGTGCCGCACCCGCTCGCCCTCGCGCCGCACGATGAGGATGGCCTTCGCGTGCGTCTTCAGGCTGGGAATCCCATACACGACGTGCACGCCCGCCTCTTCCAGCGCGTTCGCCCAGCGGATGTTGGCGCGCTCGTCGAAGCGCGCCTTCAGCTCCACCATGCACACCGCCTGCTTGCCGTGCTCCGTCGCGCGGATGAGCGCGGGCACCAGCGGGGAGCTGTCCGACGTGCGGTACACCGTCTGCTTCAGCGCCAGCACGTCCGGGTCCTCCACCGCCTCGCTCACGAAGCGCTCCACGGAAGATGCGAAGGACTCGTAGGGGTGGTGCACCAGCAGGTCGCCCCTGCGCATCGCGGACATCACCGTGCCCCCGCCTTCCGCGGACTCGTTGTCCGTGCGCAGCCGCGCCTGCGTCACCGGCGTCCACGGCGGGTCGCGCAGCTCGGAGAAGCCCGGCGTCATCGCCAGCGACATCACGTCCGCCAGGTCCAGCAGGCCGTGCTCCTCGTACACCTGCCGCGGCTCCAGCGTCAGCGCCTCCACCAGCGGCTCCAGCAGCTTCGCGTTCATCCCCGCTTGAATCTCCAGGCGGATGACGTCCCCGAAGCGGCGCTGGCTGATCTCCGTCTCCACCGCCTTGAGCAGGTCCTCCGCGTCCTCGGACACGGTGTAGTCCGCGTCGCGCGTCACGCGGAACAGGCTCCAGTTGAGGACCTCCATCCCGGGGAACAGGTCCCCCAGGTGCTGCGCGATGATCTCCTCCAGCGGCACGAAGAACGTGCCCCCCTTGAGCGGCACGAAGCGGGGCAATATCTCCTTGGGCACCTTCACCCGCGCCACGCTCTCGTCTTCCGCCACCGGGTCGCGCAGGAGCACCGCGAGGCTCAGGGACAGGTTGGAGATGTACGGGAAGTGCCGCCCCAGCCCGATGGCCAGCGGCGTGAGCACGGGGAATATCTGTTCGCGGAAGCGCTGCTCCATCTGCGCGCGTTGATCCGCGTCCAGCTCCTTCATGGACAGGATGCGCAGCCCCTTCTCCGCCAGCGCGGGGCGCAGGACCTTCTCGAAGCAGTCCGCGTGGCGCCGGCCCTGCTCCAGGATGCCCGTGTGCAGCTTGTCCAGCGTGTCGCCCGGGGACGCGCCGTCCGGCACCAGGCGGCCCACGCGCGCGGCGATCTGCTCGTGCAGCCGCGCCACGCGGATCATGAAGAACTCATCCAGGTTGCGCGCGTAGATGGAGATGAACTTCATCCGCTCCATCAGCGGCATCTCCGGCGACTCGGCCAACTGCAGCACCCGGTCGTTGAAGGCCAGCCACGACAGCTCCCGGTTGAAGAACAGGTCGCTGTCCGGCAACTCCGTGCCCGGGGGAACGACGTCCCGGTCCATGGTCTTCTGGGGGGTGCCTTTGGCGGCGGCGCGCTTCGCCATGACGTGTGACTCCTCCTAGGTGTTTCTCAGGGTGTGCCCTCTAGCAGTCTCGCACCGCGCCGATTGTGAACTCGCACGCCTGGCCTGGAACCGGACATCCGGGCGTATCCCACCCTGGATGACCCTGGCAGTGGCCAGCGAGGCGTGCGGGCTGTGGACTCCCCGGCAGTCCATCGCTTGAATCCGGCGGCCACTGACGGCATTCAAGAGGGGTGAACGCTCCCAATTCCTCCTTCCCGGCCATTCCGGACGGTGCTCCGGCGGACACGTCCCCGGACGCCCTGTTCACGGCCTTCCGCGAAGGGTCCCAGAAGAAGTCCAACCGCTTCACCTTCACCTGGTTCGTGGCCGCGGCGGTGCCCGTGGTGCTCGCCCTGGGCTTCTTCACCCTTTGGCGTGCAAACGGAACGTCCTTCTCCGTCGTCACGCCGCACGGCATCAAGGTGCTGCGCGCGGGGATGACGACCCAGGAGGTCGGGGGCCTGCTGGGCCACCCGCTCACGCTCCAGAAGCAGGGCGACCAGGACTGCTACCGCTACGGCCGGCCCAACTTCGTGAACGAGGTCTTCGTCGTGTACTCGGTCTGCTACGAGCAGGGGCAGGTGCGCGACGTGCTCACGCACCAGTACTCGGCCTGGCAGATAGACCCCGCGACCGGGGCCTTCATCGCGCCCGGCCAGGAGCCGCCCGCGCCCAAGAACCCGGCGGGGTAGCCGCTTTCAGCCCTGAGCGAGCCCCGCTTCGGCACCCTCGAAGGTCACCTTCGCCTGCGTCATCACGTGCTCCACGGCGAGCAGGTGCCACGCGACGTCGGTCATCTGCGCGGACGCGGCCGGGTCCAGCATGGACTCGCGCAGCTGCGCCTCGGTGATGCCGAAGGGCTCCGAGGACTCCTTGAGCAGCTCCAGCGTGACCTGCGGCGTGAGCTGGAGCTTGTCCCGCTGCGCGATGGCGCGGAGCACCAGGGCAATCTTGAGGCGGCGCTCCACGTCGTCGCGGATGCCCGGGTGGTGCAGCCAGCCGTCCAGCGCCTCCTGCTGCTCCTCCAGGCTGAAGAACTTCTGCGCCAGCACCTCGCCCTCCGCCTGCTTCCAGCGGCGGCGGATCTCCTCGTCCACCAGCGCCTTGGGCACGGTGACGTCCGCGCGGGCGACGATTTCGTCCAGCACCCGGTTGCGCGCGTCCACCCAGAGCATGTCGGCCATCTCGCTCTCCATCTCCTCCACGATGGAGCTCATGACCTCCTCATGCGTGGAGCCGCGGCCCAGCTGCTGGAGGAACGCGTCCGACTCCGTGTCGGGCATGCTCACCTCGCGCGCGCCGCGCACGTCCACCAGGAAGCGCGCCGGCATGCCGCGCAGCTGGTCCGCCGGGTAGTTGTCCGGCAGCACCAGCCCCACCTCCACGCTGTCGCCCACGCTGGCCTCCGCGATGACCTCCGCGAAGCCGGGCAGCATCACCTGGGGGGCCAGCTCCATCCAGTAGCCCATGCGGGTGCTCAGCGGGATGAGGCGGCCGTTGGCGTAGCCCAGGATGTCCAGGCGCACGTCGTCGCCCATGGCCAGGGCTTCGCCTTCCGCGCGCTCGCGGACCTGCGCCTTCGCGCGGGCCAGCTCGTGGAAGCGCTCCAGCAGGTCCTCTTCCGTGAGGTCCTCGCCCTGGGGCACGCGGATGTTCAGGTTCTCCAGCGACGGGGCCTTCACCTGCGGCAGGTCCGCCTGGTGGCCCAGGCCGGGCGCCACGGGCAGCCGCTGCACCAGCTGATGCACGGGAGTCTGCGCCGGGACGGCGGGCGCTTCCGGAGGCTTGGGGGTGGAAGGGGCGGCGGCGGACTTCGCCGACTTCGCCGGGGTGGAAGACGGGCCGGGCGCCTTGGCGGCGGGTGCGGCGGACGGCTTCGCGGGAGGGTTCTTCTTCGTGGCCACCGGAGGGCCTCCTGGCAGGTAGCGACCGTGGTCCCAGAGGGGATTGAAACGTGCGCGTCTCACACGGCCACGGTGCCTACCAGAAAAGGACCCCCCGGGGACATCCCCGGGCGTTCACCGCCCGGGGCCCTACGGTTACCGCGTCACTTCAACGGCTTACCCGAACAGGCCGCCGACGAAGCTGGAGACGGCGGAGACGGCGGCGCCCACCTGGCTGACCACCGGGATGTTGGTGGCGGCGGCGATGGAGCCCACGGCGGTGATGACGCCCGTGACCTTCGCGGTGGTGCTGGCGTTCGGGTCGCGCAGGGTGGAGACCGCGTTCGCCGTGTCGAAGGCGGCGATGGCGATGTTCGCGCCCGGGGCGAAGCGGCCGGCGGCCTTGGCCAGGGTGCCCGTGGCGGCCTTGGCGGCGGCGGTCGCACCGGCCTTGGCGGCGGCCTTGCCACCCTCGGCCAGCGCGGCCTTGGCGGCGGCGCGGGTCGCGGTGCCCGTGGCGGCCTTCAGGGCCACGCCGCTCTCGCTGACGGCGGTCTTCAGGGCGGAGCGAACGCCGCTCTTGATGGCGGAGGAAGCGCCACCCTCGAAGGCGGCCTTGGCGGCGGCACCGGCGGCGGCGCGGGCCAGCTTGGGGCCGGCGCCCGGGACCGCGGCCTTGAAGGCGCCGCTGGCGGCCTTGTACGCGCTGCCGAACTTGTTCACGTCACGGGCAACCTCGAGGCCGCCCTTGACGGTGCTGACCGCGGTCTTGCCGGCGGTGGCGACGGAGCCCAGCGCCTTGTTCCAGTCCTCGCTGCTGCCGGAGCGCACGGCGTTGCGCACGTCGGAGATGGCCGTTCCGGCCTGGCCCACCAGCTTCGTGGCGTTGGTGATGGTGCCGAAGGCCTTGCCCGCGATGCCCAGCTTGCCCTTGAGGTCGAGCTTGGTCTTCGGGTCCATGGCCTTGGAGACCATCTTGTCGACGTTGCCCTTCAACGTCGCCTTGAAGCCGTCCGTCTTCAGGCTCTTGACGTTGTCGAAGCCGTCCTTCACGGCCGTCTTCACCTTCGTGAAGGTGTCGTAGCCCTTCTTCGCCTGCGTCCCGATGTCCTTCGCCGCCTTGAGGGGGTCCTGCTGCACCTGGCGGATGGTGTTGGAGACGGCACTGCGGGCGCGGTCGATGAGGCTCATGTGGGGCTCCCTCGTCGGAGTTCGAGGAATGATTGGAAGGGATGCGAACGACTTGCGGGGATTATCGCAGCAGCCGTCGATCAGTTGCGTAGCACCTCACATGTAGTGAGAAGGTGGGTGTGGGACGCTGGTTGTGGCACGACGCGTCAACGTCAGCGGCAGTCGGGGTCCGCGTCGTCGGCCCGGCCATCCGCGTCGTTGTCCGCGCCGTCGTGGCAGTGGCCGGCCTCGGACGGAGCCCATTCGGTGACGTGGAGGGTGTAGCGGATGGGGGTGTCCCGGTCCGGCCGGGCCATGCCGTCCACCACCACCAGCACGGATTGCCCCTGGGCCAGGGTGAGCTTCAGCGCCGGGGCGTCCTTTGTCGTGGGATGTGGGTGTGCGGCACATCCCAGCTCCGTGCCCCGGCAGCCGGTGAGGAGGTACAGGGCGTGGCCGCCCGCGTCCGGGTCGTTGCCGGGTGACGTGTCGAAGACGAAGGTGCCGGCCCTGGGCGCCGTCCACAGGTGGGCGCGGTCCTGCTGGAGCAGCGCGCCGCAGGTGCCCTGGAAGCCGTCGCCGGAGAGGGCCGTCTCGCCCTGGAAGGTGAGGGGCAGGGCGCTTCCCAGGTCGTGGTGGGCGCAGCCCTGGCCCTTGCAGCGGGGCTCGTCGCGGCACTCGGTGTCCGCGCAGTCCACCCAGCGGTCCCCGTCATTGTCCATGCCGTCGAAGCAGGCGCCGGCCTCGGTGGCGCGCAATTCGTCGATGTGCAGCTCGAAGGCGCCCTGCGTGAAGGACCCGCCGGCCCCGGCGTCCACCGTCACCAGGACCCGCTGGCCTTGTGTCAGCGTCACCGCCACCCGGGCCCCGCCGCCGTAGCTGATGCCGCCCGTGGCGCACGCCAGCTCCTCGCCGCCGCAGCCGTCCGCGTACACGGCGATGACGGACCGTATTGCCGAGCGGGCCGTGTCGAAGGTGAAGGTGCCCGCCCGGGGCGCCGTCCACAGGTAGCCCCGGTCCGGAGCGCCCGCGCCTCCGCACGAGGCGGCGTGGTCGTCCCGGGCCTCCACGGTGGAGCCCTTCAGCGACACGGGCAGCGCGCTGCCCAGGTCCCGGTCCACGCACACGGGCTCCGGAGGCGCGCAGACGTGGGGCACACCCGTGCCGCCGCAGGTCTCCGGCGCCGCGCACCCACCGCAGTCGAGCGTGCCACCGCAGCCATCCGCCACCGCGCCGCACGTCGCGCCCAGGAAGCCGCAGGTGGCGGGCCGGCATCCCGGGACGGCGCAGACGTTGGCGGTGCCGCCAGCGCCGCAGGTGCGTCCCTCGCCGCACGCGCCGCACTCGAGCATCCCGCCGCAGCCGTCCGCGACCTGTCCGCAGTTCTTGCCCAGGGCCTCACAGGTGGACGGCGTGCACGCGGCCTTGCCGCAGACGTTGGGCACGCCCGCGCCGCCGCAGGTCTCGGACGCGAGGCAGCCTCCGCACTCCAGCACCGCGCCGCAGCCGTCGGACACGCGACCGCAGTTCGCTTCCAGGGCCGCGCAGGTCGTGGGCACACAGGTGCCGGCGCCGCAGACGTTGGCCTCACCCGCGCCGCCGCAGGTCGCGTCGGCCGCGCAGGCTCCGCACTCCAGGACGTCGCCGCAGCCGTCCAGCACCTCGCCGCAGCTCTTTCCCAGCGCGGCGCAGGTGGCCGCCTGGCACAGCGGGGCGGCGCAGACGTTGGCCACGCCGCCCGCGCCGCAGGTGAGCCCCTCGCCGCATGCGCCGCAGTCGAGCACCCCGCCGCAACCGTTGGACACGGCGCCGCAGTTCTTGCCCAGCGCCTCGCAGGTGGTGGGGACGCACGGCGCGCGGCCGCACACGTTGGCGGTGCCGCCTCCGCCGCACGTCTCGTCCGGCCCGCACGCGCCACAGTCGAGCACCCCGCCACAGCCGTCCGCGACCTGTCCGCAGTTCTTGCCCGAAGCCTCGCAGGTGGTGGGGACGCAGGCCGGAGGCCCGCAGGCGTTGGGCACGCCGGCGCCTCCGCAGACCTCCGGGGTCGCGCACGTGCCGCAGTCGAGCACGCCGCCGCAGCCGTCCGAGAGCGGCCCGCAGGTGGCGCCCCGCGCCTCGCAGCTGCTGGGGACGCAGGCCTGGGGGCCGCAGACGTTGGGCACTCCGCCCCCGCCGCAGGCCTGGTCTTCCGCGCACTCGCCACAGTGGAGCGTGCCGCCGCACCCGTCGATGGCGTAGCCGCAGTTCAGCCCCTGGGACTCACACGTCATGCGCGCGCAGAGGGACGGGGGCTGCCAGGCCATCCGGGCGGACACCGCCTCCTCCGGCAGCGTCCGGCCGCACGCCACCCACAGCCCCAGGAGCCACACCCAGCCCAGCCACCCGCCCGTCCGCCCCATGCCCCGTTCCCGCCGCCCTTGAAGGCCCCATCCGCCATGGGCCCTGGGGACAAGGGTGGGGAGCGGCCCGGGTCTCGCGAAGCGGCGGCAAGCCCCGGTGCGTCTCCGGCGGTCGAAAAGGCGTCACTGTCCCACCCCGCCCGCCGGGAAGGCGCGCACTGGTGGACACCCGCCGGTCCAGGGAGGGGGGTGGGCGCGAGGGAGGGAGGGCCCCACCGTGAGTGGACGTGGGGCGCGAATGGACGCGTGCGTCCAGCGGGGAAAGGACGCATGGCGGCAGGTCCCAGGCGCGCGCGACAGGAGGAGGGGTGGGGGCTCGGGGCGAGCCTCGTGGTGGCGCTCGTCCTGCTGGTCCTGTCCGTGGTGGCGCTCCTGCTGATGCGCGCCTCCGTGCAGTCGCGGGTGATGGAGCGCTCGCTGGACCTGCAGGAGGTGGGGCTGCTGGGGCGGGCCTTCAGCGACAAGGTGTCCCTGGCCAACAGCGCGCTGCTGGCGGGCGGGCAGTCGCTCCCCCGGGACACGGCGCAGGCACGGCGGCGCTTCCTGGGCACCGCGGAGCGGCTGTCCGCGCGGCTGGACACTCCCGAGGACGAGGCGTTGGTGTGGGAGGTGCGCGCCGCGGAGCAGGAGCACGAAGCGGCGCTGCGCGCGCTCGTGGGCGCCCAGACGCCCCAGGAGCAGAAGCAGGCGCGCGAGCGGCTCGCGCGGGCCCATGGACATGTGCGCGAGGCGCAGGCCCAGCTGGAGCGCAAGGTGCAGGAGCGGCTGGCCGTGGAGAACCGGACCTCGGTGCGGGTGGACCGGTGGGAGACGGCGCTGCTGCTCCTTGCCTGCCTGCTGGGGCTGACGGTGGCGGGGGGGCTGGCGTGGGTGCTCCACCGTCGGCTCCACCCGCTCCGGCGCGAGGCGGCAGCCAGCGCGCACCGCTTCCAGGCGCTGGTGGAGGGCGTGCGCGACTACGCCCTGGTGCTGCTGGACGCGCGCGGGCGGGTGGCCAGCTGGAACCCGGGTGCGGAGCGCATCAAGGGCTGGAGCGAGGCGGAGATATTGGGCCGCCCCAAGTCCGTCTTCTACACGTCCGAGGATGCGGCGGCGGGCAAGCCGGAGCGGGAACTGTCCCGGGCCCTCCAGGAGGGGCGGCTGCACACGGAGGGCTGGCGGCAGCGCAAGGACGGCTCGCGCTTCTGGGCGGAGGTGTCCATCACCGCGCTGCGCGACGAGGACGGCCATCCCCAGGGCTTCTCCGTGGTGACGCGCGACATCACCGAGCAGCGGCGCCAGGAGCGGGTGCAGGAGTTGCTGGCGGAGGCCGGCCGCGTCTTCCACCAGTCCCTGGACCCCGACCTGACGGCGGCGGAGGTGGCGCGGCTGCTGGTGCCCGAGGTGGCGGACGGCTGCATCCTCTATCTGCTCACGCCCGCGGGCGAACTGCGGCCCCGGGCGGTGACGCACGTGCAGCCCGAACGCGAGGAGAGCCTGTGGGAGGCCCTGCGGCGGTTTCCGCCCCGCTTGGGCATGCCTCCGGTCGTCTGGGAGGTGATGCGCACCGGGCGCTCACGGATGGACGTGGAGGTGGAAGTGGACGACCTGGCGGCCTCCGCGGAGACCGACGACCACCGGCTGCTCATCGAGCGCATCGCCATCGGCTCCTCCATGGTGGTGCCCCTGCGCGCGGGCAGCGAGACGCTGGGCGCCTTCGTGCTGCTGACGGCCCGGGGCCACCGCCGCTTCACGCAGGCGGACCAGGTGCTGGTGGAGGAGCTGGCGGGCCGCGCGGCGCTGGCCCTGGAGAACACGCGGCTCCTGCGCGAGGCGCGCGAGGCGGTGGACCTCATCGCCGTCACCGCGCACGACCTGGGCAATCCCTTGCAGGCGCTGCAATTGCTGCTCAGCAAGGTGCAGCGCTCGCAGGAGGCGGGCCGTGACGAGGACGTGCGGCAGGGATTGGTGGTGGCGCGCGGTCAGGCCCAGCGGCTGGGACAGCTGCTCCACAACCTGCTGGACCTGTCGCGGCTGTCCTCCGGCAAGCGGCTGCTGGACGCGGCGCCCATGGACCTGGGGGAGCTGGCGCGCGAGGTGGTGGAGCGCTTCGCGGATGCCGCCGTGGAGGCGGGCTGCGACCTGCGGCTGGAGGTGGAGGACGGGCAGGTGGGGCAGTGGGACCGCATCCGACTGGACCGGGTGGTGACCAATCTCTTGTCCAACGCGCTGAAGTTCGGCCGGGGCCACCCGGTGACGGTGTCGGTGTCGGCGCTGGACGCGGACCACTCCCGGCTGAGGGTGCGCGACGAGGGCGTGGGCATCGCGCCGGAGGCCCAGCGCCGCGTCTTCGAGCGCTTCGAGCGGGAGCGCGCCGCGCGGACGAAGGCCGGCTACGGACTGGGGCTCTACATCGCCCGCCAGCTGGTGGAGGCGCACGGCGGAGTCATCCGCCTGGAGAGCGTGCCGGGGCAAGGCGCCACCTTCACGGTGGACCTGCCGCGCGTGCCCCGGCTGATGGAGGAGACGTCGGTGGCGGAGTCGCCTCCGCTCCACCCGTGACGCCCGCTAGAGGTGCAGCGAGGGCACGGGGGCGACGAGGCCGGGCTGGATGGGGAAGTCCGCGGGCAGCTTCTCGCGCTCCTCCAGCCGCTCGAACTCCAGCGAGTCGTGCGCGCAGAACACCGTCACCTGTTCGCCGTGGCGCTGCACCAGCTCGCGCAGCCGGCGCAGGTTGTACCAGCGCATCCACCCGTCCTTCTGCATCAGCTTCTGGTAGGCGCGCAGGCCGGCGGTGCACCGGTAGCGGTCCAGGTCCATCTCGCCATGGTAGAAATAAGCGTCGCCCGCGTGCAGCAGCCACCCCTCCCCGGTGTCGATGGCCACGCCCGCGTGTCCCAGCGTGTGGCCCACGAGCGGCACCAGCAGGATCTCCGGCGGCAGTCCGGTGAGCTCGCGCACGCAGTCGAAGCCGAACCAGCCTTCACCCCGGTGGGGGACGTAGGTCTCCCAGCGCGTCTCCTTGGACCACTGCATCGGGCGGAAGCGCGCGCGGTCCAGCCAGGTCTTCTGCGCGGTGGCCACGCGGTACTCGTCCGCCAGCACGTGCACGCGCGCGTGGGGGAAGTCATCCAGGCCGCCCGCATGGTCGAAGTCCAGGTGCGTGAGGACGATGTCGCGCACGTCGCTGGCCTGGAAACCCATGCGTTCCAGTTGGCGGATGGCGGTGGACTCCTCCGCCAGGGCGGGGCGGCAGAGCACGTCCCGGAACAGGCCGTTGAGCCGCACGCGAGGCGCGTACACGTCATTGAGGCCGTAGCCGGTGTCCACCAGCACCAGGCCGCGTGGCGTCTCCAACGCCAGACAGTGGCAGGTGAGCGCCGCCGGGCCGGTGAAGCCGCGCCGCCCATCCATGAGCCGCCGGCCGGGCGGGCACATCGTGGTGCAGTTCAGGTGGTGGATGCGCATGGCGGCTCCGCTCCCAATCAAAGGCGGCGGCTGTCCGGCGGCGAGTGGATCGACGCGGGAAGCCCCCTTCCGTTCGTTCAGGGCAAAAGTGCGCCGTGGGCTCCGTGGGAGGAATCACCGCTCCCGGACAGGACAAGGGCTCGCCCGCCCGGGGGGCGTCAAACGCCACTCAGGGGGCGGAAGACTGCCCGGCCGCTTCCCCTTCGAGCGATGGAGCCGACATCAGCACCAGCGCCTCCGCGTCAGCGACCGGACGGTGCTCGATGCCGCGGGGGATGATGAGCAACTCGCCTTCCTCCAGGTCCACGGTGCGCTCGCGCAACTCCACCCGCAGGGTCCCCCGGGTGACGAAGAACAGGGCATCGCCGGTGGCGTGCCGGCACCAGGGGCCGGTGCCCGTCAGCCGCACCAGGTGCACGGGCTGGCCGTGGAGCATGCCCACGGACCGGGCAATGCCAGGCGCCGGCAGGTCGGTGGAGGCGTGGGCCAGGTTCACCTTCTCCACGGGGGGAAGGGACGCGGAGGCAGGCGGGGCACGGCGGCGAGAATCCCAGCGAGGGGGACGGCCACCGGCGAGGGGTGGGGTCCGGAGAATCGTGCTCATGCGACAGGGACTCCTTCAGGGGGGACGCAGTCCCACCCCCTCATGGGTTGTCTTTCTTTCTGCCAGAAACAGGGCCTGTGTTTCACCCCCTGCCACGGGGGCCGGTCCGGTATCCGACGGATGGCGCGGGTAAGATAGGGATTGCTCCGCCGGCATGCCGGACCCCGGGTGTCCACTGCCGGAGATTTCACCGTGCAGTGACGAACGGGCGGCCCCGGGGGGCGGCGGGGGCCGGAGCCGCTGCCCCCTAGCGTCCCTGGCGCCGCGCGTCCCGGCGCGAGGCTTCCGGGGACGCTTTCCATATGCGCCACATCGTTCCGGTCCGTGCGGCACGGGCCCTGCCGGCGTTCGTGCTCCTCGTGGCGGCCATGGCCCACGCGGACGGACCGCCCACGCGCGAGGAATACTTCCGCTACGTGCCGCTTTCGTATCCGCGCATCGTGAGACAGACGGAGGCGAGTGTCGCCCTGTCGCTCTACGGCGACCCGAACGACCCGGCCTGGCGGGACGAAGCCCCGCGCGACGGTGTGGATGACACGCGCCATCAGGTCCTCCAATCCCTGGCGGTCCGCTTCGCGCCGTTCATGGTGAAGAACACCTACACCTTTCCCTCCGACCACAAGGTGTTCCGGGACCAGCCCGGGGGGTTGTTGCTCAACCTGGACACCTGGGACCTGGCGAAGTCCGGCGCGGTGTTGATGTGCAGTGACTCCATCAACTTCTCCAGCCTGGGCCGGCCCTGTCCGGAGGACGGCGCGCCGGAAGTCACGCTGCGCACGGAGTCCGCCGGCCAGGACGCGCGGGACGACTGCCGGCTGGTGGGCCTGCTGCGCGAGTTCCATCCGGACCACCCCACCATTCCCCGGCTGCGGCAGGACGCGGTGGACGCGGAGCGCGCGCCCTTCACGGTGATGTATTTCGACTTCCCCGGCTACGACCCGAAGACGTGGATGGCGGCGTACAAGGGTGCGGTGGACGGCCAGCCCGCGCGCCGCTACCTGGGCACGGAGAAGGTGTACGCGCATCCGTTCATCCACGCGGTGAAGGGCACGCAGAAGGGGCCGCCCGGCTACGAGCTGCTCATCCAGTACTGGTTCTTCTATCCCTTCAACGCGGGCGGCAACAATCACGAGGGGGACTGGGAGCACATCGCGGTGGCCGTCTCTCCGCGCTCGGCGGTGGGGCGCACGCTGGCGGAAGCGGAGCTGCGACGCATCCTCCAGGGGGACTGGACCGCGGACGGCGCGGACCCGCTGGTGATGAAGCGCATCGAGTACTTCTTCCACCACAACAGCATGGTGTTCGACTTCGCCCGCCCCAATGCCTACCTGCCCCGCGAGCAATGGCAGGCGCAGCTGGACGCCCGGGGAGAGGACCGGCCCGGGGAGAAGAAGCTCCTCGCGCGCGTGCGCCGCTACGTCTGGGCGGACGAGGCGGAGACGGTCATCAACACGCACCCCATTGGTTGGATTGGCGCGGACTCCAAGGGATTGGAGCAGCTGCTGGCCTCTCCAGGACCGCACGCGCGGGAGTCACACGCCACGTACCCGGTGCCGGGCGTCTTCAAGAACATCGGCCCCGCGGGCTCCACGGAGGCGGTGCGGCAATTCTTCGACCACCAGGAGTACCTCACCCACCCGGACAAGCCGCTGCCGGAGGAGGTGGTGCGCTACGACCTGGCGTCGCGCATCGACCTGGTGCCGGATTGGGAGCGCGTCTACGACCTGGCGCTGGTGGACGGGCAGGTGCGGCGCGAGTGGTCCTGGCTCATCCTGCCCCTGCGCTGGGGCTTCCCCATGGCGAGGTCACCGCTATCGGGGCTGGTGGCGCACTCGGACATGGGCAACCTGTCCATCGTGGGGCCGGCCTTCAACGAGGGATGGAACCGCCCGGCGCCCAGCGCGGGGTTCGATTTGTACGTGCCCAGCGAGCTGCCGTGGTTCTTCCCGCTGGACGTCCAGGACGACTTCTCCAACAACCTGGGGTTCCTCAACGCGCCGGTGGCGTTGCTCATCACGCTGCCGCCGCTCGACTTCCTCTACCGGGTGGTGGGGTTGCCGGTGCGAGCGGTGGTGGAGAACCACCAGCCCGTCTACACGTCGCAGGAACGGCTGCCGCGCCGTCGCTTCACGGTGGAGGCGGGGGTGGGCGTGCAGTTGCTCGGTGACGACTTCACGGGGCTGCTGCTCAACGACCGGCAGCTGGACGAATGGTACGGGCAGCTCACGGCGTTGGATCCGGCCATCGCCGGCAACATCAACGACCCGGACCTGGTCCGGCCGGTGGTGAGTACCGCAGTGTCGGCGATGCTCAAGGTGAGCTTCTACCTGGGGGACAAGTTCACGTCGGAGAACACGCTGTTCCATTCGCGCAGCACGCTGGGATTGGACGTGCCGCTATCGGACGGGATGTCTGTCTTCCAGCTGAGGACGAAGCTCGACATGTGGGAGTACGCGGGGAGCCTCCGCTACAACTTCCTGCGAGGCGGCTTCCAGCCCTACGCGAAGGTGGGCTACGGGCTGACGTGGTACCGGTTGGAGGACGGCAGCATCAACGGGCAGGGGATGGCGAACCCGAACTCGTATTGGGTGCGTCGGCCGGGCTTCTTCCGCAACCTGTGGCCCAACACGCTGCACCTGGGAACGGGGGTGGACGTCATCCTGGTGAAGGACTTCATTCCAGGACTGCACGGCGTGGATGGAGGCCTGCGCGCGGGCTACATCCTGTCGCGCCACGAATTGGGCGTGAAGGACCTGACCGGCGACAACGGGCTGCAGGGCATCGTCGTGGAGCCGGTGCACGTGTATCGCAACACCTTCGAGTTGCTGGGCACGCTGAGCTTCTGACGGCCATGGTTCAGCCCCTGCGCGTGGTCCGGTAGGCCTGAGCGGGATGCTTGGGGTTATCGGGATGGGTCCGTTCGAGGAGACCCTCTTCGACCATGGCCTTGAGGTGCCGCTCCGTCAGCTTGTCCGGGTTGTAATGCAGCTCATAGGCAAGCTCCGCAGGGAGCCAGGGCCGAAGCGAGGTAAGCGCCATGATGGCCTCGCGCAGGGCTGCCTTTCTGGGTCGGGGACCTAGTTTTTCGATGATTTCACGCGCCTTCGCGTCGATTTCCTTTCGGACAGCGACCTCCCTCAATTCGTCCGGAGCACCCCCCAATCCGTCCGGAGCACCCCCCAATCCGTCCGGAGCACCCCCCAATCCGTCCGGAGCACCCCCCAATCCGTCGTCCGGAGCACCCCCCAATCCGTCCGGAGCACCCCCCAATCCGTCCGGAACCCCCCCTCGATCGGGCGCGAGCACCCCCCAATCCGCGGCCAGGGTCTGTCCCACATTCACCCGCAGCGTGACGACCACGGCGCCCGTGACCTCGGCGAACTCCGGGGCGGAGAGCCCGGCGGCACGGCACATCTCGGCGACGCGGTTCGTGCCCCGGCCCCATTTCTCGATGAGTCCGGCACGGTAGAAGACCTCCGCGATGATGGGATTGCGCTGCACCGACAGATGCGGACGTGTGAGCGATTCAGGCGTGATGCCTATCGGGTATCGCCCCGCGCTCCATATCTCCACGCGGTCGTCGAAGATGGCGAGCGATACCGCGCCACCCGCGATGCTGTAGTCCCGGTGGATGAAGGCGTTGACCAGGAGTTCGCGCATCGCATCTGGAGGGATGAGCGGACGGTCGACACGCTGCAGGCGGCCCGATTCGATGCGGCCAGCCAACGGGAAATGCCGCTGGCAGAACAGATCGGCTTCCTCGAGCAGCCGGAAGGCCGGTCCGCGCACGTTGCGTTGGTCGAGGAACTCGGTCTTGTCGGTGCCGCGAAACCGGGCCATCCGCAGCTCGCACTGGGGATGATGGGGAAGGAACGTCTTGCCAAAGAGCACGACCGCCGCGCGCAGGAGCCTGCCCTTGTGGCGTACGCCAAGGCGGTCGAGCAGCTCGGGCAGACCCCGTCCCACCGGTCCCACGAGCCGCCCGGCGGAGCGAGCCGCTTCGACAATGCGCATCACCTCCTGGCGGTCGAGCTCCTGGAGCGGAACCTCGTCGGCCTCCTGGTTCTCCCAGCGACGTCGGCTGTGCGCACGTTCCAGCAACAGCAGTTCATAGCGTTCCTGCGCCATCTTGCGGGTCGTGTTGCCCACCCGCTCATAGGCGCGGCCGTCGAAGGTGTACGGCACGGAATCGCTGATGCCGCCCACGGTGAGCACGAGGACGCTCCGCCCTGAAGCGACCTCCACGCTCTGGATGTGGAGGTCGAGCGGGGGCTCGAAGCGCTCCCGAGCGGTCGCGATGTCATGCAGGGTCTGTTCGCTCACCTGCTGGCCGATGAGCTCTCCGCCAGGCTTCACGCCCAGCAGCACCTGGCCTCCCTGTCCATTCGCGAAGGCGCAAAGCGTGTGCATCGCCTCACGCAATTCACCGGTCGAGCGCTTCAGTTCGAGTGTGACGGATTCTCCCCTGGCGGCGAGGTGGGCGAGGTCTGGAATCATGGCGGGCCCGTCTCTGCATCATCCGGGCCCGCCATATTCGATGCTGTTCCCTCCGGGCTGACGCCTCACCCGCGCGTGAGGCGTACGGACCGGGACCCTGCGTTCACGCGCGGAGACGGTGTGTCGCCGTGCGCCGGCGTCCGTCGACTACAGGCAGTCCACCAGGCCGTCGTAGATCGTCGTGCTGGTGCCGGGCAGCGTGGCGTAGAGGGGCGAGGTCCCGGAGAGCGCCGTCAGCAGCGAGGCCATCGTGGTGCCGCTGGCCAGCGGGCTCTGGCAGGTCCAGGTCTGCGTCTGCACGGAGAATCCACCCATGGACGGGTTGAGCTCCTCGTTGCTCGCGGCGAACACCCAGACGCACTGGCCAATGACACCCGTCCCGCTGTTGACGGAACACTGGAAGCGCAGCGACTGGATGTTGCTGTAGTCGCCCTCGCAGAACGTGTCTCCACAGATGTCGTCGAAGTTCTCCTTCAGGTTCGAGCGCAGCTCCAGCCACGACAGGTACTCCGGCTGGGGCGACAGGTACGACGTGGCGTCGACATAGCTGGACAGCGGCTGCGCCACGCCCAGTGGAGCGGACAGGGTCAATCCCAGCGTCGACAGCGCCAGCCACGAACGGATGTTCATCACGGAGCACCTTCCTGGAAATAACCGCCCCACGGACGGAACGGTCACCCGCAAGGCGACTCGGGTTTGACAGGAAGTTCAAGCAAACCTTCGTTCACAAAGATTTCGCGGTGATGTCTGATGAGCGCCCTCCCCTCAAGGAAAGGCCGGTTCCCCCATGCGGTCATCGCTGCGCCGTCTTCCCTCTGTCCTGAAGTTCACGGCCGTCACCACGGCGTTGATGTGGCTCTCCGCCTGCGGTGAGGGCGAGCTGGAAGAAGAGGAGCTGTTCGCGCAGGGCCGGCAGGCGCTGTTGAACGGCGTGGGTTCGTCCGCGGCGAGGGCGGCGCTGACGAAGCGGTGGGCGCCCATCCACTACCAGGACGTGGACGTCACGGGCTCGCATTCGCTGAGTGGCAAGTCCGACTTCATCACCCGCGTGGACTTCGATGGGGACTGGAGCGGGACGAACAACTGGGACAACACCGGCTCGCGAGCCCTCACCGCGCACGCCTACCAGTCCGTGGTGGAGACCTCCACGCACTGGTACCTGCTCTACACGTTCTTCCACCCGCGCGACTGGTCCGACTCCATCTTCGACACCGAGCACGAGAACGACGGCGAAGGCGTGCTGCTCATCGTGAAGCGCGACGGCAGTGAGTACGGCTCGCTCGTGGGCGCGGTGACGGTGGCGCACAAGGACTTCTACTCGTTCGTGCCGTCCGGCAGTCCGCTCGGGTCGGGGTCGGAGTCCATCGACGGCACGCTGTCCATGGCCTCCTTCGAGGGCGAGCTCCACCCCATCACCGCGCAGGAGGCCAAGGGCCACGGCCTCAAGGCGTGGCCGTACTACGACATCGTCGGAGACGGCGTGAAGTACTACCCGTCGCTCACGCTGGCGGAGCAGCCGTCGTCCGCCACGGACTCGGACGTGCGCTACAAGCTGCTCGACATCTTCAGCCCCACCGACGGCTTCTGGACGCGCCGCGACCTGACCACGCTGTTCTCTTCCGACGGGACGTTCCGGGGTGACACCAGCGGCGGCTGCGGGCTGGTGGCGGGCAACTGCGGCACCAACTCCGCGAACGCGCCCTGGGGCTGGGACGACCAGAACGACGGCCCCATCCTGCGAGGGGAGATCGCCAAGGACCCGGCGAAGCTGGCCGCGTACTACTTCAGCCCGTCGTCGCAGTTCTCCACGACGTACACGTTCAATCCCTTCCAGAACATCGGCAGTCCCAACCAGCCGTGAGTCCACGGCGGGGCCGTGCCTTCGCTGGGGAAGGCACGGCCCCGCCGTCAGGAGGCTACGGCTCCGTCCAGGGCGTGTGGCTGATGGGGCCCTTGATGACCGTGAACGACCGGGAGGTGTAGGCGCCCAGGTTCACCCAGCCGAACCCGTCAATGACTCGCGAGGGCACGTTCAGGGCGAGGGTCACGTTCGCCACGTCGCAGTTGCCCAGGATGTGGCCCACGCGGATGGCCTTGTTGGCGGACGTCCGCGTCTTGGAGACGAGCGTCGGCGCCGGGGTGACGGTGCCGTCCTGCGCGAGCAGCGGGATGTTCCCGCCCCCGCCGGACACGCGCAGGCTGTAGGAGCCCGAGCCCTGGGGCTGCCACGCCAACGAAGTCCAGCTCCACCAGGTCATCCTTGGTCACGTACGCCAGGCAGCCGCACTCCAGGACGGGGTAGACGCCGGCCGCGGGAGGCGTGGTGCTGGAGCCCACGCGCGGCAGCTCCAGGCGCACGCCGCAGCGCGTGTTGTCCACGAACAGCAGCCGCGAGAAGCCGCCACAGCGTTGTCCCGACGCAAGTGGCAGGCCTCCAGGACATCATGTCACTGGGGGCAGGCTCCGCTCACATGTTGGCGCTGGGCGCTGACGGTTCGGTCTGGGCCTGGGGCCGCAACAGCTTGGGGCAATTGGGGGATGACACCACGACGAACCGCTCCATCCCCGTTCAGGTGCTGGGGCTCTCGGACGTGGTGGCCCTGGATGGAGGCGGAAACTTCTCGGTGGCGCTGCGGTCCGATGGCTCGGTCTGGGCCTGGGGCGATAACTGGATCGGACAGCTGGGGGACGGCACCACGGTCTCCCGTTCCTCACCCGTCCAGGTCCTGGGTTTGACGGACGTCGTGGCCGTGGCGGCGGCGGACTATCACGCGCTGGCGCTCCGGTCGGATGGAACCGTCTGGGGTTGGGGATACAATTACTCAGGCCAACTGGGGGATGACAGCATTTCCTTCCGCCCCACCCCCGCGCGGATTGAAGGCCTGACGGAGGTGATGGCGCTGAGCGCCGACGGTCTTCATTCCCTGGCGCTGCGTCTGGATGGCACGGTCCAGGCGTGGGGGGACATCCATGGCGAGTATCTGTCGGGAGGCCCCTCGGTCATCCAGTACTTTCCCACCCCGGTGCCTGGCCTGACGAACGTGGTGACGCTGGTGGCGGGAGGGCACCATGCCCTGGTGCTTCGCTCGGACGGAACCGTCTGGGGCTGGGGTCTCAACAACAACGGGCAGCTGGGCGATGGCACCCGGTTCGAGCGCCCTGCTCCCGTCCGGTCGACCGGGCTCCTGGGCACGGCCCTGCTTGCCGCGGGGAAGTATCATTCCCTGGCGCTGCGCACGAGCGGGAGCGTGAGTGGCTGGGGTTCGAACTACATGGGTGCGGTGGGGGACGGGACGGCGCGAATCATTGCCCGTCCCGTCCGGGTGCCTTGAGGATGTTTCAGCGCACCCAGCTCACGTTGCTGTAGGCCTTGGCGCCGTCCGCGCGCTCCGTGTTCGTCAGCGGCGCGTAGACGCGCGTGCTGATGGTGTTGGCCGCGGTGTCGACCTCCACGAGCCGCGTCGGGTTCGTGGTGCCATCGTGGAACGTGTTGAGCATCTGGTAGATGGTGTTGCCGTTCACGCCGGTGTCGGTGCGGTAGGCGGCGTTGCCCACGTGGCCGGAGAAGACGAAGCGCACGTTGGCGTACTGTTTGATGAGGTTGTCGAACACGTACTGGGGGCTGTTGTTGCCGTAGCCACCGTTCGACTGCTCGATGCCGCCGCTGCCGTTCAGGTGCGAGTGGGTGATGATGATGACGTTGTGCTGGGGGAACTGGGCCAGCACGGTCTTCGCCCAGTTCACGGCGTTCGTGCGAGCCCACAGCTCCAGGTTCAACACCAGCCAGTTCAGGCCGCCCGCGTTGAACGTGTGGTAGGCGTTGTCGCACTTGCCGGATTCGAACACGCCGCCCAGGGCCTTGAAGCGGGACAGGGGGAAGTAGGTGTTGAAGGTGGCGGTGTTGCGCAGGTTGGCGTTGACGTTGCCGGGGCACGCGCTGCCGCCCTGGCACACGGCCGCCGTGTCGTGGTTGCCCAGGGCGATGGCGTAGGGAATCTGGGCGGTGTCGAGCACCTGGTAGGAATCACTGGCGCGCTGGTAGTGGAGGTGGTCGGGCGTGTCCCAGTCCATCAGGTCGCCGGTGTGCAGCACGAAGCGGATGTCCTGGGCCGTCTTGTTGTCGGCGATCCACTGCATGCGCTGGGTGAGCCGGGTGGGGGCGTAGACCGTCTCCTGCTGCGTGTCGGGGATGACGACGAAGGTGAACTTCGTGTCCACCGTGGTGGGCGCGGCGTAGAACTGGATGCCTTCGTTGGTCCAGCCCGCGGTGGTGAGCGCGTCGCGCTCCGCCTGGGTGACGGCGTGGCGGTGTTTCTTCAGGCCCGGGTTGTCGAAGCGGTAGACGGGCACGAGGCACGCGTCCGCCGTCTTGGACGCATAGAAGCCCACGCCCTCGTCGGTGGTGAAGCCGGAGGCGATGAGGTTCGAGCGCTCGGTGGCGTCGATGGTGACGATGTGTTCACCCCGGCTGGGGCTGTAGAGCCGGTAGACGGGGGACAGGCCGGTGCCGGAGGACTTCGCGGCCTTGAAGGGCGTGCCCCGGTCGTCGGTGTAGCCGTAGGTGGTGGCCGCGTTGGCGGCCTCGTTCGCATTGAGGGTGAGGAGGCTGTCGCCCGTGGCCGGACGCACCCGGTGATACACGGGGCCGCTGAACGCGGCGCAGTCCAGCGCCGCCGTGGTGCTGCCCAGGTCCTGCGCGGGCAGTTGCTGGGATTCAGGTGCCTCGCCAGGGCCGCAGGCGGACAGCACGCCGGTCAGGGTCAGGGCCGCGAGGAGGGAAGAAGGCTTCAAGATGTGCTCCCAGTGAAGTCAAGATGTTCAAGTTAAAAATGAATTACTTGGATGCGTATAGCATTGGTGGAGGGGCCGGAGAAGGCACCTGTCGTGGAGTGTCGCGAGTGCCACAGGGGCAGGATCGGATGAATGCGAGCAAGGCCGGGGTATGGGGGTTGCTGGTCGTGCTGCTCACGGGCTGCGCCAGCGGGCCCACGGTGCGGTTGCGTACGGAGCAGGAGACGCGGACCTACGCCCCGGCCACGTGGGACAAGCGGGTGCCGGTCAGCGCTCGGGAGTTCGAGGAGGCGCTGGCGCGTCTGGTGCTGGAGGTGCCGCTGACGGTTCGGTCACCGAGGGTGGTGCGCGCGGTCGCGAAGAAGGGAGCGCAGCTGGACCTGGGGTTCGGGTTCATGCTGCGGGACGGGTACGGACGGTGGTGCCGGGCGCATGAGGCTCCGGGAGATTGTTTGTCCTTGCTGGAGGACGGCGCGGGTTTCGGTGAGTTGGACCGGCTGACGCTCGCGGTGGGCATGTCGCTGGACCCCTTGCGTGCGAGCATTGGCGCGGCGCTTCAGGACACGCTGAATCCCGAGTTCTTCGTGTCCGTGGTTTCGGGAGCGATTGCGTCCTGGGTGGTGTTGGCCGCGGCGCCGGAGCCCGTGTTCACCAAGGCGGCGGCGGTGATTGCCGCCGTGTTCCTGGCGTACGTGGGCGTGCAGTCGTTCCTCACGGTGGTCCGGGCCTGCGGTGCGCTGAAGGCGGCGACGGACCGGGCGCGGACGTTCCAGGAATTGGAGGAGGCGGCGGAGGTCTTCGCGCAGGCACTGGGACCGGAGGTGGCGCGCGTCTTCGTGCTCGCGGTGACGATGCTGGTGAGTCACGGCGTCACGGTGGGGTTGTCATCCTCGCTCTCATTGATGCCGCGCTTCCCGGACGCAGTGAGAGCGGGCGCGGCGAATGCGGGCTTCAACCCGGCGCGCGTGCTGGACGTGAGCGCGGTGGCGGTGGTGGACGGTGTGGTGGAGGTGACGCTCGCGTCCACGGCGGTGGCCATGGCCACGATGGGCCCTCCGCCTTCGAGTAGCAGCGCAGGTGGCCCGGGCAAGTGGGTGCAGGTGAACGAGTCGATGTCCGACCGTGCCCGCGACTATCAGGCCCAGGTGACGGGAGCACCGAAGGGCTCCGCGTACCGGCTCAAGGTAGGAGACGAAGAGGTCGACTTCGACGGCTACGACCTGGTCGACGATTCGCTGCTGGAGGCCAAGGGCCAGGGCTACGCGAAGTTCATCAAGGACGACATGTCACTGAAGGAGTTCTACAAGGGCTTTGGAAAGGTACTTGCTCAGGCGATTCGTCAGGAAAGGATGGCACAGGGAAGACGCATTCGCTGGATTGTCGCGGAGGGTCGCTTTGCCGCCCTTCTGAAAAAGGTCTTCGCCCGAGAGGGGCGCAAGATAGAGGTCGTCGTCATCACGCCCTTTGAATGAGGAGTCGTGGAACCATGTCCGAGACGTATTACGCAGGCTGCTATTGGCTGGCGCGTTCAGAGCCGGTCGAAACCTGTGCTCAGCGTCTTGCATCCTTCGTCCAGCGACTGGGTCCGTTGGAGCCGACGTGGAACCGCTGGCATCTAGCGGCAGCCAACTTCGAGAAAGCCCGGAAGCGTCAGATCCAGCCGGACGCGTCAACGTTCGCGAAGCTCATGAAGAGCAAGGCCCATCGGTTCATGGACAGCTCCAGCTTCTGGCTCTGGGCGGGTGAGAACGAAGAGGAAACCTCGGGCACGCACGGCAACTGCGGGAGCGCTTCCATTCATTCAAACTCCGTCTGTGTCGTCACCACCGGCAGCCGGGGCAGTGTCGCGGAGCGCCTGCTGACCGCGCCGATCCTCACCGGAGTCATGCGCGCCATGGCCCTCGCGTGGGAACCCGAGGTCGGCATCGCGACCTCCGATGCGCATCGGGAACAGATTACGGCCGGTCGGTTTCCCGAGCCCGGCACCTTCGTCGGCTGGGTCATGTACTTCGCCGACTTCCGAGGCCCCGTGCCCCCACTGCCCGCGCCCGTCCAGGTGGAGCACATCCCCAACCGGGGCACGCTCATCACCCTCACTCAGGAGAAGTTCACCGTCTCCAATCCGGCCCACGTCGCCCTGGCCGCGGACGTCCAGGCGCGCCTCCAGGACGCGGGGCTGCTCACGCCCCTGCGCCCCTGGGGCACCTGAGGCCTCAGTCCGGGTAGAACATCGGGTCGCGCGTCGCCACGAACGACGAGATGGCGTGCGCCACCTCCGACGGCAGCGTGGTGAACTGCACGCCCACGCCGGGCATCAAGTCTGGCGTGCGGTCGTTGCCGTCGCGCGCCCAACGCACCACGCCGTTCACCGTCAGCGGCCGGCCCCCCGGCAGTGTGAAGTCCAGCTCCACCGGCGTGCCGCGCGGCACCGCCTCCACCGTGGCGATGAAGATGCCGCCCTCGCTGATGTCCATCGAGAAGCCGGTGAAGAAGTTGGAATCACTGCGCGTGTCGATGGTCGTGTGCATCCGCACCCGGCCCGCCTTGCGCGCGTCGCTCTTCGCCGGAGTGACGGCCACGGGCGCGCGCGCCGGGAGCCGCTCCGCGCGCGTCGGCGTCTCCGTGGACGGCTTCTCCTGGGACGGACGCAGGGCCGGGGGCGGGACGACCTTCTGGGTCTCCGCCTCCGCCGCGCGGCGGGCCTTCGCCTCGGCCTCCGCGCGGGCCCGGGCGGCGTCCTCCACGCGCTTCAGGTCGGACTCGGCGGACGTCAGCGCCTTGTCCACCCGGGCGGCGTCCTCCTGCTGCACGCGCAGCGCGGACTGGAGGTCCAGCCCGGCCTGGCGGCGCGTGTCCAGCGCGACCTCTCGCGCGTCCAAGGCCTTCTCACGCAGCCGTGTGAGCTCCGGGGACGGCTCGGGGGACTCGGTGTCCTCCAGGCGCATGGCCCACTGGGACAGGCGCGAGTCTCCGGCATGCTCCGGCCGGGCCAGGGCCTGGCGCATGCGGGCGAGCCGGTCGGCCAACGCGGCGGCATCCGCGCTGGCGCGGGCTACCTGTTCGGCGAGCTGCGCTTCCAGCCGGGCCATGTCGGCTTCGGCGCGCGCCAAATCTGCTTCCCGGGAAGGGGTGGGGGACGGGGGCATGGGTGGGGCTCCAGGCGGAGGCCCAGTCTACCGCCGCCCGGCCTCCCCCACGAGTCCCCCTTCTCGGGATATCCCGTCAGTCCGCGCCCTTGATGCAGGCCACCGGCTTGAGGCGGTGGGCCACCCGGGCGAGTCCTGCCTGCTCCACCGTCTCCAGCACGTCGTCCAGGTTCTTGTAGCAGGGCCCGGACTCGTCCAGTGGCGTGGTGCGGGTGTTGAGCAGGATGCCGGCCTCCGCCATGCGCCGGTCCGTCTCCTCCTGCTGGAGCTGCCGGCGCGCGGCGGAGCGTGACAGCCGCCGGCCGGAGCCATGGTTCACCGAGTAGATGGACTTCTCCGCCCCCGGCTCCGCGAAGAGGATGGCGCTGCCCGTCTCCATGGAGCCCGGGATGAGGATGGGGTGCCCGGTGGCCTCCCACGTCGTCCCCTTGAGGGCCGGATGTCCGGCAGGGAAGGCCCGCGTGGCGCCCTTGCGTGCGACGAACTTGCCGCCCTCACGCTGGATGAGGTTGTGGCTGATCTCGTAGTAGATGTTCGCGGTGCCGCCGAACACGTCCTCGAGCGCCCCGCACACGGCCTCGCCGATGAGCAACCGGTTGGCCACGGCGAAGTTGGCCGCCATGTTGTGCAGGTTCCAGTAGCTGCGGCCCAGGGCGCTGTCCGCGTCCAGCCAGACGAAGTCCTCGCTGCGGCTCTTGAGGCCCAACTGCGCGGCGCCCGCCACGAAGAAGTGCTTGGCGATGTTCCAGCCGAAGCCCCGGCTGCCGGTGTGGAGCATCACCCAGACGCGGCCCATCTCATCCACCTGCATCTCGGTGAAGTGGTTGCCGCCGCCCAGGCTGCCCAGCTGTCCGCGCTTGTCATAGGCGCGCTCGGGGATGGAAACGCCGGTGTCCTCCACGGGGATGAAGTCGCGCTCGGTGACGGAGCGGCTTCTGCCCAGGGCCTTGGCGCCGTGGCGCAGGACTTCCTTGAGGGTGGGTTCGCTGAGCTTGCGCTGCTTGCGTGCCCGGGTGGCGCCCACGCCCACGGCGATGCGGTCGGTCACCTCGTCGATCCACTGGCGGCGCTTCGCGGGGTCGGCGACGTCCTCCACGGTGAGGGAGGTCTGCAGCTGCACCATGCCGCAGCCGATGTCGTAGCCGGCGGCGGTGGGCAGCAGGACGCCGTCCGTCTCCACGATGGTGCCGATGGGGACGCCGTAGCCCACGTGACAGTCGGGCGTGACGGCGACGCGGGTGACGCCGGGGAAGGTGGCGGCGTTGACGACCTGATCGAAGACGGCGTCTTCCAGCGGGGGGGCTTCCGGGTTGCCTTCCTCCCCCCAGAGGAGCTTGTCGGAGAGGAACAGGTCCGCGTGCACGCGCATGGTCTTGGTGCGCGGCAGGACGTAGTGGCCCTCGGAGACCTTTTCCAGGTGTTGCTTCCAGCTCATGGTGAATCCCCCAGGTGGGTGAACCCGCGGCAGGGACGAAGCCCTCCATCATCCCTGACGGTGCCGGTTTCCGGACACACGATTGGCTGCCTGCCTGGCCTGTGCCGAGTGGAAACCCCGTGGGGTGGACGGAGGGAACGGCCGGGAGTGCACGGAGCGGCATTCAGACAAGCCTGGGGGTTGCGGCGGCGGATCGGCATTCCCATTTCTGCAGCGTGCATCAAGGGGGTGGGCGATGGGGTTTTTGACGGGGATGGTGCTGGCGGTGTCGTTGCAGGCGGGGCCGGTGGAGATGACCGCGGCTCCGGTGTTCAATCCGTCGCTGTGCGCCAAGAAGCGCGTGGATCCATGCGGGTGCCATCACGTGTACGGCATCCGGCACTGCCACCAGAACCGGAAGAGCAACCACTGCGAGGCGCAGGTCCGCGCCTACGAGCCGGACGTGGGGCAGGAGACCGCGGAAGCAACGAACCCGCTCCAGAGCCTCATCGACCCGGCGAAGTCCGTGTCCATGTAGGACGGTCCCTGAACGGGGTGGAGCATCCGGGCGTCCTTCCCTGAAGAGGGGAGGGCGCCACGGTGCGTTGTGGGGACGGCTATCCCGGGTCCAGGGACCAGGTGCCTTCATTCCAGCGCTTCAGTGCTTCCAAAGCTTCGAAGGGCACGAGTCCCTGCCCCTTTGCGGCTTCCTCCAGGACCGCCTTGGCTTCAGCCGTCCGGTAGCGGAGCAGGGTCGCAGCGGCCGTCACCCGCACGTCCATGCGCTCATGCTTGAACAACACGAGGAGCGCATCCCGTCCGGCATCACCGTGGGCCAGGAGTTGATCGATCGCGGCCCCGTACTTCCTGGCGTGCTTGTTTCCGGTCTTCGCGTCCCCTTTCCAGATGGCATCGGTCTGGGCGGCGACGTGCTTCGCGACTTGTTCGACCAGTTCCTCCAGCGTCATCACCAGACTCCTTCGGGTTGGTGAGTCGGAGCAACGGCTCAACCACGAAGGCGGGCTGGCTGCAAAGACCTTGTCACTCCTCACACCACCTCAATGCGCGGCGGCTGGCTCCCCGGGAAGCACCTCGGAACGGCTCACTTCAAGGTCGCTCTCCGAGCGGATGATGACCCAGCGTGCCTGCGGCGACACGCGCAGGGCCACCACGTTCGGCGCCAGGCGGCGCATCTCCGGCTTGTAGGGCATCACCGCGGACGGAGGCTTCGTTGGTGGGGCGCCGGGCGCGCGGTTCTTCAGCGCGAGGACCTTCACCGTGGGGCGCTCCGGCGTCGGAGCAGGATTCACCGTGGACGGCGGCACGGCCGGCAGTGCCTTCTTGGGCACGCTCTTGCTCACCATCACCGGCGTGATGCACGGAGGCGTATTCCCTCCCGGCTGCGCGGCCCCCTCCGCCGGTGGATCCCCGAAGGCGAACATCGACACGATGACCTTCGGCAGCGTCACGGCCTCCGGCGCACCCGCCGCCACCTGCGCCATGGAACGGGACATCGTCGTCGTCGCCGAATCCAGCGCGGGCGTCACGGTCGGCATGGCAGGACGCGGATGGGGCAGCACCGCCTGCCGTCCCGGTCCCTGCATCACGCTCGGTGTCCCATGGACGTTCACCGGCGTGACGGACGGCGCCACCGGGAGAGCCCTCGGTGCGTCCGGCCCCTGCGCGTCGTTGCGCACGAAGGACGGCGGCACGCTGCGCATCCGTCCGGGCGGCGGCGTCGGCGGCAGCCGGTCGAAACGGTAGAGCTCCTCGTCCTCCAGTGCCGTCGGAGTCACCGCGCCCTGACCCATCCGCGCCAATTCCTGCTGCAACGCCGCGTCGCGCGGAGCCAACTCCAGCGCTGCCTTCAGGGCGCCCCGCGCACGGGATTCGCAACCCAGTGACAACAGCACCCGGGCGGCTTTACGGTACGCGGCAATCGCTTGCTCCTTCTGCCCCGCGCGGCGGCAGGCCTCCGCCAGCCGGACGCGCACATTCGCGTCGCGCGGGAGCATCTTCGCGAGCTGCGCGTACGTTTCCACGCACTGCGCATACCTCCCCCGCTGGTACAGCGCATGGGCGGCTTCCTTCAAATCCCGTAGCTTCATCGACTCGCGCTCGCTCATGGGGGTCTCCGCGTCGGTGTCGCTCCCGTGAGCTAGCAGGCGACGTGCCGCGCTCCCGTGACGTGCGCTCGCGTTCACTGCCGTGCCCCCACCGCGCCCCCAGGCTGGAAACCCTGTCCTCCACCCGGCGGACCCCAAGGCAATCCACCGTGTCCCCGTGCACGCTGTCCGCTGAAGGACCCGGCCTGAACCCTGTAGAAATGGGAACCGCGCTGTAACAACGTCAGTGCGCGCATCGCGGGGGGGCTCTCAGGAGACGTCGGATGCCAGCGCATGGGACATTGGGGCAGCTCCGGACTCCGCCGGAGTCACCCGGAGGTTGCATCCATGGCTTCACGCTTCGTGGCCCTGACGTTGGGAACCCTGCTGCTCAGCGCCCTGCCCGCGGGGGCGAAGGAGCCCGCTGCTCGCGCTGGGGACTCGAAGGAGCTTCCTCCCGCGGACGAGACGCTCACCCTGAAGAAGGGCGCGAAGCAGGTGCTGACGGTGCAGGGAATGAGCCGCGTGGCGCTGGGCGATCCGTCCGTCGCGGACGTGAAGACCACCGGGAAGGACGGCGTGGAGGTCTCCGCGCTGGCGAAGGGGACGACCACGCTCATCATCTGGGGCAGTGACGGCAAACGCCGCACGTACCGCATCGTGGTGGACGGCTAGCGTCCCCCGAAGCTCAGGAGCCTCACGGCTCCGACAGCAGGAACAGCGCGTGCGAGCTGGCGATGGGCCGCGTGCGGTCGTCCTGCCAGGCCTCCACGCGCACGTTGGCCACGCGGCGTCCCTGTCGCGTGATGAATGCTCGCGCGAAGGTGTCCTGCGCCTTGCCCGAGCGCAGGAAGTCCACCGTGGTGGAGATGACCTTGGGCACGCGCTCGGTGTCTGTCTTGAGCAGCAGCTCGAAGATGGCGCTCGATTCCAGCAGCGCCCCCAGCGTGCCGCCGTGCAGCGCGGGCAGGATGCTGTTGCCGATGAGGTGCGGCGCGTAGCGCATGCGGCAGAGCATCTCGCCGGCCAGGTTCTCCACGCCAATGCCCACGAAGCGCGTGTAGGGGATGGCGTCCGTGAGGCGGTGGTACTCGCGCGACTGGCGCACCTGCCGCACCAGGTCCGCGAGGGGAAGCGAAGGCGTGCTCATCAGCTCTCCACCCGCATGAAGGTGCCCTGCGACGAGGCCACCGGCGTCGCAGGGTCGCCCTGGTGCACCAGCGCGCGCACGAAGGCGACCATGCGGGTGACCTTGTAGCACTCGGCCTGCGCGGTCAGCGGCAGGCCCGGGCGCGCGGGGCGCAGGTAGTCGATTCGCAGGTCCAGCGTGACGATGGCCGCGAACGCGCCCAGCGCCGCCATCACCGCCGCGCCGCTAGCCGCGTCGATGAGCGAGGTCACCGCGCCGCCCGCCACCACCCCCGTCTCCGGGTTGCCGACGAGCACATCCGCGTAGGGCATCACCACCGTCGCGTCCGTGGGCCCCACCGCTTCCAGCCGCAGCCCGAGCGCATGGTTGTGGGGCACCGCCTCTGTGAACAGGACGGAGAGCGCCTCGCGCCGCTCCGCCGGGTCCGTGGAAAGACTGAAGTCCGACATGGGCTGGATGCAGTAGCAGATTCGGACCGCGCCGGGGGAACGCACCGCGGCACGCCGCGCCCAGGAACACGCCTGCCCGTCCGCGAGTTCACGGGCGCCCTGACAGCCCACGCATCCTGGCAGGATGCCGCGCCCCGCGTCTTCCCCGAGGACACTTCCGGTGAACCGACCTCTCTCCGCCCTCTGCTTCGCACTGCTCGTCCCAGGTCTGCTCCTGGCGGCGCAGCCCCTGCCCCGGCCCGCGAGTGCACCCGAGCCCGCACCTCCAGGGCAGGGTGAAGCGCCTCCGCAGGAACCGCCCAAGCCGCCCGCGCCCAAGGACACCGCGCGCGAAGCCGCCCGGGCGAGCGAGGGCGACGGCGGCACCCTGGCCCCCGTCGCCACGACGGAGCAGCCGGACGCGAAGAAGGAGGAGTGGAAGGTGGACGCGCCCCCGGGCGTGGCCAGCACGCAGGTGCCCATCGACGTGCGAGAGGGCACGTGGATGAACGTGGACGTGAGCCCGCGCGGAGACGAAATCCTCTTCGACCTGCTGGGTGACATCTACGCGCTGCCCATCGCGGGCGGCGAGGCCCGCGCGCTGACGTCCGGCGCCGCGTGGGACATGCAGCCGCGCTACAGCCCGGACGGGAAGTCCATCGCGTTCACCAGCGACCGGGGCGGCGGGGACAACATCTGGGTGATGGACCGCGACGGAAAGAACCCGCGCGCGGTGACGCAGGAGAAGTTCCGCCTGCTCAACAGCCCGGCGTGGAGTCCGGACGGCCAGTTCCTGGTGGCGCGCAAGCACTTCACCGGCCGACGCTCGCTGGGCGCGGGCGAGGTGTGGATGTTCCACCGCGCGGGCGGCGAAGGCGTGAAGCTCACCGAACGCGCCAACGACCAGAAGGACCTGGGCGAGCCCGTGTTCTCCCCGGACGGCCGCTACGTCTACTTCAGCCAGGACGTCACGCCGGGGAAGTCCTTCGAGTACGACAAGGATCCGAACAAGGAGCTCTACGCCATCCAGCGGCTGGACCTGGACGCGAAGGAGGTGGAGCCCTTCGTCACCGGCCCGGGTGGCTCCATCCGGCCCACGCCGTCGCCGGACGGCAAGCAGCTGGCGTTCGTGCGGCGGGTGCGCGGCAAGAGCGTGCTGTACGTGACGGACGTGAAGTCCGGGGCGGAGCGGCCGCTGCATGACGGGCTCGACCGGGACATGCAGGAGACGTGGGCCATCCACGGCGTGTCTCCGGTGATGGCGTGGACGCCGGACAACAAGTCGCTGGTGTTCTGGGCGGGCGGGGCGCTGCACCGCATCGACGTGGCGACGAAGAAGGTGTCGCCCATCCCCTTCCACGTGAAGGGGACACGCACGGTGTTCGCGGCGGTGAAGGGCACGCGCGCCGTGGCGCCGGACCGCTTCGACGTGAAGATGCTGCGCTGGATGCAGGTGTCACCGGATGGCAAGAGGCTGGTGTACCAGGCGCTGGGCAAGCTTTACGTGAAGGAGCTGCCGTCGGGGACACCGCGGCGGCTGACGCGGCAGAACGAGCACCTGGAGTTCTATCCGTCGTTCTCGCGGGACGGGCGCTCCATCGTCTACACGACGTGGGACGACGACGCGCTGGGCGCGGTGCGCGTGGTGTCGGTGACGGGCGGCGAGGGCCGCGTGGTGACGACGCAGCCGGGCTTCTACGTGGAGCCCGCGATGAGCCCGGACGGCAGGTGGGTGGTGTACCGGACGACGGGCGACGGCTACCTGATGCCGGGCACGTGGAGCCGGGAGACGGGGCTGTTCGTGGTGCCGTCCACCGGTGGAGGCGTGGCGCGCAAGCTGACGCGGGACGGGGAGCAGCCGCACTTCGGCGCGAAGTCGGACCGCGTGTACTTCCTGCACGTGGAGTCCAAGGACGTGGAGGACGTGCGCACGCTGCGCAGCATCGGGCTGGACGGGGATGAGCCGCGCACGCACCTGACCAGCGGTGGCGCGCTGGAGATGCGCGTGTCGCCGGACGACCGGTGGGTGGCCTTCCGCGAGGACTTCAACGCCTACGTGACGCCCTTCGTGCGCGGCGCGAAGGAGGCGCGGGTGGGGCCGTCCACCAAGGCCATGCCGGTGACGCAGGTGAGCCGTGACGCGGGCGAATACCTGCACTGGTCCGGCTCGGATGCGCGGCTGTCCCTGCACTGGGCGCTGGGGTCCAAGCTCTACACGCGGGCGCTGAAGGACGCGTTCACGTTCATGGACGGCGCGCCCAAGACGCTGCCGCCGCCGGAGGCGGACGGGGTGGACGTGGCGTTCTCCGCGAAGTCGGACGTGCCGGAGGGGATGCTGGCGCTGGTGGGCGGGCGGATCGTCACCATGAAGGGCGAGCAGGTGGTGGAGGAGGGCGTGGTGGTGGTGAAGGGCAACCGCATCGTGGCGCTGGGCCCGGTGGGGAAGGTGAACGTGCCCGCAGCGGCGAAGGTGGTGGACGTGAAGGGCAAGACGCTGATGCCGGGCCTGGTGGACGTGCACTGGCACGGGTCCATGGGCGTGGACGGGTTGATGCCGGAGCAGAGCTGGGTGCAGGCGGCGTCGCTGGCGTTCGGCGTGACGACGTTGCACGACCCGTCCAACCACTCGGAGGCCATCTTCGCCGCGAGCGAGCTGGGCAAGGCGGGGATGCTGACGTCGCCGCGCATCTTCTCCACGGGCACCATCCTGTACGGAGCGGCGAGCGCGGACGCGCACGTCGAAATCGACACGCTGGACGATGCGCGCCGGCACCTGCGGCGGATGAAGGCGCTGGGGGCGTTCAGCGTGAAGAGCTACAACCAGCCCCGGCGCGACCAGCGGCAGAAGATTCTCCAGGCGGCGCGCGAGCTGGACATGCTGGTGGTGCCCGAGGGCGGCTCGCTGCTCCAGCACAACCTGACCATGGTGGTGGACGGGCACTCGAGCTTGGAGCACTCGCTGCCGGTGGCGCGCATCTACGACGACGTGCGCCAGCTGTGGAAGGGCACGCGGGTGGGCTACACGCCGACGCTGGGCGTGGCCTACGGCGGGCTCATGGGGGAGAACTACTGGTACCAGAAGACGAACGTCTGGGAGGACACGCGCCTCATGTCGTTCGTGCCCCGCCGCGTGGTGGACGGGCGCTCACGGCGCCGCGTGATGATTCCGGACGAGGAGTTCAACCACCAGAACGTGGCCCGCGTGGCGAAGGAGCTGAACGACCTGGGCGTGAGCGTGCAACTGGGCGCGCACGGTCAGCGTGAAGGCCTGGCGGCGCACTGGGAGCTGGCGATGTTCGTGCAGGGCGGCATGTCGCCGATGCAGGCGTTGCGCGCGGGCACGCTGAATGGCGCGCGTCACCTGGGCATGGACAAGGACCTGGGCTCGCTGGAGGTGGGGAAGCTGGCGGACCTGGTGGTGCTGGACAAGAACCCGCTGGAGGACATCTCCAACAGCCGCACGGTGCGCTACACGATGGTGAACGGCCGGCTGTACGACGCGAACACGCTGAACGAAGTGGGCACGCGGCAGCGCACGCGCGCGAAGTTCTACTTCGAGAAGGACGGCAACGAGGGCTGGAGCCCCCGCGCCACCACGCACGCCACGGAGCAGGTCTGCGATTAGGGTTCGTGCTGTTGTTTTGTGGAGCTGTCGCGGGCTGCGCAGGTGGCCCGCGACAGTTCCGGCAGTCCCTGGGCCCTGGGCCCGGGCCGGGCTGCGTCAGCACGGTGGATTGCCAATGCAAGAGCGGCTCGGCGGCGGCGTGCGAGCAAGTGGAGATGATGAAGCCGCCCCGGCCCCGGAATCCGAACCTGTTGCCTCCACCTGGGGCGGACAAGGAACTGGAGAAGACGGAGAAGGAACGGGTCAGGGAGACCTGCACCCAGGACTACGTTCGCTGTGTCGATGCGGGCGGAGACAGCATGCCAGGACGGGTGGAAGGAGAGAGCCGTTGTGACTCGTGTCGGTCTTATTGCATGGCGAACGGGTTCTGGCCTGACGCCGTATATAGCTGGAACGGAATGCCGCTGAGATGCCCGCGAAAATGAGGAACGCGTTCCAGGATCCGCCATTCCGTGACCCGAACTGGCAGGCCTACATCCTGGATGTCGAGGAGACGAGCGCGCTGGCCCCCAGGGACTGGCCGCGCTTCCGTGCGGGACTGAGGCAGGTGGAACGGCGCCATGCGGGACGGGTGCCGTCGGCCTCTCTTCACCGGGATCTCGCCAAGATGGTGTTCTTCTGCGCCGCGCACTGGGGGCAGACCCCACGGATCGTAAGAGGCGCCCTGCGTGCGTACTTGAAGCATCCGGTGGACACCCGGATGTACTCGTACACGGCCGCTGAGTACTGGCAGTGGGCGTTCAAGGTCTCCCCGGCGGACCTGCCCGCCGCGGAGGCCATGCTCGCGGAGGTCCGCGAGTACCTTCCATCCCTGGACGACCACGAGCGCCGCAACACGGAAGGCCTGCTGGCCTTCCTGGAGCGCCAGCGCGGCTGACCTCTCAGCGGGCCGTCGCGGCCACCTGGGCCAGGGCCTGCTGTATCTGCGGCAGTGCGTAGGGCTTCGGCAGCACCACCACGCCCAGCCACTGCTGCGGATCCCCGTCCAGCGCCGCGCGGCCGTGGCCGGACGCGATGATGATGCGCATGGCGGGCTTTCGCAGCGCCACCTCGCGCGCCAGGTCCACGCCGGACATGCCCGGCAGCGTCACGTCCGTGAAGAGCACGTCGAACCGCTCCGCCGCCAGCGCCACCCGCGCCTCCTCCGCGCTCGCCACCGACATCACCGCGTGGCCCAGCAGCCCCAGCAGCTCACCGGCGGACGAGCGGATGTCCTCGTCGTCCTCCACCAGCAGCACGCGCATCCGCCGCGCGGCCTCCTGTGTCGCCGACGTGTCCCCGGCACGAGGCACCTCCGGCCACTGGAGCTTCGGCGTCACCATCCGCTGCTGCCGCTGGTCCAGCAGTGCCCGCACCTTGCGCGCCAGGTCCTCGCGCCGGTACGGCTTGGACAGCAGGCTCACGCCCGGATCCAACCGGCCGCCGTGCACGATGGCGTTCTCCGTGTAGCCGGACGTGAAGAGCACCTCGATGTCCGGCTGCAGCGCCTTCGCCTGCCGCGCCAGCTCCGGACTGCGCACCGGCCCCGGCATCACCACGTCCGTGAAGAGCAGGTCCACCGCCACGCCGCTCTTCAGGATGGACAGCGCGCTCTGGCCGTCCACCGCGCGCAACACGCGGTAGCCCAGCTCCGTCAGCAGTTCCACCACCGTGGCGCGGACCTCCGCGTCGTCCTCCACCGCGAGGATGGTCTCCTTCCCGCCCTCCACGGGCCCCGTCACCACCTCCGTCACCGGCGCCTCCGGCTGGAAGGCGCGCGGCAGGTACACCTTCACCGTCGTGCCGTGACCCAACTCGCTGTAGATCTTCACGTGCCCGCCGGACTGCTTCACGAAGCCGTACACCATGCTCAGCCCCAGGCCCGTGCCCCGGCCCTCCGGCTTCGTGGTGAAGAAGGGCTCGAACGCGCGCTCCATCACCTCCTGCGACATGCCCCCGCCCGTGTCCGACACCGCCAGCAGCACGTACGCCCCGGCCATCACCTCCGGGTGCGCCTGCGCGTAGTGGTCGTCCAGCGACGCGTTGCTCAACTCCAGCGTCAGCTTCCCGGCGCCCCCCATCGCGTCGCGCGCGTTGATGGCCAGGTTGAGGATGACGTTCTCCAACTGGTGCGGATCCGCCATCGTGTTCCACAGCCCGCCGCCGATGACCGTCTCCACCTCCACGTCCTCGCCCAGCGCGCGGCGCAGGAGGTCGTCCATGCCCCGCACCAGCCGGCCCAGGCTCAACGAGCGAGGCTCCAGCGGCTGCCGCCGCGAGAACGCCAGCAACTGCCCGGACAGCCGGGCCCCGCGCTCCACCGCGCCCAGCGCTGACCGAACCCGATTCAAGCCCCGCTCGTTGCCCGCGACATCTCGCTGGAGCAGTTGCAGGTTGCCGCCCACCACCTGGAGCAGGTTGTTGAAGTCGTGCGCCACGCCGCCCGTGAGCTTCCCCACCGCCTCCATCTTCTGCGCCTGCCGCAGCTGCTCCTCTGTCTGCCGCTGCTCGGTGACGTCGCGCCCGCTGGCGTACAGCACGCCGTCCTCCGGCACCGGCACCGCCGTCCAGGAGATGCGCCGGTAGCCGCCGTGCTTGCACCGATAGGAACTCTCGAAGTTCAGCGTGGGATTTCCTCCCTCCAGGCGGTGCACCTCGGAGCGCGTTCGCGAGTAGTCATCCGGGCGCTCCAGCCACTCCGACGTGCGGCCCAGCAGCTCCTCCTCCGTCCACCCCAGCATCTGCGTCCAGGCCGGGTTGACGCTGAGGAACTTCCCCTCCGACAGGCTCCCCACCACCAGCAGGTCCTGGGACACGTTCCACACGCGGTCCCGCTCCCGGGTGCGCTGCGCCACGCGCTGCTCCAGCGTCTCGTTGGCCCGCTTCAGGTCCGACAGCGCCTTGAGCCTGGACAGCGTCGCCCACACGCGGTCGGCGACGTTGCGTGACAGCTCGATCTCCTCCGCGGTCCACGTGCGCGGCTGCACGTCGTGCAGGAACAGCACCGCCACGAACCGGCCGTGCTCCAGCAGCGGGATGTTGAACAGTGCCCGGATGCCTACCTGCTCCAGCGTGGCCGCATGGGGCGCCGTGCGCGGGTCCTTCCGCACGTCCGGGATGGTCACCACCTCGCCCTTCAGGAGGTCTTCCAGGAACACGCCGTAGTCGTGGAAGCGGTGCACGCCCTCCACGCGCGCCACGTCCGGCGAGGCCACCCAGTTCGGGTGCATCAGCACCAGCGCGTGCGCCGCGTCCACCGTGCCGTAGCCCGCGCGCGGCACGTCCAGCATCCGCCCCACCACCTCCATGGCGAGCTTCGCGGCGGCGTCCGGGGACGAGGCCTCGCGCAGCCGGTCCGCCATCTCCAGCAGCGCCGTCTGCCGCAGCTCCGCCCTCTTGCGCGCGTCGATGTCCACCAGCACGCCGGGAAAGCGCAGCGGCGCGCCCTGCGCGGAAAGGTGGCAGTGGCCGCTGGCCTCCACCCACCGGTGCGCGCCGTCGGCGCGGAGCACGCGGTACTCGGAGCGGTACGCACCGCCCGTCTCCAGCACGCGGGCGATGAGCGCTTCCACCCGGGGCCGGTCCTCCGGGTGGATGGCGGCCACGAACTGGGAGATGGGCAGACCTTCGCGCGCCTGCACGGGGTCCAGTGAGAAGGAGTGCGCGAAGCGCTCGTCCGCGACGACGCGGTTGTCGGGCACGTCCCACACCCAGGTGCCAATCATTGCCTCGGCGTTCAGCGCCAATTGCACGCGCTCGTTCGCCTCGCGCAAGGCATCGTCGGCCTGGTGGCGCTCGGTGATGTCCTGGGTGATGCCCACCAGCTGCACCGGCTTGCCGGCCGCGTCGTACACCAGCGACGCGCGCCGGTGGATCCACCGCACGGCCCCGGTGTCATGACGGCGGATGCGGTACTCCACCGACGGCGTGACCCGCCCCGAGGAGCGCGTGCGCGCGTTGGACACGTGGTGCCGGTCCTCCTCCAGCGCGAGCGCCTCGATGACCGATGCGGGCAGCATGTCCGAGACCGGCACGCCGTACAGCCGGCAGAACTCCGGCGTCACCGTCAGCTGGTTGGTGGCGATGTCCAGCGTGAACACGCCAATGCCGCCCGCCTCCTGGGCCAGCCGCAGCTGTTCCTGCCTCACGCGCGCGTCGGCGTTCCCTCCAGGGGGCGCTGGGACGTCGGGGACCGTGCCAGCTCCGTCATCCAGGCCCGCGGCGCGCAGGCGGAATCGCAGACGTTCGACCTCGGCCCTCAGGGCCTGTTCCGTTTCGGAAAGGGGCACGATCATGAGCGGGGGACCGTGGGTCGGGGGGACGACCTCCGGCCGCGGCACTGTCGCCCGGGTCCTCCGGAGGGGGCAACGGAGAATTCCGAAGGAGGCATTCCTCCGGAACCGGAACACCTCCCCGGTGACGGCGTCCGCGCCCGGCTGTTCCAGGTGAACGCCCGAAGGCGCGTCGCCAGTCCCTCGTGCCGGCGCGCGAGCCCCTTTTTCCCGTCGCCTTGACGCAGGGCAGCCAGGGCGTCAGGTCGTCCTGAACCCTGGGGAATACAGCGCGCGGCGGCGTGTCCTGGGCCTCCAGAAGCCGGAAGACGTCACGGGTTACCCAGGGCAAATGCGAGCCATGGGACGTCCCGCGTTGCGGAGAGTCGTGAACACTCACATCACCCGCGGGTCGCAATGCTCACTTCCCGCCTTGACGCTGCCAGGAATTTCTTTAAAGAATGCACGCACGTCCTCTTCTTCTTGGAAGATGGCGTATGTACCGGGCCTCGCGTTCCCCAACCGCGGAACCGGTGCGTGACGTCCCAGTTGAGCCCCGCGCGCCGCGTTCCCCCTCTCGGCGCGCGGTGGCCCCTGGGACTTCCACCCCGCCCCTCCTCACTCATCAAGTCCCCTCGAGGATTCGAGTGTCCACGTCCACCTTCGTCCTGCCCGTCTCGCTGGCCCTGCAGCTGCTCACCTCGGCATCGCCTTCCCCCCAGAACACGGCGACCGCTCCGTCCCAGGAGCCCGCGCCGAAGTCCCCGGCCACGTCGTCGGTGAAGGCCACGCCCCCGGCCGTGACGAAGCTGACCGCCGCGCAGCAGGCCACGGCGGCGAAGCTGGTGGGTCCCGCGCTCGCGGAAGGCCATGCATACGCGCGGCTGGCGGAGCTGACGGATGGCATCGGGCCGCGCCTGTCGGGGTCCGAGTCCGCGGAGGCCGCGGTGCAGTGGGCCCTGCGCAGCTTCCAGGCGGATGGGGTGAAGGCGTGGAAGGAGCCGGTGAAGGTGCCTCGCTGGGTGCGGGGCGAGGAGCACGGCGAAATCCTGGCCTCCGAGCGCACGCGCGGACTGCCACTGGCGCTGCTGGCCCTGGGCGGCAGCGCGCCCACGCCGCCGGAGGGCATCACCGCGGAGGTGGTGGAGGTGAGCTCGCTGGAGGAGCTGGCGGCGCTGGGTGACAAGGTGAAGGGCCGCATCGTGTTCTTCAACCACACCATGTCGGAGGCGGCGGACTACGGCCGCTTCGCGGGGCTGAGAGGCCGGGGTCCGGCGGCGGCGGCGAAGCAGGGCGCGGTGGCCGCGCTGGTGCGCTCGCTGGCCACGGCGTCGCTGCGCACGCCGCACACGGGCTCCACGCGCTTCGACGAAGGCGGCCCGCGCCTGCCCGCGGCGGCGGTGTCGGTGGAGGACGCGCTCACGTTGCACCGGATGCTCCAGGGCGGAGCGGTGAAGGTGCGGCTGGTGCTGGGGTGCTCGGATCTGCCGGACGCGGACTCGTCCAACGTGGTGGCGGAGGTGCGGGGCCGCGAGAAGCCGGACGAGGTGGTGCTCCTGGGCGCGCACCTGGACTCGTGGGACGTGGGCACGGGCGCGCACGACGACGGCGCGGGCGTGGTGATGGTGATGGAGGCCGCGCGGCTCATCGCGAAGCTGCCCCAGGCGCCCCGGCGCACGGTGCGCGTGGTGCTGTTCATGAACGAGGAGAACGGGCTGCGCGGCGGCCGCGCGTACGCGGAGACGCACGCGAAGGAGCTGCCCAAGCACGTGGCCGCGATCGAAATGGACGCGGGTGGCGGGCGGCCCCTGGGCGTGAGCCTGCACGCGGGGCCGGGCGGTGAGGCTCTGATGCGTCCGTGGCTGGCGCCGTTGGAGGGGCTGGGCGCCGCGCAGTTCCTGGTGGGGCACGCGACGGGCGCGGACCTGAGCCCGATGGAGCCCGCGCACGTGCCCTTCGTGGGCGTGCGGGTGGACAGCAGCCGCTACTTCGACGTGCACCACTCCATGGCGGACACGCTGGACAAGGTGGACCCCCAGGACCTGTCGCGCAGCACCGCCGCGGTGACGTGGATGGCGTACGCGCTGGCGGAGTCGCCGGGCACGCTCGTGCGTCCCACCGCGCCGGAGTCGGACACGCCGCCGCCGCCGAAGAAGTAGGCCGCTGCTACGCCTCCGCCGGGGCCTTGCGCGGTCCGCCCCGGCGAAGCGGCAGCTCCGGCAGCAACAGTGTGACGAGCAGGGCCGCCAGCGCGACGAAGATGGCGACGCGGTACACGGCCATCGTCGCGCGGGTGAAGGACTCCTTCATCGCGCGGTCCACGCGGTCCACGGTGGACAGCGCGCGGGCCTCGTCCGCGTCCACTTGCGCGCGGGCTTCGGGCCCTTCTTGCAGGGCCTGCCGCCGCTCCTCGGCGAAACCCTCCCGCAGCTTCGCCTTCACCTGTTCTGGCTGGAACCGCTGGCCCTGCGGCGCGCCTTCTCCTCCGCCCAGGCCCGACGGCGCGGACGCGTGCAATTCCTGTCGTACGTCCGGAGGCAGTCCGCGCGTGGCCTGCTGCGTGCGCGCGTGCATCTCCCGGCCCAGCGTGCCCGCGAACACGGAGCCCAGGAGCGCCACGCCCACCGTCATGCCCAGCTGCCGGAAGAACGTCGTCGCGGACGTGGCCACGCCAATGCGCTGGGGCGGCACGGAGTTCTGCACGGCCACGGTGTAGAGCGGGATGGACGGGCCCAGGCCCAGGCCCACCAGCACCATCTTCACGGTGACCTCGGCCTGGGTGGAGTCGGGCGTCAGCGTGAAGCCCATCACCGCGAAGCCGCCCATGAGGAACAGCAGCGCCCCTACCATCAGCGCCTTGTAGCGGCCCATCCGGGACACCAGCTGCCCGGACAGGACATTGCCCGCCACCACGCCCAGCGTCAGCGGCGTCAGCGTCAGCCCGGAGTGCGTCGCGGACAGCCCCACCACGTTCACCATGAACAGCGGCAGGAAGGTGACGGACGCCAGGAACACCGCGCCAATGGTGAACACCGCCGCGTTGCCCGCGGAGAACGCGCGCAGGCGGAACAGCGACGGCTCCAGGAGCGGCTCCTTCGCACGGCGCTCCCGCCACACGAAGAGCCCCAGCCCCACCGCCGACAGCGCGAACAATCCCAGGATGGGCGCGGAGCCCCACGGGAACCCGCCCGCCCTTGGCGACGCCGCGCCATGGCCCATGCTGAGCGCGAGCAGCAGCGGCACCACGCCCACCGCCAGCGCCACCGCCCCCAACACGTCCAGCTTCCCGCCGTGCACGCCCTCCGGCTTGAGTGGCGGCATGCGCAGGAAGATGAGCGCCAGCGCGAGCGCGCCCACCGGCAGGTTGATGAAGAACACCCAGTGCCAGCCCAGCGAGTCGGTGATGAAGCCGCCGGCCAGCGGGCCAATGACGCTGGACAGGCCGAACACCGCGCCGAACAGGCCCTGGTACTTGCCCCGGTCGCGCGGCGGGAACAGGTCCGCCACCACCGCCAGCGAGCCGGTGAAGAGCGCCGCGCTGCCCAGCCCCTGCACCGCGCGGCACAGGATGAGCACGAGCGTGGAGCGGGCCGCGCCGCACAGGAAGCTGCCGGTGAGGAACACGGCGATGCCCGCCACCAGCACCGCGCGGCGGCCCAGCAGGTCGGACAGCTTGCCCCACACGGGCACCATCATCGTGGACGCCACCAGGTACGCGGTGGTGAGCCACGGGTAGTGCTCCGGCGCGATGTGCAGGTCCGCCTGGATGGTGGGCCCCGCCGTGGCCACGATGGTCTGGTCCAACGCCGCCAGCAGCAATCCCAGCAGCGCTCCCGCCAGCGTGAAGGCCTTCTGTGAGCGGCTGAACCGCTCGGAGGCCGGAGCGGCGCGGGAGTCCAGGGCGGTGTCGGCGGCGGTGTCGGCCATGGCTCGGGCACGCACTCAGGGCGCGCGCATTCGCGCGAATCTGGGGACGGCGTCGGGGGCTGGCCACGTCCGCCTGCCCGGCTGCTCTCCGTCCGGAAGGCAATGCGCCGTCGGGCAGGTGTCGGAAGCACCGTTCATTCAGCAAGGGCCTTTCGGGGAACGGAGCGCGCCGCTCTATCCTGCGCACCCCTTCATGCCGGACATCGGATGCGCTGGGGGCGTGAGCGCGTCCTGCCCAGGAGTGAACATGCGGACCCGTGGAGCGCTGGCCTGCGCCGTGGTGATGTTCCTGACGGCGGGCTGCAAGGACGACCCCAAGCCCCAGCCCGACGCGGGTGTCCCGGACGCGGGCTCTCAAGACGATGCCGGCACCGCCGGGCCCACCCTCTCCGAAACGCCACGCTGGCAGGTGGAAGGCGATGGCCTCGACGCGAAGGAGTGCTTCGGCCGTGGCGTGGCGCTGGGGGACCTCGACGGTGACGGCCGCAAGGACCTGGTGGTGATTTCACCGCCGTGCACCAGCGGCCCCACGAACCCTGGCCGCGTGATGGTGTACTCGGGGCAGGCGTCCTACTTCTCCCAGACACCCGTCACCTCCACGCTGTCGTGGGTGCATCCCAGCCCGCGCACGTCGGGCTACCAGATGACGGTGGGCACGGGCGACGTCGACGGGGACGCGTACGCGGACGTGGTGGTGAAGAGCTACTACGGCGTCAGCGTGTACAAGGGCGGACCGGACCTGTCCCAGGTGTTCGCCCAGCCGCTGTTCCGCGTGCCGGACTCGTCGACCACGCGCTTCGCCATCGGGCGGTTGCTGGACGTGGATGGCGACGGGCTGGACGACCTCATCGTCTCCACCTTCACCGGGAGCACCACGATCTACCGCGCGACGCCCGGCGGGAAGGAGGGCCCCTTCACCAACGTGCGCGTGCTGTCCGGCTACGCGCAGCCCGCGGGAGACACGGACGGGGACGGCGCCCAGGACCTGCTCATCCCCGTGTACGACGAGGAGAACAGCCAGGGCCTCTTCCTGGGCTGCAAGGCGGACAGCACGCGTGTCTGTGATGGACCGCTCACCGCGCAGCCGGTGTGGAAGGGCAAGGCGGAGAGCGTGAGAGGGATTCCGGACCTGAACGGAGACGGCCGTCCGGAGCTGCTCGCGGGGCTGAGGGGCAGCGTGCGCCTGCACCTGTCCGATGCCTCCGTCCAGGGCTACTCCGCCACGCCCGTGTGGACGTTGATGGACGACCCGGCCTTCCCCAGCGTGGCCGCCCAGAGCCTCACCGTGGGCTCCATGGCGGAGGGGAGCACGGGCCACGACTTCGTGCTCGCCTCGCTGGGGCGCGTGTACCTCTTCCGCCCCACGGCGAACGTGTCCGGTCCGCTGGAGCCGGTGTGGTCGTGGCCTCGCGCCAACCGCCTCCTGCCCCAGACGATGCTGGGCTTCACCGTCCCCAGCGTGGCCAGCCCCGGCGACCTGGACGGGGACGGCTACGACGACCTGGTGGTGGGTGTCTCGCAGGAGAGCGACGGCACGCGCGCCCCGGGCCGGGTGCGGGTGTACGGCGGCGGCGTGGTGCCGGACTCGGAGGAGCCCGCGCCCGCGCTGATGCCCACGAAGTCGTGCAACCTCCAGGTGGATCCGGTGAACGGCAAGCCGGACCTCACGGTGGACCGGGACGTCATCGCCCGCTCGCTCTACATCGAACGGCGCTCCTTCGCGGCGGACGCCTGCGAGGTGCGTGAAGGCTGCGTGCCCGCGGGCGGCGAGCGGCGCCTGCTGCGCTTCACCACCTCCATCGTGAACATGGGCACCGCGCCCGCGGTGGTGCCCTCGCCGGAGGAGCGGCCGGACCTCTTCGTCTATGACGAGTGCCACCAGCACGACCACCTGGTGAACTTCGCGGGCTACGACCTCAAGGACGCCTCCGGCAACTCCCTGTCCGTGGGGCGCAAGCAGGGCTTCTACATGATCGACTTCACCCAGTACTGCGCGGACGGCACCCCGTTCGCCTGGTACGACCCGGGCACGGGCATCTCGCCGGGGTGGTCGGACGTCTACACGGCGGACACCGCCTGCCAGTGGCTGGATGTCACCGACACTCCGGACGGCGACTACACCGTGCGGGTGGGCGTGGATGAGAATCACATCATCGACGAGCTCGACGCGCTCCCCAACGAGGCCACCGTCAAGGTGCGCCTGAAGGGGGACACCGTGACCGTGCTGCCCTGAAGCGAAAGGGCGGGCCGAGCGCATCGTTTCACCGCGAAGGGACTCCTGGAGATGGGGCCGGTGCAATGCCGGCCGGCTTCATTCCGGGGAGAACGACACGATGCGGATGCGATTCGCGCGGTCCTGCGCGGTGGTGGGGCTTTGGGTCCTGACGGGCTGCAAGGGTGATCCGAAACCCCAGCCGGATGCGGGCACGCCGGACGCGGGCCCCACCCTCTCCGAAACGCCGCGCTGGCAGGTGACCGGTGACGGCGCGAGCCCCCGCGAGTGCTTCGGCCGCAGCGTGGCGCTGGGCGACGTCAATGGCGACGGGCGCAAGGACCTGCTGGTGACGTCCGCGCCCTGCTCGAGCCTCAAGACGGACCCCGGCCGCGTGATGGTGTACGCGGGCGAGGCGCGCGACTTCTCGAAGACGCCCGTCACCACGACGCTGACGTGGGTGCACCCCAGTCCCCACGCCTCCAGCTACAAGATGACGGTGAGCACGGGCGACATCGACGGGGACGCGTACGCGGACGTGCTCGTCGCCACCTCCTACGGCGTCAGCGTCTTCAAGGGCGGACCGGACCTGTCCCAGGTGCTGACGCAGCCGGTGTTCCGCGCGCCGGACTCCGCCACCCTGCGCTTCAGCGGCGCGCGGCTGGTGGACCTGGACGGGGACGGGAGGCACGAGCTTGCCGTCTCCATCGCCGCCAGGGAACTCACCGTGTACCGGTCGACGCCGGGCGCGCCGGAAGGGGCCTTCACCGCCGTGCGCACGTTGACCGGCATCCCCAGCCCCGCGGGAGACGCCGACGGGGACGGGGTCCAGGACCTGGCCGTGGCCCACAACGACTCCACGGCGGAGCTCTTCCTGGGGTGCAAGCCGGGCAGCGCGCGTGTCTGTGAAGGGCCGCTCACGGCCCAGCCCGTGTGGACGGGCCAGGCCGAGTCCTTCATCGCGCTGCCCGACCTGAACGGAGACGGCCGCTCGGAGGCGCTGCTGCTCCTGGACGGCAGCCAGCGCCTGCACCTGTCCGATGCCGCGAGCCAGGGCTACGCGCAGCAGGTCACCTGGCAGCCCATGGACGACGCGGCCTTCCCTCTCTTCGGACAGTCCTACCTCACCTTCGGCGAGACCGTCGTCTCCGTGGGCGCCATGGTGGAGGGCGGCACGGGCCACGACTTCGTCATCGGCGCCGTGGGCCGCGCGTACCTCTTCCGCCCCACCGCGAACGTGTCCGGCCCGCTGGAGCCGGTGTGGGCGTGGCCGCGCGCCAACCGCCTCCTGCCCCAGATGTCGCTGGGCACCGACTACCTGGGCCTGGCCTCCGCGGGCGACCTGGACGGGGACGGGTACGACGACCTGGTGGTGGGCGTGCCCCCGGGACTCAGCGGCACACCCTCGGGCGCATCTTCGGGAGACGCCGCCCTGGGCCGGGTGATGGTGTTTGGCGGCGGCGCGGTGCCGGACTCGCCGGAGCCCGCCCCCGCGCTGGCGCCCACGAAGTCGTGCAACCTCCAGGTGGATCCGGTGAACGGCAAGCCGGACCTCACGGTGGACCGGGACGTCATTGCCCGCACGCTCTACCTGGAGCGGCGCTCCTTCACGGCGGACTCGTGCGAGGTGCGCGAGGGCTGCGTGCCCGCGGGCGGTGAGCGGCGCCTGCTTCGCTTCACCACCTCCATCATGAACATGGGCACGGGCCCGCTGGTGGTGCCTTCACCCGAGGAGCGGCCGGACCTCTTCGTCTACGACGAGTGCCACGACCACCACCACCTGACGAACTTCGCCGGCTACGACCTGAAGGACGCGGCGGGTAACACCACGTCGGTGGGGCGTAAGCAGGGCTTCTACATGATCGACTTCACCCAGTACTGCGCGGACGGCCAGCCCACCAGCTGGTACGACCCGGGCACGGGCATCTCGCCTGGCTGGTCGGACGTCTACACCGCGGACCTGCCCTGCCAGTGGCTGGACGTCACCGACACCCCGGACGGCGAGTACACCGTGCGCGTGGGCGTGGACGAGAACCACATCGTGGACGAGGCCGACGTCCTGCCCAACGAGGTCTCCGTCAAGGTGCGCTTGACCGGTGACACGGTGACCGTGCTGCCCTGAAACGGGAAAATCCCGCCGTGAAACGCCGTCCGATGAAGGCCGCGTGCAATGGGCGGCCCTCCTGGGCGTAGAGTGCCTGACGCGGCCCGTCCGCCGGGGTCCCTCCCGGTGCGGTGGGCCGCATGGCTTCCATCGTGAAGGGGTGGTTTCGTGAACTTCCGGGTCGACGTGTGGGAGGGCGCGCGCATCGCGCTGACCTCGCTGCGCTCCAACCGGCTGCGGACGGTGCTCACCACGGTGGGCATCGGCGTGGGCGTGTGCACCCTGCTGGCCATCGTCGGCATCATCCAGGGGTTGAACAGCTCCTTCGCGGACCAGCTCAACAAGATTGGCTCCAACACGCTGCAGGTGTCCAAGTTCCCCTGGGTGATGAACGGGGACTGGTGGGCGTACCGCAACCGCAAGACGCTCTCGCTGGACCTGGTGGAGCCCATGCGCGCCGCCTCCGAGCACGTCATCGCGGTGGCCCCCATGATGTTCGTCAACGCGGAGGTGTCCTTCCAGAGCCGGAAGCTCGCCTCCGTGCAGACCATGGGCACCAGCCCCGACTACGCGATGACGTCCTCCGTGGAGATGGGGCAGGGGCGCTTCCTCACGCAGGCGGACGTGGACAACCGCTCCCCCGTCGTGGTGATTGGCGCGGAGGTGGGCAAGGTGCTCTTCCCGGGCATCAACCCGGTGGGCCACCGCATCCTCGTGGACCGTCGCCCCTACCGCGTCGCCGGCGTCATCGTGGAGCGAGGCACGCTGCTGGGGCAGAACGTGGACCTGGTGGTGATGCTGCCGTACACCGCGTTCCAGGGGCACTTCGGCACCCTGCGTGACGTGACCCTGGTGCTCGCGGTGGACCAGCAGGAGAACGTCCCCCGAGTGCAGGACCGGCTCACGGAGACGCTGCGCCGTGAGCGCAACACCAAGCCCGGCGCGCCGGACGACTTCGCCATCAACCGGCCGGATCAGCTGGCCAACATGTACGCGCAGCTCACTGGCGCGCTCTACGGCGCGGCCACCGGCGTCGGGCTCATCACGCTGCTGGTGGGCGGCATCGGCATCATGAACATCATGTTGGTGTCCGTGCGCGAGCGGACGCGCGAGATTGGCGTGAGGCGGGCGCTGGGCGCTCGCAAGAACACCATCATCTTCCAGTTCCTCATGGAGGCGGCCAGCGTGTCCGCGGTGGGCGGCGCGATGGGCACCGCGGTGGGCATGAGCCTCGCGTGGCTGGTGAACTACCTCACGCCCCTGGCGGCGGCGGTACAGCCCATGACGGTGGTGCTGGGCGTGGGCTTCTCCGCGGTGGTGGGCCTGCTGTTCGGCATCTGGCCGGCGGCGCGCGCCGCGAACCTGGACCCCGTGGAAGCGCTCCGCCACGACTAGGCGCGAGCGGGAGACCTGACCATGTGGATGGCTTTCTGGGACACGGTGCGGCTGGCGTTCGGCACGTTCCGCTCCAACCCCCTGCGCTCCTTCCTCACGCTGCTGGGCATCGTCATCGGCGTCACCACGGTGGTGTCCATGATGGCCCTCATCGAGGGCCTCCGGAACCAGGTGAACGAACAGATGTCGGACCTGGGCAGCGACTGCTTCCAGGTGCAGCGGCTGCCCTTCGGCCAGGGTGAGCTGTCCATCGCGGAGCTCGCGCGCCGGCCGCGCTTCACCTACGCGGACCTGGACGCCATCCGCACGCAGCCCTCCATCGCGCAGGCGGCCGGCGAGGACTCCAAGGGCGGCCAGAAGGCCTCCACCGCCGACCGCGAGTCGCGTCCCAACGTGAACGTCTGGGCCGGCACGGCGGAGTACTTCAACACCAACTCGGTGAGCCTCTCCACCGGGCGGCCCTTCACGGACGCGGAGTTCGTGGACGGCCGGCGCGTGGCGGTGATTGGCCAGGACCTGGCGGACACGCTGTGGCCCGGCCTGGACCCCCTGAACCGCGAGTTCCGCCTCCTGGGCCGCACCTTCCAGGTGGTGGGCACGCTCAAGCGCCGGGGCGGGTTCCTGGGCGGCGGCAGCCAGGACAACCAGGCCATGATTCCCCTGTCCACGTTCGCGGGCATGTTCGGCGTGCGCGACTTCCGCATCAGCATCCAGGCGCAGTCCCCGGAGGTGCTCCAGCGGGCCCAGGATGAAGTGACGCTGCTCATGCGCCGCCGCCACGGGCTCAAGCCGACCGACGCGGACGACTTCTTCCTCTACAACAATGCGAGCGCCACGCAGATGTTCAACAGCCTCTCCGCGGCGGTGTCCGCGGCCAGCTTCGGCGTGTGCATCCTGTCGCTGCTGGTGGGCGGCATCGGCATCCTGAACATCATGCTGGTCGCCGTGACGGAGCGGACGCGGGAGATTGGCATCCGCAAGGCGCTGGGGGCCAAGCGCTACCGCATCCTCGCGCAGTTCGCGCTGGAGGCGGTGGTGCTGTCGCTGGTGGGCGGCGCGGTGGGCGTGGCGCTGGGCGTGGGCCTGGCGCACCTGGCGCGGTGGATGATCAACCTGCCCACGGAGGTCCCCATGTGGTCCGTGGTGGTGTCGCTGGTGATGAGCTGCGGGGTGGGGCTGGCGTTCGGCATCTACCCGGCGGCGCGCGCGGCGAAGCTGGACCCCGTGGAGGCGATGCGCTCGGAGTAGCACGCGCACTTCGCGCAGGAAGAAGGCCCCGACCCGGCATGAAGCGGGTGGGGCCTTTTTTCATCACGGTCGTGGCCGGCCCGGGACTACGGGCAGGGGTACGTACAGGTGATCTGCCCGGAGATGGGGTTCTTGAAACACTGGGGCGTGCAGTCCTGCGCGTCGGCGGAGGACGGCGTGGCGGCGATGCCCAGGCCCATCACGGTGGCGGCGGCGGCGAGGACGAAGGCGATGCGACGGACGTGCTTGCGAGCCTGCATGGTGTCGTCTCCCTGCGATGTGTTGGCGCTGCACGGAGCACTCTAGGGACCGGGGCTGACAACGCCACTGGCGAGATTGCAGGTACGCGCGCACGCGCGGAGGGCGGGGTGCCAAGGCGCCGCACGCGGGAAGAAATTTGAAACACCGATGCGGCGAAACAATGCGTCAACGCCTGGGAGTGCGGCTCCACTGATAGCCCACCGTCGCGCCGCTGCCGATGAGCGAGAACGCGAGGTACTGGCGCAGGAAGTCCAGCCGTTCGCTGGAGCCAGCCAGGTGGCGCAGGCCTTCATGCGCGGCGATGCCCAGGAGCATTCCCACGGTCGCGCCGCCGAGTGCGCCCAGGTACGCGTGGCCGCGATCCTGGCTGTCGCCGAAAGCGATCTCGCCCATGCCCCAGGTGCCGAGCGCCGCGATGGGAGGCGTGACGACCATCGCCGCGCCGAACGCGCCCACCTCCAGCTCCATCCACCGTCCTTGCGGATAGGAGGGATGGACGAAGAGGATGCGTCCCGGAAGCGACGCGAGCACGGTGCCCGCGGCGGCCTCCGCGGCGGAGGCGCCCAGGCGCGTGTCACCGCCCACGCGGGTCGCGGCCCAGACGGTGCCCAGGGGCAGCAGCGTGACACCGCCATGCGCGACCCAGGTGCCGGCGGACAAAGGTGCCTCCGTGTCGGGCTCGCCATGCGGAATGAACGGCCGCAGCTGGCGAGGAGGCACGGCGGGAGGCGGAGGATCCGCGTCCAGGAACGGCGCATCCAGGACGGTGGGCCTCAGCGGAGGGGGCGGAGGTTCAGGCTCGGAGGACGGAGGCCGGTCCGAGGGCGAAGCGGAGGACGCAGGCGCATCCGCTTCGCGCGGTCCATCGCGAGGCGCGAGGATGTCGCCAGCCTGTGGCGCGGGCGTGTCCGTCGTGGGCGGCTGCTCATCCCGAGGCGCGGATGAAACATCCCCCGAGGGCGGCACGTCCTGCATCCACACCGAGGCGGACGCGGCCGGTGCCCCCAGCAGGCCCATCCACAGGAGCGCTCTGTACGCGGGTGCCATCCCCTGTCGCCCCATGCCGTGTCCGTCCTCCCCGAGTGTTCGCCGTGAGCACCCAGCAGTGCGCACGCGGCGCGTCCGGCACCACCGGCCTCTCGTGCCACGGGGCTCAAGCGTCGGCGGGTGGACGGTGTTCGTGTCCATCCACGCGCTTCCGCCACTCGGAGACACACGGCGGATGCGGAAGGGCGGGGGCTGCCCTAGCTTCCGGACCGTGCGGCTGGTCTGGCCCATCCTGCTCGCCCTGCTCACCGCGGGGTGTCCCTACCCGAACCACCGACAGGACCTGCGCCTGCGCGCGCTGCCGGAGGACCCGGCGGAGAGGGAGCTCGCCATCGAGCAGACGCTGGGCATCCCGATGGAGCCCGGCAACGGCGTGGAGTTGGTGCAGAACGGCCGGGTCTTCGACGTCATCGAGGAGGAGATCCGCGCCGCGCGCTCCAGCATCCACATCGCCAGCTACATCTGGCGTCCGGGCATCCCGTCGGACCGGTTGCTCATCGCGCTGCGAGAGCGGGCCCCTGGAGTGCAGTGCCGGGTCATCGTGGATCCGCTGGGCAGCGTGAACTTCGAGGTCGTGGCCCCGGTGCTCGCGGACGCGGGCTGCGACGTGCGCATCTACCGTCCCTATCAGGGCGCGGTGACGTCCCTGGACGCGGTGAGGATCCGCGCGCGCATGCACCGCAAGATGGTCATCCGCGACGGCGAGGTCGCGTTGACAGGCGGCTTCGGCATCTGGCGCAGCTGGCTGGGCAACGGCGACGCGGCGGAGACCTGGCGCGACACCAACGTGCGGGTTCGAGGCCCCGTCGTGCGAGGCATGCAGCTCGCCTTCGCGCAGAACTGGCAGGAGGCTGGCGGCGCCTTCCTGCCCCCGGAGTCCTTCCCGGAGCTCGCGCCCGCGGGCAACGCGCGGGCCCTCTTCGTCGCCAGCACGGGGCACCGCTTCCTGTCGGAAGCCACGAAGATGTGGCTGCTGTCCATCGCGTCCGCGAAGCACCGGCTGTGGATCGCCAACTCGTACTTCATCCCGTCGGAAGCCATCAGCGACATGCTCATCCTCAAGGCGCGCGAGGGCGTGGACGTGCGGGTGCTGGTGCCCGGCCGCTACCACGACGTGAAGCCCGTGTTCAACGCGCAGCGGGCGTCCTACGCGAGGCTCCTCGCGGCCGGCGTACGCATCTACGAGTACGAGATCTCGATGATGCATTCCAAGACGCTGGTCGCGGACGACACGCTGAGCATCGTGGGCTCCACCAACCTGGATCCGCTGGCGCTCAGCCACACCGACGAGGGTTCGGTGATGGTGGAGGATCCGGTGCTGGCGGAGGAGTTGGCGAAGTCCTTCGAGGCGGACCTCAAGCACTCGGCGGAGGTCCACTGGCACGGCTGGAAGCGGCGAGGCCTGCTTCAGAGGCTGAGCGATCAGTTGCCGTGGTTCATCGGCGACTTCCTCTGAGCCCACCATCCGAGGCGTAGAGCCCCCGGCCGTCTGCCTGTCCGGCTGACAAGGAACATCCGGGGCGGGAAGGCAGGCGGGGCCGGGTCGCGTTGGTCTCTTCATGCCTTCGATTCGACCGTTCCGTGCCGCCCTGTTGTCGCTGACCGTGGCCCTGCCGGTGTACGCGGCCGGGCCCGCCGTGTGGGGCGAAGGGATGATGGTGAAGGTGCGGCCGGGGACCGCCGCCCGGAGCGCCACCGAGGTGCGGCTCACCGCCGCGCGCAACGAGTTCGTCTCCTTCCAGGTCGCGCTGCAAGGCGGAGACACGGGGCTGAAGGGCGTGCGCGCGAAGCTGCCCGCGCTGGAGGGCCCGGGCTCCACGACGCTGACGGGGCCGGACGTGACGCTGTATCGCGAGGCGCTCGTCACGACGAAGCAGGCGTCGGTGGCGGGAGAGTCCGTGGGTGCGTGGCCGGACGGGCTGGTGCCGGACACGGACGAAATCGCCGGTGAGACGCGAAGCGCCTTCCCCTTCGACGTGCCCGCGAAGGAGGCACGAGCCATCTGGGTGGACGTGCACGTGCCGAAGGACGCGCCGCCCGGGGACTACACGGGCACGGTGACGGTGGAGGCGGACGGAGGCTTCCAGCGGCAGGTGACGGCGAGGCTGACGGTGGTGGACGCGGCATTGCCGAGCACGTCCTCGCTGTCCTCGGCGTTCCTGCTCTGGCCGCCGCACGTATGTCGCGCGCACACGGGCCGCGAGGACTGCACGCCGGAGGAGTTGCAGCCGCTGCTCACGCGCTATCAGCGGATGGCGTTGGAGCACCGCTTCACGCTCTCCAGTCTCTTCCCGCGCAAGCCGTGGCCGCCGGAGTGGAGCACCTTCGACGCGACGTGGGGACCTTACTTGGACGGCACGGCGCCAACGCGGTTGCAGGGCGCGAGGATGACGAGCCTGGAGTACGTGGGTCCGCTCGACGCGGCGAACCTGAAGGACTTCACGGCGCACATGAAGGCGAAGGGCTGGCTGGACCGGGCCTACGTGCAGCTGGGGGACGAGCCGCCCTACGGCACGCCCTTCGCGCAGGTGCGCGCGACGGGAGAGCTGGTGCGCCAGGCGGCGCCCGGGCTGCGCACGGTGCTGACGACGAACTCGCGCGAGCTGAAGGCCAACAACCTGGAGGACGCGGTGGACACGGCGGTGCCGCTGGTGAACCACCTGGACGGCACGGACGCGAACTTCCGGGGCGACCAGCGGGGCACGTACACGAACTTCCTGGAGCGTCCGGGAACAGCGTTGTGGATGTATCAGAGCTGCATGAGCCACGGCTGTGCGTATGGGACCAACGCGCCGGAGAACAAGCCGGGCGCGGGCTGGCCGTCGTACATGCTGGACCGGTCGGCGGCGAAGGCGCGCGCGATGGAGTGGGTGACGTTCCTGGAGGGCGCGACGGGCGAGCTCTACTACCAGTCGGTGGGCATGCTCTCCACGGCATGGACGGACCAGTACCGCTTCAACGGCAACGGGGACGGGACGCTCTTCTACCCGGGTACGCCGCAGGCCATCGGTGGCAAGACGGACGTGCCGGTGGCATCGCTGCGGCTCAAGCTCATCCGCCAGGGCATGCAGGACTACGAGTGGCTCAAGGCGGTGAGTGACGCGGGAGACCCGGACTTCGCGCGCAAGGTGGCCAGGGACCTGATCCCGGCCGCATCGCGAGTGACGGACGACGGCGCCGCGTTCGACGCAGCGAGGCTGAAGCTCATCCAGCGTTACGAGGAACTGACCGCGACCCCGACGCCGGACGCGGGAACGCAGCAGCCGGACGCGGGCACGCAGACGCCGACGGACGGAGGCACGGAGCCCACGCCGGACGAAGCCGCGGGAGGCCCCTCGCAGGGATCACCCGGCTCCACTTCCGATGTGACGCCGGACGCAGTCGATGACGCACAGGCGGGAGGCTGCACCACGGGCGGAGGCGGAACGGCGGCGGTCGCGGGAGGCCTGCTGTTCGCGGCCTGGGCGCTCGGAGGCATGCGCCGTCGTCACGCTCGCGTAACCGTGCCCGCCCGGAGGAGGTAGGCGCACGCGGAGCATGCCCCCACGTGCCTGCCGCAACGCGCCAAGACGGCGAGCCCGCCCTGTCGGAGGCACAGCGCACAAACCTGTCCGACAGTCGGACAGGTTTTGGAGCACCGCGTCCCGGACCCCCGGTCCTGGTAGCCAGGTCGGGCCCGTGTCGGACGGGGGAGGTACAACCCTGGCTGTCTGCCCGGAAGCGCCGCGCGGGCTCCGGGGCGTCATGCTAGAGGGCGGCGCATGAGCACGGACGTGGTGAAGCGAGCCGTCATCCGCGAGGCGCGGCCCGAGGACGACAAGGCAATTGGCGACCTGTTGGTGGAGGCCTACGTCACGCAGTACGCGAAGAAGCTGCCGGAGGTCGTCTACTCCGAGGAGCGCAAGGCGTTCCTGCGCGACGTCGCCTCCAAGCGCAAGGTGTGCACCATCATGGTGGCGGAAGTGGACGGAGAGGTCGCGGGCACGGTGGCCCTGTACCCGCCCGGCGCGCCCGGCACAGAAGCCTGGTTGCCCCGCACAGCGGACCTGCGCGCCCTGGCCACGTCGGTGCGCTACCACGGCCAGGGTCTGGCCCAGCCGCTGCTGGCGGAGGCGGAAGTCCTCGCGAAGCGCTGGGGCGTGGACGCCATCTCCCTCCACGTGCGCCAGGGGGCGTTGGGCGTCGCGCGCATGTACCAGCGCCGGGGCTACCAGCGTACGCCGGAGGGCGACATGGACCGCCGTCCGGACGTGTTCCTCGAGGCGTACCTGCTGCCCCTGAAGTAACGCATGTCAGGTGGGAACGCGTTCATCCGTGGATTGCGCATCCCGTCTGACGCCGGAGGGTCCGCGAAGGCTCGCGTGACCCGGGCACCGGAAGGGATCGCGCGCCGGAGTCGTGGCGTGCGCCCTGCCCCGGAAGGGGCGCCGGTCGGTACGCCGACCCCCACCCCGGTGTTCCCATCATGATGATTCCTGTTCCCGAGCAGTCGCTCGTGCTGCTCCTGGGCCCATCCGGCTCCGGCAAGTCCACCCTCGCGAACACGCACTTCCTCCCCGAGGACGTGCTGCCCGGCACGGGCAATGAAACGAAGCTCCACGACGAGGTGGCGCGAAGGCTCGCGAAGGGCACGCTCACCGTCATCGACGGCGTCCCGCTCAGCGCCGAGTCACGTCGTCACTACGTGACCCTGGCGCGCGAGCACCACGTCGCCCTGGTCGCGGTGGCCATGGACACGCCGGAAGCGCTCTGTCTGGAGCGCAACCGCACGCGCTCCGGGTCGCACGCCAGTCCCCGAGCTCTGCGCAACCAGGTGCAGCAGCTGCAGAACGCGCTGAAGGGGCTGACGAAGGAAGGCATCCGGCACGTGCACGTGCTCACGCCGGAGACGGCGGGCGCGGTGGCCTTCGAGCACCGCCCGCTGCCGTGCCACCGCCAGGACGAGCACGGCCCCTTCGACATCATCGGAGACATCCACGGATGCTTCGACGAGCTGAAGGCCCTGCTGACAGAGCTGGGCTACACGGTCGCGCCGCGAGCGGACGGCAGCCCCGGCTTCGACGTGAGCACGCCCCACGGGCGCAAGGTCGTGTTCCTGGGCGACCTGGTGGACCGTGGGCCCGGCGTGACGGACGTGCTGCGCCTGGTGATGGGAATGGTCGAGGCGGGCACCGCGCTGTGCGCGCCGGGCAATCACGAAATCAAGTTGCTCAAGAAGCTGCGTGGCAAGGACGTGCGCGTGGCGCGCGGGCTCGCGATGACGCTGGAGCAGCTGGAACGTGAGCCGCCCGGATTCTCCCATGCGGTCGCAGACTTCATCGAAGCCCGCTCGCCACACTACGTCCTGGATGACGGTCACCTCGTGGTGGCGCACGCGGGCCTGAAGGAGTCCATGCACGGCCGGGACACCCCGGAGGTGCGCGACTTCGCCCTCTACGGAGAGACCACCGGCGAGGCGGACGCCTACGGTCTGCCGGTGCGAGCCGACTGGGCCCGGGACTACCGTGGACCGGCGACGGTCGTGTACGGCCACACCCCCGTCACGGAAGCCGAATGGGTGAACAACACCCTCTGCGTGGACACAGGCTGTGTGTTCGGAGGGAAGCTGACCGCGCTGCGCTATCCGGAGCGGCAGCTCGTCTCCGTGCCCGCGCAGCGCGAGTACTGGAAGTCACGGAGCCACGCGGCTCCGTGACCGTCCGGGAAGACGTCAGGCCGCCGCCGCGGTGACGCCGCCTACACTCCGGCGCGCCGCCTCCATGCAGTCGTCCAGGAAGCGCAGGTAGCAGTCCAGCCCGCGCGAGCCGAACGCCGCCAGCCGCCGGCCTTCCTCGGGATGGGTGCTCAGCATCCCCTCCATCATCCGCTCGTTGAGCGCGGTGTGGCCCACGTCCACCTCCGCGTGCTCGCGCAGGAAGGTGAGCGTGTCCAGCGTCCCCTGTCCCAGCACCTCGCGCACGCGCGCCAGGATGCGCGGCACCAGCACCACCGCGAGGTAGCCCACCTCGTACTCGATGGCCGCCTGGCCCAGCGGCAGGTCGCCGGTGATGGCCTCGTCGTGCACCTGCCGATACTCACGCATGGCGGCCGTGGGCGCCTGGGCGACCAGTGCATCCGCGTCCAGCTTCTGCGAGTGGCTCGCGTTCCACTGCGCCGTCAGCACGCGAGCGTCCTGGAGGGTCATCAGGTGATGGCCGGCCTCGTGCTTCGCGTGGGTGATGAGCTGCCGGCCCACCTTCTCCTGGCCCAGCGCGATGCAGCGCTCACCGGCGCTGCGGATCCATCCGTCCACGGGCTCGGTCATGTACGCGCCCCGGGCGGACCACTCGATGAGGAAGCGCGCCATCAGGTCCGGCGTGATGTCCGGCGACAGGAGCGTGCGCACGACGGGCTCCGTCTCCAGGCGGGCGCGGGTTTCCATGGCGTGCGGCAGGTACTGCGTCTGGATGAGGCTCATGACAGCTCCTTCTGGGGGTGGGAGAGCGGACGGGGCGCCGTCTGCTCATGGATGTGCTCCAGGAACTCGGGAGCGAGGTCTGCGGGGATGAGCCACAGGTAGGGCTTCGCGTCGGGCGCGGCGTCATGCAGGCCCGCGGCCTCCACGTCGCCAGCCTCTTCGGCCAGGAAGGTGAAGCCGTCGCGGCCCCGTTGGGCGAACCAGCGGCGAGCCCCATCCATCAGCGCCGGATAGGCCTGCCGGGCCCGCGGCGACAGCGCGAACACCCGCACGGAGTCCAGCAGCCCGAAGGGATTGGTGCCGGGAGACCCCGACTCCAGGACGGCCACCGCCACCGGCTTCGCGCCCTCGCGAGCGACCAGCAGATGCCGCTCGCGCTCCAGGCCCACCGCCTGCCAGGCCCGCGTCACGTCCCGCAGGTCCAGCGTCTCCAGGCGCAGGTCCAACGCCTCGGCGTAGCAGGCAGGGCGGGTGAGGGCGATCCGCTCAACGAGCAGCCGCCGCTCCGCCTCCGTCGCGGGCCCCAGCTCCAGCCCCGTCGCCGGCGGGGCAGGGGAATGGCAACACTCGACGTCAATCATTCGCATCGGCAGCATCAGCGTCCGCCCCGTCGCCGCCATGCGGCCGGCGAAGCCGACGTGCGAGCGGTATGTGAAGGGCACGGTCGATTCGATGTACGCCGCGAACCACCGGAACCCGCTGTCCCGCTGCGCGTGCTCCACGCAGTGCACGTACAGCTCACGCAGCATCTGGCCCTTGAGGCGCTCGAACCGCGTGGCGTCCTGGCGCCGCGCCAGCTGGTGCACCATCCACACGGAGCGGTAGGGCTTCATCGCGGAGAGGGTCGCCTCCAAGCCACGCTCGGAAGGCCACACCACCTCGGTGAGGACCGAGCCCATCGAACCAGCCTGGCGGCCCAGCTCGATGAAGCTCCGCCGCCGCGACTCGAAGTCCTCCGCGGACCTGCCCGCCAGGTTGAAGTAGCCGGAGTCGATGAACAGCCGCCACTGCTCCTCCACCCGCGCGCCATCGGTACACGTCGTCGGATGAAGGGCCCGCGCCACCAGCGCCTGCCATCGCTCCGAGTCCTCGGCGGTCAGCGGCGTCACCAGGAGCCCGCACTGGAGCTCCCCATCGGTGCGGTCCGACACATGGCGCACCTCCCCGCGCAGCGACAGGACCTCACCCGCCGCCGTGCGCAGCTCGATGGGCTGGAGCACCCGGCCCGGCGAAAGGCGTTCCCCGGTCCCCAGCCGCAGCGCCATCCCATGCAGGGACACATCCACCGCGTCGCGCTCCCGGCCCAGCCACCCTGGCAGCGGCAGGCGCACGCTCAGGTCCGGAGGCGCGGGAGCACGCCGATGCGCCCGGCGGCGCACCTGGATCAACTGACGAGGCAGCGGCGTCACCCACGTCCCCTGCTCCGCCGGCTCACCGGACAGGAGCATCCGGTAGACGCAGCCATGGCCAAACACCTCCACCTCCCACGCGTCCGCGCCCGGATCCACCGTCAGCCCGGACCAGTGGAGGACTCCGCCTTCCAGCTCCAGCGTCTCCAGCCGCAGCGGCGACGCCATGTCTCCCCGTCGCAGCAGGGCGGACGAGCCCATCGCGGCGGCGGTGGCGAGGATGATGCGGATGCGCTCGGAGTCGGTGACGTCCCACCGGATCCCCCATTCCAGGACCGGTGCCTCGGACAACGGACGCAGCTGTGCGCGAGCGAAAGGCGCTCCCACGGTGGACTCTCCAGATGAATGACGTCGGGGGGCGCGCGAATCCTCCGGGGCTCCCGTGGATCCGCGCTTGAACGGGATACGCAACCGGACCTTGGGTCTGGTCGTTCAATCCCGCCGGAAGCCCTCCTCATCCGAAGGTCACGGGTGGGTCACTTCGATGGAGCCGGCCCCGGCGCGCTCCCGGCGGTCGTCGGCGTGCCGCCCGTGAGACGGAAGATCCGGTGGGGAGAAAGGATGAACTTCCGCTCCGGGCCCTGCGTCTTCAGGGTCCACGCCGCACGCCGGGGAGGGGTGTTCAGCAGCCGCGCCAGCACGGCCCGCGCGGGCTCCCGGGTCACGGCTTCCAGGGTGACCCGGCTCTCCAACGGAAGCCCGGCCGTGCTCCCCAGCTCGACCTGCGTCCCGCTCTGCTTCGAGACCTCCGCGCAGAGGAGCCGGAGGATCTCTCCCAGGGAGCGCTCCTGGCGGGGCAGGGTGAGGGGTGTCTCCAGTGGAGAGCCCTGCTCGGGCGTGACGTGCCAGAGTCCTCCCGCCTGCACCAACCGGAAGCGCGGGGCCTCCTTCCCGGCCTGCTGCGCGAGCAGCCGCGTGAGGACCTCCTCCTGGAGTTTGGCATCCGTCCGGGTGGCGTCCGTGACGGCATAGGTCAGGGTGATGGAGCCCTTCGGCGCGGGCCTGTCGGGCGGCTCCTCATAGGTGATGCCCCACCCCTCGCGGGTCTCCAACTGCTTCACCGCGGCGGCGAGCGGCTGGGGCACGTCCTGGACGGTGAGCTGGACCTCCTCGCTCCAGGCAGTCCTTCCAGCAATGCAGACAGACAGCAGCATGGCGGCGCGAATCCCAGACTTCATCATGGACAGGGGCATGGCCTGACTCCTTTTGGGTGAAAGCTTAGCAATCGCTATGCCGTCTGGAACCCACTGGGATTCCTCGCGGATGGGGTGCCTCCCCGCCTGGGACCGCGACAGTTTGTCATGGTGCGCCCCAGAAGCCTGTCAGATGTGCCCCCAGGCGCCGCGCCGGCTCCCGGAATGCCTTTCCAGCCTCAATCGAAAATCCATACGCAGATGGTAAATTCAGGAAAGATCTTGAAAAGCTTTGAGGCCATTTGGTAGGGATTGTGAATCACTGACAAGTGGGAGGGATTGCCAATGAAGCGGTTGCTGACCGTCGTTGCCTCGATGTGCATGCTGCTGGGTTCCACGACTGTCCTCGCGGAGGGGCCGGCGTCCGGGAGTGGGACGTCGTCGCGGAAGGAGGGGATGGCGGCGCGTGCCCAGGCGCTGCTCGCTCGCATCCAGGCGGAGGGGCTCGTCTCCGTGACCCTGAGGGCCCAGGACCCCGTGGACGTAGGGTTGTTGCGGCTGGTGTCCCAGTTCGATGGGACGCTTCCGGGCACGGCGGAGGCCCGGGCGCTGCTCGCGCTCCGTCCCGTGACGGCCCGTCCGTTGTCCATCCTGGCTGGGGGGACGCCGTCCTCGTCCGGGGCGTTGCTGGAGGACATCTATACGGTGACGGTGCGCAACCTCACCTCGGCGGACTGGTTCGACATCGTCGTCTTCTACAAGCGGGTCGGCCTGTCGGGCGTCGTCTACCTGGAGGCCTTCGATGTGCAGCCGAACGCCGCGCCGGTCTTCCAGATGGGGGTCTGCTCCCAGATGGAGAGCTACGTGGTGGGCTTCTTCATCGGGGATGACCTGGTGGCGCAGATCCCCTCCTCGGGCAACATGACGCCGACGCTGGCGAGCATCTACAACCCGTCGGACATCGAGCCCTGCGCGGACTCGTGGTCCATCGCGGACTGAGGCCGCGGGCCCTGGATGGGTGATGGGCGGCGGCACGCGCTACACAGGTGCCGCCGCGCTTCCCGGGCAAAGGGAGTGCGTCCACCGGACACTCCCCCCTCACGCCAAGGCACTGAAGCCAAGAAACCTCCTGGGTTTCATGTGACAGAAGAGTGCCCCCACGGTGGGAAACGTGCGGATGCCCCGGGTCGGGCTTACCTTGCGGGACCCATGTCCCTCCGCAAGGACTTCATCGAGCGCGCCGCCGAGCAGTTCGCCGCCGCCATCGCCAGCATCCTCAAGGCCCGGAAGGAGAAGCGGTATGGGGACGCACGCAACCACATCCGCGACACCGCCCTCACCGTGCTGGGCATGGAGTACGGCGCGCTCATCCTCGCGGACGCCGAGTCCACCTCGCGCCTGCTCGGCACCGCCTCGCGCGCGCGCATGCTCGCGAAGCTGGTGCGCGAGGACGGCGAGTTGATGCGCGAGCAGGGAGACCCCCTCACCGCCGACTCGCGCTTCCTGCTGTCGCTGGAGCTGTACCTGGAGGCCATCTCGCTCGGCCTCAACCCGGACACTGAGGACGCCACCGCCATCGCGGAGCTGCGCACCCTCACGGACACCTCCGCGCTGTCGGAGCGGCACCAGCGGATGCTCTCCCAGGCCTGACGAGGCGCGGCGCGCACGTTCGCGCACCCGTGCATCGGTCGGGTTTGCGACAGAGCAACATGGGGAGATCCATTGCTTCCGATCAAGCAATGACACGGTGACGCTCCCCGCCTTGCCCTGGCTTCCGGCTTTGCGTCTATCCTTGCCGCCCATTTGTCACGCAACACCGGGGGGGTGCGCGTGTCCTTTGTTCGGTTACCCGAGAGCGTGGTCTCTTGTCGCAACCTCGTGGGCGGAGAGTGGGTCTCTCCGTCCGGAGCGTCCGCGCAGGATGTTCGCAGTCCCTATACCGGCGCGCTCATCGGCCGGGTGCCGCTGACGACCGCGTCTGGTGTCGCCCAGGCCGTGGAGGCCGCGAAGGCCGCCGCGCAAGGCTGGCGCGTCACCCCGCTGCGCGAGCGCACCCAATTCCTGCAACGCTTCCGCACGCTGCTTGAGACGCACCTGGAAAGGCTCGCGCACCTGGCCGCGAGCGAATCCGGCAAGACGGTGGCGGAGGGCCGCGCGGGCCTGCTCAAGGGCATGGAGGTCTGTGATTTCGCCCTGTCGCTCCAGAACCTGGACAGCGGAGCGCACCTGGAGGTGAGCAGGGGCGTCACCTGCGAATACCGCCGCGAGCCCCTGGGCGTCGTCGCCGGCATCACGCCGTTCAACTTCCCCGCGATGGTGCCCCTGTGGCTGTTCCCCATTGCCGTCACGGTGGGCAACGCCTTCATCCTCAAGCCGTCGGAGAAGGTGCCGCTCACCGCGACCGCCATGGGTGAGCTGATGGTGGAGGCGGGCTATCCACCGGGCGTCTTCTCCGTGGTGCACGGCGCGAAGCCCGCGGTGGACGCGCTGCTGGAGCACCCGGACGTGAAGGCCCTGGCCTTCGTGGGCTCGTCCCCGGTCGCGCGGCACGTCTACGTGGAGGGCAGCCGCCACGGCAAGCGCGTGCTGGCGCTGGGCGGCGCGAAGAACCACCTCATCGTCGTGCCGGACGCGGATCCAGAGCTCACGCCGCAGGCGGTGGTGGACTCGTTCACCGGCTGCGCGGGCCAGCGCTGCATGGCGGCCAGCGTGATGCTCGCGGTGGGAGACGTGCAGCCGCTGGTGGACGACATCCTCCGGCGAGCCTCGCGCCTGGAGGTCGGCCCGGGCATGGGAGCGCTCATCGACCGGGGCGCGGTGGATCGGCTGGAGACGGCCATCGCCAAGGCCCAGGCGGACGGAGCGCGAGTGCTCCTGGACGGGCGAGGCAGGCGGCCCGCGGGCGAGGCGTACGCGAACGGCCACTGGCTGGGGCCCACGGTGCTGGACAACGTGCGCCCGGACATGGAGGCCGCGAGGCGCGAGCTGTTCGGCCCGGTGCTGTCCATCGTGAGGGTGCCCACGTTGTCGGCGGCGCTCGCGGTGGAGAACGCGTCGCCCTATGGCAACGCTGCGTCCATCTTCACCACGAACGGCGCGGTGGCCCAGTCGGTGGTGGAGGGCGCCAGGGCCGGCATGGTGGGCGTGAACGTGGGCGTGCCGGTGCCGCGCGAGCCCTTCTCCTTCGGCGGCACGGGCGAGTCGAAGTTCGGCCACGGGGACATCACGGGACCGTCGAGCCTCGACTTCTGGAGCCAGCTCAAGAAGGTAACGCGCAAGTGGTCCGCGCGCACCGACGGCTCGTGGATGAGCTGACGCCGAGCGTCGGCGTCTTTCCATTCCCAGACATCATTCCTCTCCCGCGCCCCCCAAGGAGGGTGCACCCATGGCTGACAAGAAGCCCGTCAATCACATCCGTCTTACGTCCCATCCCGACGGGCAGGCGCCCGGAGTCCCCCTGCGCTGGGGCGAGTCGGAGCCGCTGCGCCGGGGCCCGGTGGTGGCCACGCTCTCCGACCCCGCGAGCCGAAACGTCATCGGCACGCACTCGGGTGCGTACTCCATCTACCGGGCGCTGGCGGTCTCCGCGGGCAAGCTGCCGCAGGACCACAAGGCGGACCTGACCAACACCTCGCCGGCGGCGCAGGTGGGCCCGCATCCGGGGTGGAGCGACCCCAAGCGCATCGTGTCGCTGGACCCCTGGGGAGCGGTGGCATCGCAGGTGTTCCGGGCCTACGCCGAGCAGGGCGTGGACTACCGGCCCACCATCGCCGTCACCCGGGCCCACATCAACATGCCGGAGGTGCGCGAGGCCATGGCCGCCGGGCGCCTCAAGGTGGACGGCGACCTCGTCGCTGCCAACGGTGACGTGAAGGTCGTGAAGGCCGCGGTGGAGCCCGTCTGGTACCTGCCCGGCATCGCCGAACGCTTCGGTCTCACGGAGGGCGCGCTGCGCCGCGGCCTCTTCGAGCACACCGGAGGCATGTACCCGGAGCTCATCACCCGCCCGGACCTGCACGTCTTCCTGCCGCCCATCGGCGGTCTGTCGCTGTATGTGTTTGGAGACATCACCTCGCTCGCGGACCGGAACGTGCCGCTGGCGGCGCGGGTGCATGACGAGTGCAACGGCTCGGACGTCTTCGGCAGCGACATCTGCACCTGCCGGCCCTACCTGGTGCACGGCATCGAGGAGTGCGTGCGGATGGCGCAGCAGGGCGGGGTGGGGCTCATCGTCTACCACCGCAAGGAGGGCCGAGCGCTGGGCGAGGTGACCAAGTTCCTCGTCTACAACGCACGCAAGCGCCAGGAGGGCGGAGACTCCGCGGCCACGTACTTCCACCGCACGGAGTGCGTGGCGGGCGTGCAGGACATGCGCTTCCAGGAGCTGATGCCGGACGTGCTGCACTGGCTGGGCATCACGCGCATCCACCGCTTCATCTCCATGAGCGACATGAAGCACGACGCCATCGTGCGCTCGGGCATCGAGATTCTCGAGCGGGTGCCCATCCCGGACGGACTCATCCCCGCCGACGCGAAGGTGGAGATGGAGGCGAAGAAGGCCGCGGGCTACTTCACGCGAGGGCCGGTGGCGGATGCGGGGGAGCTGGCGCAGGTGAAGGGACGGGACCTCGATGCTTGACGCGATCCGGGTGCAGGAGGTGTCCCCGACGGTGGCATGGCTGCGCAGCCCGGCGGCCATCCGCGAGCGCTGTCATCAGGTGTTGGACCTGGGGCTCGCCGGCCGGCTGGAGTACTTCCGGGTGGAGCCGTCCCGGTTGCCCACGGTGGTGGACCGGGTGCTGGCGGTGACGCACGAGGCATACCCCCGCCTGGACATCCCGGTGCACAGCCGCTGGAGGCACTTCGACGCGGGAGGAGTGCCCAGGCTCGCGCAACTGGAGGCGAAGCTGGCCCCGCTGCCGCCGGAGGAACGAGCCAGGGCGAAGGTGGACCTGGGCGTGGTGAGCGTGCTCTTGGATGCGGGCAGCGGACCCGCGTGGCGCTACCAGGAACCCGGAGGCGCGTCCTACGTGCGCTCGGAGGGACTGGCGGTGGCGTCGCTGCGCATGTTCATGGCGGGCGGCTTCTCGTCGGATCCAGACCGGCCGCTGCGCGCGGACGCGGAGGCCCTGGGCCGCATGACGCGCGAGCAATTGGAGCGAGGCCTCCAGGTGTCGGAGTCCAATCCGCTCCTGGGAGTGGAGGGGCGCCTGCACCTCATGCAGGCGCTGTCGCGAGTGCTGCCCAGGCCGGGGTCGCTGTTCGACATGCTGGCCGCGCACCGCCGCAGCGTGCGAGCGGCGGAGGTCCTGGGCACGCTGCTGGAGGTGCTGGGCCCCATCTGGCCGGGTCGCACGACGGTGGACGGAGTGAACCTGGGGGACGTGTGGCCGCATCCGGCGCTCGGGCCGCCGGGGAGCGCGGACGCGCTGGTGCCCTTCCACAAGTTGTCCCAGTGGCTGGCGTACTCGCTGGTGGAGCCGCTGGCGGAAGCCGGCGTGACGGTGACGGAGCTGGACGCGCTCACCGGCCTGCCGGAGTACCGCAACGGAGGCCTCTTCGTGGACCTGGGCGTGCTGGTGCCGCAGGACCCGCGCCTGACGACGGAGGTCTACGGCCCGGGTGACCCGCCCATCGTGGAGTGGCGTGCGCTGACGGTGGCGCTGCTGGACCGCGTGGCCGCGCTGGTGCGAGGGCGTCTGGAATTGAGCGCGGAGGAGCTGCCGCTGGCGAAGGTGCTCCAGGGCGGCACATGGACGGCGGGGCGCCGGGTGGCGGCGGAGCTGCGCCCCGGAGGCGTTCCGCCCATCCGCATCCGCAGTGACGGCACGGTGTTCTGAAACCCATACAAGGACGGCGACACATGGACTTCCCGAACTGCACGGTGGTGGATCACCCGCTGGTGAAGCACAAGCTGACGGTGATGCGCAGGACGGATACGAGCACGGCGTCCTTCCGGGCGCTGCTGGAGGAGATCTCCCTCATGCTCGGGTACGAGGCGCTGCGAGACCTGAAGCTGCGCGAGGAGGAGATTGAAACGCCCATGGCGCGCACCACGGGCTGGGCGCTGGACGGCAAGAAGCTGGTGCTGGTGCCCATCCTGAGAGCGGGGCAGGGCATCCTGGACGGCCTGCTCCAACTGGTCCCCTCCGCGCGAGTAGGCCACATCGGCCTGTACCGCGACCCGGAGTCCCTGAGCGCGGTGGAGTACTACTACCGCGTGCCCGCCAACCTGGAGGACCGAGACGTCATCGTCTGCGACCCGATGCTCGCGACAGGCAACTCCGCGGTGGCGGCGCTCCAGCGAGTGAAGCGAAGCCGCCCGGGCTCACTGCGTTTCGTGTGTCTGCTCGCGTGTCCGGAGGGCCTGACGAACCTGCGCGAGCACCACCCCGACGTGCGAGTCTTCACCGCCGCCATCGACGAGAAGCTGGACTCGCACGGCTACATCCTGCCCGGCCTGGGCGACGCGGGAGACCGCCTCTTCGGTACGAAGTCGGTGGACTGACTAGTCTCGATTTCCAGGATTGACGGTGAGGCATGAATCCTTCATGCCTCACCGCATGAAGACATCCCGTTTCGCATCCGCGTTGATGGCATTGGGGTTCCTCGCCTGTGGTGGAGAGCCGGATGAGGTAGCTGTCCCCGGTGTCCAGACCCAGGAGCTCATCGGCGGAGGCATCGCTGCCCGGTACGAGCTGCCCCACCAGGTGCGCCTCCACGTGACGGGCGCATTCACCTGCGGAGGCACGCTCCTCCGGGCCGGCTGGGTGGTGACGGCCGCCCACTGCGTCGAGGGCGTCACCCCCGCGTCCATGCGCATCTACGCGGGAGACCTGCGGCTGGGCTCGGTGGAGGCGGACGAGCAGTACCGAGCGGTATCGCGCAAGGTGATGCACCCGTCCTACGACGGGTCGGTCCACGACGTCGCGCTCCTCCAACTCGCCCAGCCCTTCAATCTCTCCCAGGCGGTGCGGACGCTGACGCTGCCGGATGCGCCCGCGCCCCTGGGTGCGCCGTACGTCGCGAGCGGCTGGGGCCGCACCCAGACAGCGCCCACTTCCGATGCGCTCAAGCGAGTGAGCCTGAGCATCACCTCCACGGCCACCTGCCGAGACATGGTGGGAAGCGACTACGTCAACGGCGCGGTGTTGTGCACGGCGCCGAGCGCCACCGCCAACGTCTGCACGAAGGATGACGGCGGACCCCTGGCCTTCAACGGGAAGTTGTATGGGATTGTGAGCGGGTTCGGCTCCAACCAGTGCAACACCTTCTCCTTGTTCACCAACGTGGCCACGTACACGTTATGGATCCGCTCCGTCATCAACGGGACGTGATGCACCGAGCCACGACGGTTTCACGCCTTGGCTCTTGAGAACTGGGAAAGACGGATTTAAACGTTGAACGGTCTAAACGTTTTGTCCATTTCCCGGGAGTCCAGGCATGCGCGCGTCGTGGCGGTCCACCCTGATGGCGGTGATGTTGGGCGCGGTCTTCGCGGAAGGAGTGGAGGCGGCGGAGCCCGGCACGCAGCATTGGACGGAGAATCTTTCCGCCGGAGCAGGCACGTCGGAGCTCGTGGGCACGCGAGACGGGCTGCTCTACGAACCCAACGCCGTGATGCGCCGTCCCGAAGGCCTGAGCCGGCTCACGGGCCTCTTCGAGTTCCCGGCGCGCACGCTCGAGCAGCCCGTGGACACCTTCCGTCCCCAGGTCCAGGCGGCGGTAGGCCTGGGGCAGGGCGTCGAAGTGGACGTACGCGTGAGAACCCCCGGAGGAGCCTGGAGCGAATGGCGCACCGCCACGGGAGACGAAGCCGTACGCCTGCCCCGCTCGGGCACGGAGGTGCAGGTGCGCCTCGCGCTCATCGCGGACGAGCGAGGCCGCGGTCCCGTGGTCCAGACGGTGGGCCTGGAGGGCTGGCGCGAAGGAGGCACGGAGGAGGGGCTCCAGACGCTCGCGCCGCTGACCTACCGCGTCTACGCCACCCGTGAGGGCCTGGTGGGAGGCACGACGGCGAACGGCCACGTCATCAAGACCAACGACCGTTTCGTGGCGCTGCCTTCAAGGCGAGGGCTCGCGTCGAACGGAGGCTCCGAGTACCAGGTACGCGTCTGTTATTCGAAGACAGCGAAGTGCGCGACGACGTCCGTCTGGGACGTGGGCCCGTGGAACACGAAGGACGACTACTGGAACCCGTCCAGCGTGCGCGAGATGTGGAAGACGCTGCCGCAGGGCAAGCCGGAGGCGCAGGCGGCATACCAGGACAACTTCAACGGCGGGTTGGACCAGTTCGGTCGCCGGCCGGCGAACCCCGCGGGCATCGACCTCGCGGACGGGACGTTCTGGTTGGACCTGGGGATGTCGAACAACGACTGGGTGGACGTGACGTACCTGTGGACGTCCGGCGGAGGTTCGTCGACGGGGCTGGTCATCGACAGCAACAACGCGAACAACGACCAGGCCAAGGGCTACATCCAGCTCACGGGCACCAGCTGGGCGTCCTCCACGAACGTGGCGGGCTACTACGGCACCAGCTACCTGGTGTCCCCGGGAGCAGCGGTGTCGGAGCCTGCGACGTTCTGGTTCTACATGGCCGCGGCGGGAACGAAGACGGTGGACGCGTGGTGGACGGCGGCGAGCGACCGCTCCACGGTCGCGCCCTTCATCGTCACGAACGCATCCGGCACGCAGCTGGCGAATGTGAAGGTGAACCAGACGGTCAACGGCGCAAGGTGGAACACGCTCGGCACGTGGAGCTTCCCGGCGGGGTGGAACAAGGTCCAGCTGAGCCGGTGGGTGACGGCGGGGACCTACGTGGTCGCGGACGCCATCCAGGTCCGTTAGGCCTCATGGACGCACGGGTTGTCCGGGCGGTAGAACGGTGCCCCATCTCCGAGGAAGTCATCCATGGCGTCGTTGCGCACCGTGCTCCCGCCTCCCGTGGAGGAGCCACAGCTCTACACCGACCTTGCCGGCTGGTGGCCGTTGTTCTCGCCACCGGAGGAGTACGGGGAGGAGGCGGAGGACCTGCTCCCCATGTTGCATCCGGAGGAGGGCCCGGCGAGCACGATGCTGGAGTTGGGGGCGGGCGGAGGAAGCCTGGCCTTCCACATGAAGAAGCACTTCACGCTGACGCTGACGGACCGCTCGGCGGAGATGGTGGCGGTGAGCCGCAAGGTGAATCCGGAGTGCGAGCACCGGGTGGGGGACATGCGCTCGTTGCGGCTGGGCCGCACGTTCGACCGGGTGATGGTGCACGACGCCATCATGTACGCGGTGGATCGCGAGGATGCGCGAGCCACGGTCCATACGGCTGCTGCGCACTGCCGCCCGGGAGGCCGGGTGGTGCTGTTGCCGGACTGCGTGCGTGAGACCTTCGAGCCCCTCACCGAGTCCGGAGGCCACGACGGGCCGGACGGGCGAGGAATGCGCTATCTCATGTGGACCTGGGATCCGGACCCGGACGACGAGACGTTCGAGACCGCGTTCGCCTATCTGCTGCGCGAAGCGGACGGAACGGTGAGCATGTCGCAGGAGCGACACCGCTTCGGTCTGTTCCGGCGTGAAGACTGGCTCGAATGGATGCGAGAGGCCGGCTGTCCCGCGACGACACGCAGGGACCCCTGGCACCGGGAAGTCTTCATCGGGGTGCGGGAGCAGGACTGATGCGAGGGTGGGGGGCCTTGCTGGTGTTCATCCCGCTGTGGGGGATGGCTGCGCCCGCGCGAGTGGAGCTCGTCTTTGGTGGAGACGTGATTCCGCACGGCGAGGTGAAGTCGGTGGCGAAGGCCCACGCGCGCAGTGGAAACCACGAAGGCTGGGACCACGTCTTCGGCCCGCTGTCGGATGTGTTGCGAACGGCGGACGTGGGCGTGGTGAACCTGGAGACGCCGGTCACGGCCAACACCAAGGCCTTCACGAAGGAGCTGGTCTTCAACGCGCCCCCAGCCATGGTGCAGGCCCTGGTGAACGCCGGAGTGAAGGTGGTGTCCACGGGCAACAACCACGCAAGGGATCAGCACGTGGAAGGCCTGGTGGAGACGCTGGGACACCTGGACGCAGCGGGCCTGCGCCACACGGGAACGGGGACGACAAGAGACGCGGCCTGGGAGCCGGTGTTCATGGAGGTGCGAGGCCTCAAGCTGGGCTTCCTCTCCTTCACGAGGAGCCTGAACGGCTTCAGCAACCCGAAGGAAACGGACGCGCCGCACGTGGCGCTGTTGCCCTACCCGGAGCACGCCTCGAGAAGGGGGCTGAAACCGGAGGAGGCACTGGAGCGGGTGCGAGCAGCGGCAGCGAAGTGTGACGCGCTCTTCGTGATGGGACACTGGGGGCGCGAGTACACGGACACGCCGCACCCGTTGGACAGGGCCCTGGGGCAGTCCTTCCTGGAAGCAGGAGCCTTCGCGGTCATCGGCCACCATCCGCACGTGTTGCAGCCATTGGAGGCATACACGACGAAGTCCGGGCGCCGGGGTTTCATCGCCTACTCATTGGGCAACCTGGTGGCGAACCAGGCGCGCTTCTACCGTCACGTGAAGGGGCAGCTGGGCAAGGACGGAGACAAGAGAGACACACTGCTCCTGCGAGTCGGAGTGACCAGGGCGGAGCCCGGAGCCCCGGTGTCCCTGGCGGATGTTTCAGTGTTGCCGGTCTGGATTGAAAACAACGCCCAGGGCCGCAAGGCGAAAGCAAAGCGGAACATCCAGCCGGTGCTCATCGACCGCGAGATTGAAGAAGTATCGCGAAGGTTGGCCGCGCTGACCCAGCGCACCGCGACGCCCGACAAAACAGCCCGAGCCGAGAAGGCCGCCCTGGAGCAGCGCCTGGCAAGCGCCCGTTACCGCCGCGAACGCATCCTGAGAATGCTGCCCACGGAGTTCCAGGTGGCCACCCCGGAGCTGAGGCGAAGGGACGACAGCGCAGTGGGCCTGACGGCTCAAACAGTGCCCTGAACCTCAGGCAGGAGGATGTACGACGGCGGAGCCTGCCATGGAGTTCATGGTTTCCGGTTCGCCACCCTGTTACCCCTGCGGGGCGCCCGGACCCACGTCTTGCGGCGTACACCCCACTCCAGGTCACACCCCATGATTCCTCTTCTTCGCACCGCCGCGGCCGTCGCGCTGCTGGGCATCGCCATGCCCGCGCTCGCCGAGGACCCGCATCCGTCCCACCCCACCGTGAAGCCCGAAGCGCCGCCGGTCACCTTCCACCGGCTGGAGCAGGGCAACCTGCGCTTCACCAAGGGCGTGGCACGCCACCCCGCGCAGACCCTCGCGGTGCGCCACGCGCTGGCCAACGAGCAGCACCCGCACGCCATCGTCGTCACCTGCAGCGACTCGCGAGTGCCCCCGGAGCTCGTCTTCGACCAGGGCCTGGGTGAGCTCTTCGTCGTGCGCGAGGCCGGCAACGAGCTGGAGCCCCTCGTCGTCGCCAGCATCGAGTACGGCGTCGCCAACCTGGGCGTGCGCCTCATTGTCATCATGGGCCACGAGTCCTGCGGTGCCGTGAAGGCGGGTCTCACCATCCCGGACGGCCAGAGCACCGGTTCGCCCAACCTCGACGCGCTCGTCTCCGCCGTGAAGAGCAACCTCATCGACGCCCACCTCACGGACGCGGACAAGCACGACCCCAAGGTGGTGAAGGCCTCGCACGCGAACGTGGACGCCGTCACCCGCCAGCTCACCGAGCGCTCCCAGCTCCTCAAGGCCAAGGTCGACGCGGGCGAACTCGCGGTCGTCTCCGCCATCTACTCGCTGGACACCGGGCACGTGGAGTTCTGGCACACGGAGGGGCTCGTCCCCTCCAGGTAGCGACCGTCAGCGAGGCGCCTCGGATTCCTTCCGGGGCGCCGCGTGCAGGTCGCGCAACGCGACGATACGGTCCAGCAGAGGCCCGCCCAGCTTCTTCCGGGCGATGCGCTGCGACGGATAGATGCCCCGGTGGCCCGTGAGCAGGTACGCCACCGTGGCGACGATGGCCACGTGAGGCAGCACGGAGGCGCCCACCAGCTCCACCGCCATCAGCGACAGCGCGAGCGGCGTATTGGCGGCCGCCGCGAACAGCGCCGCCATGCCCACCGCCGCGCCCAGGTCCACGGGAAGTCCCAACAGCCGAGCGAGGACATTGCCCAGCGCCGCGCCAATGAAGAACAGCGGAGTCACCTCACCGCCCAGGAACCCCGCGCCCAGCGTCACCACCGTGAACACGAGCTTCCAGGCGAACGTCCCCCAAGGCAGCGACACATCCTCGAACGCGCGAAGGATGCCGGGCACGCCCAGGCCCAGGTAGTCGCTGGTGCCCGCGAGCTTCCAGAGCCCCACCACCCCCAGGCCGCCCAGGGCCATGCGTACGGGAAGCCACGGCACACGGCGCTCCAGGACCCGCTTCAGTCCATGCGTGCCCTCGATGAAGGCCACCGCCACGCCCGCGATGCCCACCGCGAACACCAGCCACTTGCCCAGCACGGGCAACGTCAGCGCCAGTGCCTGAGGCACCGGGTACGCGGTGTGATGGATGCCCAGCCCCCGAGTCACCAGGTCGCCCACGACGGCGGCCGTGAGCGCGGGCAGGAGCGCCTCGTAGCCCAGCCGGCCCACGCACACGACCTCCAGCCCGAACACCGTGCCCGCCAGCGGAGTGCCGAACACCGAACCGAAGCCGCCCGCGATGCCCGCCGCCAGCAGCTCGCGCCGGGTCTCCGGAGCCACGCGGAAGCGCCAGGCAATCTGGTCCGCCAGGCTCGCACCCATCTGCACCGCGGTGCCCTCGCGTCCCGCGCTCCCGCCGAACAGGTGCGTGAGCACCGTGCCCAGCAGCACCATGGGCGCCATGCGAAGGGGAATCACCGCGTCGCCCTCATGCACCGTGTCCAGCACCAGGTTGTTGCCGCCCCGGATGGACGCACCCCACCGGCCATACACCGCGCCCAGGACGAGCCCCGCCAAGGGCAGCGCGTACACCAGCGACTCATGCGCCAGCCGGAACTCCGTGGCCGCCTCAAGCAGCGCGAGGAACACCGCGGACGCCGCGCCGCACACACCCCCCACGATGGCGCCCAACAGCAGCCACTGGCCCAGTGCGCGGGCGCTCCCGGAGATGTTCATGGACGCACTCTAGTCGTGAAACAACGCGTCAACCGGAAGCGCCGCGTCAGAGAAGGGCGTGCGAAAACACCCCTCTGACGCACCATGGCGGAATTCATGTTCAACATGGAATACATAGTGCGGAGTTAATTCAGGTCTGCGGAGTGATTCCTGAATCAAAGCCGTGTACCGTGCGCGGCCTCTCCCCATTGCCGGGGCGGGAACCCCCTACCTCTTCAGGAGCCGGTATGTCCGTTCGTCGCAGCGGGCTGTCCCTCGCCGCCGTCCTCGCCGCCACCACCCTCAGTGGCACCGCGCTGGCCAGCACCATCAACCAGAACACGTCGTGGACCATCAACCGCTCGGCGTCGCAGACGTACCGGGTGGTGGCCTACGGCGACTCCATCTTCGCCGGCTATAACGGCGGAATCTCCAGCGTGGGGCGTCGTGCGGCCCCGGTGGTGGAGGGTGAGTACGCGGCGAAGAAGTGGGGCGCCAACGTGGAGGTCATCCGCCGCACGAAGTCCGGCGCGAAGGCGGACGACATCTACAACAACAAGATCGTCTCCGAGCGCTCCTACATGCAGGACGCCAAGACGCGCGTCGTGATGTTCGAGATGTGCGGCAACGACTACCTGCAGGCCCGCAGCGCGTTCACCGACCAGACCGGCACCTGTAACTACAGCGGCCTGCAGAACGCGCTGGCGACCTGCACCACGTACATGGAACGTGGCATGCAGACCATCAACCAGTACGCGACCACCGCCAAGGTGAAGGTCATCTCCAACATCTATTACCCCGGCTATGACGCGGACAACGTGCTGACGGCCTGCACGGACGCGACGACGGGCCAGAAGGTGAACAAGCAGCAGTACTTCCTGCCGCTGCTGGCGCGCAGCAACTGGCGCGCCTGCAACCTGGCGGCGAAGTACGGCTTCAAGTGCTCGGACGCCTTCGCGGAGATGATGGCGTCGGACTACGACCGCAACGGCGACGGCCAGATTGACTCCGAGGCCATCGCGTACCGCGCCGGCGAGACCGAGGACGCCTACGTGCAGCGCATCAGCGTGACCCTGCGCAGCACCCTGCGCGACGCGAACGGCCACCTGGCGAACAGCAGCACCAGCTACGACTACATCCAGTCGGACAACACGCACCCGACGTACACGGGCTCCACCATCAGCGTGAACATCTTCTCCGGCTCCGGCTCCGGCTCCGGGGCGCCGTCCTACACGGACGCCCAGGTCGTCAACGGCAAGAACCCGGACTGGAACAAGTTCGGCCACGAGCGCATGGGCTGGAGCATCTCCACGTTCGACCCCGCGACACCTTGAGCTGAGGCGGCATCCGTAGGGAGAAAGGGCCTCCGACCTGTCACCGGGTCGGGGGCCTTGTCGTGTCCGGACCAACGGAGCGGCCCGCAGCCAGGCGTTCAGGCTCCTTTTCGTCGGAGCGCCAATGATCAGGCCCTCGCAAACGAGGGTTTGACGTCTTCGGCCCGAAGCGTTAGAGAGTGCCCCCTCCGCGACGACCGGCAGGCCCCTGGGCCTCGGAAGGTCAGCGCGGGGGAAGAAAAGGATCGACGAAGGTTGTTGATCCCGAACGCGGCAAAGAGGTAGAAGCCGCGCCCCTCACCTCGAAGCCCGCGCACTGGCGCGGAAGGCACTTCGGGGAGAGAGCAGCACCGAAAAGAAAATAGGGCAGTCAACCAAGCGAGTTGACAGCGAGCGCGGCGAAGAGATAGAAGCCGCGCCCCACCGAAGAAGCAGCAGTCCGGAAGGCAACACGACGGACGCAAAGCGGTGAGGAAAGCTGACAGCAAGCGGTTGACAGGGAGCGCGGTGCTGAAGTAGAAGCCGCTCCCCTTCGAAAAGAAGCGGCGGAAGTCACTGGACGGCGCCGACGAACTTCGAAGAAGCCTGCAGGACGCAAAAGCGAAGTTGACGCTGACTGCGAACTGAAATAGAAGCTGCAACCCCGTCGGTTGAAAGAAACCGGCAAGCAACAAAGTCGCAACAAGCGGCTCGGTCTTTGAAAACCAAATAGCAAGCCCAAGTAGTAGTGGATTGCGGAAACCCGCAGTCAATTTTTTGAGGGCGCTTCACCTCAAGAGCAGCGCTGAAAAGCGCAGCGAGAGGG